>CALUNI010000013.1 GCA_944321905.1 uncultured Muribaculaceae bacterium | reverse complement strand
ATCACCTCGTAATCAAGCGACGGAGTCCACATTCCCTGGCTAAAGGTATATTCCTTAACTGCCATGCTGCCCGAGTTGTAAACCACGGCTGCGAGCGAACCGTCGGCCACCACATAAGGCATGTTCTGCGAGAGATAGGCAGCAGCCACGGCATCGATGTCGTCGTCCGAAATTTCATCGCTTCCATATTGCGAATAAACGGCAGGCGAAAGCACTGCGATGGCTGCGGCATCGGTGGTGTATTCGCTCCACGACGAACCATTATAAACGTACAGAGCCGAAGTGTTAGGCTCGGAAGTGGATATGTTGCCCACTGCTGCGCGCAGCATTGCAGTATTGGCAGCCGTAGCGGCTTCTACCGAAGTTACCATCGTATTGAAGAAACGGCCACCCGAAGTGCCTATCGCATAGCCCGTGACAACCACACGTTGGCCATTGAGCGACTCGTCAACGGTTGCATACGACAAGCTGCCCTCTACGTTGCTTGTGCCATCGATTATTATATTCTTATAATTGCCGTCTATTTCAAGCACGCCCTCATAGGTAACAAGACCTATGTAAGGAGCCGTAAGATAAGCTTCCATGGCAGCAGCGTCCAACGGACGAGGAGAAGGCAAGTTGAATTCGCCATCGTCAACCTTCGCCACTTCGGCCGAAGAGCTGAACTGGTTGAACCCGCCATACTCTGAAACACTTCCGCTCACGGTAACCACGTCGCCGGCAGCCATTCCCGTATCGCTCTTATACACCAGTATGTAGCCCGAGCCATCGGTCAAAAGGAAGCCACGGTCGTAAGTCGCGGCCACCACGCCACGCACCGAGTAATTTCCGCCGTCGGCATAAGCGACCAAGCCCACAGGAGTGTATCCTGCACTTGACCCGTCGGCAACAACCACGGTAGTTGCCATGGTGTTGGTATAACCGCTACCGCTCACGCCTATAAGATAACCTGTTACAGTAACTTCCTTGCCGTCAAGGCTCTTATCAACTACGCCCGAAACCGGATATTGTATGCTGCCGGTTGCTGCACTTGCGCCATCCACGGTCACATTGTAATAATATCCGCTGATGCTGAGTGTTCCCGTGTAGGTCACGTATTTTACCGATGGGCTGCTCACGTAAGCGTCAAGAGCTGCTCCATCCAAGGTCTCGGGAGAAGGATAACTGAAAGCTTCTTCCCGGCCAAGCAATGTAATCTCCGACGAATTGGGGAACTGCATCAACCCGCTGTATTGAGTGGTGGTACCGCTCACGCTTACGATATCGCCCACCGAATAGTTAGGAGTGGCATTGAGGTAAACAAGAATCTCGCCCGTCTCGTCGCCAACAAGGAAACCGCGTGCATATGTTGCCACCACTGTACCCTGAACGGTGTAATTGCCACCGCCGGTATTGGCAACAACATCAGATATAGGAGTGTAAGAAGGCTCATCGTCACCGCTTCCACCACCCACGCTCGGCTCGTTCTCTGAATAAGCATAATTCACTACCACCATGTCGCCATCTTCGGCATCGGCAACGGCGTTGCCAAGTACACCGGGGATTTGCGACAACGTTGCAGGCGTGAGATAACTTGCCTTGACGGCATCTCCCCACACGCCCTTGTAGTCGTCTTCGGTAAAATCATAAGTGCCTATGTTGCCAAAGTCGGCCAAGTAGCCCGACGGATCCTTGTAATAATTCACGTTCACGGTGAAGCGTGAACCCACGTCGGCAAGGCGATAATCGTTAGACGAAGCAAGGAAAGCCGGTATATAATCCTCGGGAGCGGCAAGAGTGGAGAAATAACCGTTGGCACCTACTGCTGCGAGAGCGTCGGCATAGGTTGTGCCGCCCTGTTCGGCATCACGGTCGGCGGCAATCTTCTGGTTATCACTGTTGCTTGCGATTGCACCATAGTCGCTCGAGCTGAGCGTAATCGTCACATTGCGCACATCGGTGATGGTGTCGTCGAGATTAAACTGGTCGTTGTAGTCGTCACACGATACCACTGCCAGCGAAGCCAGTGCCACCAACGATACTGAAAATATCTTGTTCTTCATAATCTTCATTTATTCCTTTTTGATTAGAAATTAATCCTCAATTTCATGCTATATGTGCGACCGAAGGCATAGTAGCAATAAATATTCTCGGCAGTAGCCTGCTCGGTAGAATTGTTAGGATTCCATGCCTTGGAAATATACTGGTAGTTGAACAGGTTGTTGACGTTGCCCGACAAGGTAGCATCCAACCCGCCAATCTTGAAGCGGTAGCTTGCGTTAAGGTCAACGGTGCTTGCTGCCGGAATCTTCCACGGGTCATATACGGTGGTTTCGCCATTCAGTTTCAAGGCACTGCCCGACAACGAATAGTAAGCATAGTTGTTGCCATAATAAGTCCAGTCAAATCCTACGCGGATGGCCTTTGTAATCTTGAACGTTGCACCGGCACCAAATGTCATCTGGGCCGAGCCGCCTTGATGAACCCCTTCGAGTAAGATTGTTGACTTAAGGTGGTCGGGAGCGCCAAGTGTAGTTGTGGCGCCATCTATCGTCACAGGCACGCCATTGTTATTGAACGCATAACCGGTGGCGTCGTCGGTCCAAGTCCAGTCGCCGATAGAAGCCATACCCCATATTTCGAGCCAGTTGGTAGGACGAATCTTCAAATCGACTTCGATACCCATGTTGCGAGCATTCACGCCGGTCATGTTCATGAAATATTCTGTACGATTGGCAAGTTCGCCGCTCTTTGTCATGGTCTTGTCGAGCCAACGGGTCCAGTAGGCATTGACATTGGCGGTAAACCAACTGTTGCGGAAACCGTAACCGGCTTCTATCGAGAATACTTTTTCATTCTTTGCGTCCTTGTTTATTACGTTACTGTAGGTAGAAGTCAAGAACACGCCGCCCGAGAACTTGGGCGCACGGCTGATGTAACCGATGTTGGCAAACACGTTATTGTGCTTGTCGATATTGAAGTTTGCACCACCCTTGGCGGTAAAGCCCATGAAGCTCTTGGTGTCGCTCTTGGCATGAGCTTCGTCATAATAGAAGCGGTCGTAACGCCAGTAGCCGGTATTTGACAACGAACCGGCAACGAATGCCGACCAACGGTCTTTGTTATACTCGGTCTGGAAGAATGCGCCATACTGCATCACGTGGCCGTCGTAGTCGCGATAAACCACGTCGCCCACGCCAAGTTTCTCATATACCCAACTGTCGTTGGCCGCATTGGCATTGTTTGCCACGTCAACGTCGCCACGGGTATAATCGATGAAATAGCTGCCTCCGTAAAGATCGTTGATTTCATTGGTGTGGATACCCTTGTAGTAGCGAAAATCGATGCCGCCATAGAAGTCAAAGTAGTTGGCGAAACGTGTAGAATATGTCGAGATCAACCCGTACCAGTTGTGGTAGTTCTTAGACTCGCTCATCACAAGCATCGAGCCATTTTCGCTTGCGGCATTGAGGTCTTGGATTGCGCCATAGTCAAACGTACCGTCCGACTTTCTGTATTTAGTCTGCAATTCGCCATAATTTGCTCCATACCAGTCACGATGGCTATATCCGAAATATTCGTTGCCTTGTCCTGAGTAGCCTCCGCCACGGCCAAGCGAGACATAGAACACCGTGCTGAGCGACGACTTCTCGTTTATAATCCACTGGTGGTTCAAGCTCAATTGAGGCTTGTGGTAGAAGTTATATTCCGACGAACGGCGTTCTCCGTTGTTGTCGAAACCGTATGTTGAGTTATACTTGTAGTTCTTCACGCCATATGTGCGCTCTATCATTTGCCAGTCGGCAATCTTCAATGCGCCGTCGCGCTGATAGTGAGTTTGCGGAGATCCAAATGCGGTGAACGACAACTGGTGATTGTCGCCGAAACGCTTTGCCACGTTCACAAACCATGTGTAGCCTTCAAAGTCGGCACCCTGCACGTAGCCTTGACCCCAAGTGCGCGAGCCAAGCAGCGTCACCGACCAGTCGTGAGGCAACAAGCCGGTCGAAGCCTTGAAAAGCACCTTGTTATAGCCGTCGTTGCCCAGTTGGTAGTATGCTGTGCCACCGCGTTTCGACTCGATGCCGCTCGTGACAATATTGATGGTACCGCCCACCGAAGGAATCGACACCTTCGAGGCACCCATACCGCGCTGCGTCTGCATCACGGTGGTCACGTCGGTAAGCCCGGTCCAGTTGCTCCAATATATGCCGCCCCATTCCATGTCGTTCATAGGCACACCGTTAACCATCACACCGATGTTCTCGTTAGAGAAACCGCGCATATAGATTTCAGAGTCGCCGAAGCCGCCGCCATCCTTCTGAGCATGAACGCCCGGAGTTGTCTTAAGGATTTCGGGAAACTCCTGCGTACCGAGTTTCTCGTCTATCTCTTCAAACGACACATTCGAAACTGCAACAGGCGTGCGACGCTGAATGGCTATCTGAGAAGTCACAATCACGTCGCTCAGCATTTTCGAATCGCTCTTCATGGATATCGTACCCAAGTCCACGGTAGCCTTGTCGGGCAACTTTTCCGTGTGGTTTTCATAACCGATATACTTGAATTCGAGTGTAGATCCGCGTTGCTTCACCTTCAAAGTGAAAGCACCATCATAGTCTGTGGCTGCACCCTGTGCCGGATCACCCTTTACTTGAACCGTGGCACCTATCAATGGCTCGCCAGTCTCTTCGTCAATGAGCTTCCCGCTCACCGTTGATTGCGCAAGCACCGAGGCTATACCGCCCAATGCAAGCAACAATGTGATTACCAAATGCTTTAGATTGATGTTCATAAGCGTTGTTTAATGTGTTTATAAAACTCAATACAAATATAAGGAACAAATATTAAACAACGTTAGTTTTTTTTTCTTTTATTAAGCAATGAGTGCGTTTTTAACCTCTTTATGTTAACAAACACTGCGTTTAACTATATTCATGCCACATTTTGGCTTTCTTAATTACCTTACCGACTTGATTTTACACATTTCGGGCATTTTTGCATCCATATGCGCCGCGCATAACAAGTTACAATTATGTAACATTCGTTAGTCCCAGCACATAACCGTCGTTACACGCACACTGCAAATAGCTATGCCCTCTTCTCGGCAAACTGCCTTTGCTAAACAGTTATTCCCTTCTCGGAAAGGACTTTGCGAATCTGGTTTACTATCATCTGAGGCTGGATGCCCGACAAGCAGAAATAGTCGCCTCGCATACACGGCTTGTCGCCGAGTACCGAGCATGGACGACACGGCAAGTTAAGCTGCACGGCATTGCGCTCCTCTTGATGCCATCCCAGATATCCGCAATAAGGATGTGTCGCACCCCATACCGACACCACCGGCAGCCTCACGAGCGACGCAAGGTGCATGTTGGCCGAGTCCATCGACACCATCACGTCGCAGTTGCTCAGCAATGCCAGTTCGCCGGGAAAGCCATAACGCCTCACGGCAAGATTCTTAACATTGTCGTATTTCGATGCCCAACCATCCATTATGCGGCTCTCCTGCTCGCCCGCACCCATCAAGAATACTTTCACGCACGACCACCGAGCCACTGTGTCAACCACCTGTTGCATGAGGTGCATGGGGTAAATCTTTCCTTTGTGCTTGGCAAACGGGGCGATGGCTATCCACAAGTCGCCTTGCCGCTTGGGAGGGTAAATCGACTTATACGACTCCGGCTTGGCTTTTTCTTCGCCAAAAATCGACATGAACAGGTCGTCGGTGGCAAACCCTGCACGATAAAACACTTCACGGTATCGGGCGCGCGACGATATGAGCGGAAGCATGTGCTTGTTATGCTTGCGCGTGAGTTCATGCTTTCCATGGCGGCCTTTCTTGTAATGCAGCACCCTGATGCCTCCAAGCAGGAACAACGCCCCGAACATCCAAGAACGGAACTCGTCGTGCAAATCGACAAACAGGTCGATGTCATACTCCTTCACAAGCTCGCGCTTTAAGCGCATCAGCCCTTTTATGCCACGATATTCGACCTTTACGTCCACGCCGCGAACCTCCAGATTCGACGGCTTGTTGATAAAGAGCGTCGATGCCACTTTCTGCGTGACCATGACGAAACGTGTACACGGATTCTCCATGCACACCGAGTAAACCACCGGAATAGTCATGGCCACGTCGCCCAATGCCGAGAAGCGGACGACAAGCACATTGCGATACCTGTCGCTACCCTTGCTTCTTTGCATATAGCACCGGGTTCGTCGCCGGGTCGTTATACATCTTCATCTGGCAATACACCTTCATGTATTTCCTGCCGGCGGCAATGTCGTCGAGCAGTTGGTTGATGGCCGTGGTCAAGTCTTTACGCTGTTCGAGCAGCACAGCAAGCTTCGATGCGCACCGCCCGCGATGCTCTTCGGTGGCATCGGCGCGTTCTGCCTCTTGACGCATGTGGTAAATCTTCAAAGCCAAAATCGACAGGCGGTCGATGGCCCAAGCCGGACTCTCGGTGTTGATGGTCGCGCCGGGCAACACTTTCACGTCTTTGTACTTATCGCGGAAATAGCTGTCGATGCGCTCCACGAGGTCGGTACGCTCCTGGTTTGAGCGGTCGATGCGGCGCTTCAGTTCAAGTGCGCCCACAGGGTCTATGCCCGGGTCGCGTATGATGTCTTCCATGTGCCATTGCACGGCATCAATCCAGTTTTTTACAAACAATTCACGTTCTATGCTGCCCTCGGCATAGGGATTCCGGGGCGTGGCATCTATGTTGTCGAAGCGATGGTATTCTACCGTGGCTTCGTCAAAGATGTCGTTACACTTTTCTGCAAATGCCATAATCACACGTCAATTTATTTTTCACAAACATAGCAATGTTTTGCCAAAAATACAAATTTTGCCGTTTTTTACGTACATTTGCAATACGACCTGTAATACAATAGATTTATGAAAAGACTGTGGTTGGCTGCATTTGCATTGTTTATCGCGACAGCGGGGTGGACGCAAGTCATCGACGCCCCCCAAATCTCGCCCACTAAATACGACTACACCCAAGTGGCACGGCAAATCACGTCGGGATGCCACAACAAGTATGAGCAGGCCAAAGCCATATACCGCTGGCTTTGCGACAACATCAGCTACGACACATCGTTCAGCATCTATACCGCCGACCGGTGTTGGGAGCAACGCAAAGGTGTGTGCCAGGCCTATAGCGAACTGTTCTACAGGCTTGCCGAAGCCGTAGGGATGAAAACCGTCATCGTCCGTGGCGATGCCAAGCCGTCGGACGACCATACCGAAGGCCATGCGTGGATTTTTGCCATTGTCGAAGGCGACAACACGGGAATAATGATTGACCCCACATGGGGTGCAGGCTCGGTCGATGGCTCTGAATTCACGCGCAGCAAGAACGACAATTCGTGGTTCCACGTCAACCCATACTGGATGATTTTCACCCACTTCCCCGACGACGAAAGATTCCAGATGCTGCCACAGCCCATCGGTCGCACACAATTCGAGGCATTGCCTGCCATAAAGCCCATGTGGGGAGAGTATGGCTTGGATGCCGAGGAAATATTCAACCTATGCATGAGCGGGAATGCCGACCTTCCCAACATTTATAACAGTGGCGTGGGAAAGTTGCGCATAACCGAAATGCCGATGCAAGGAACGCTGCGAGTGGGAGAACGTTACCGATTTGCCATACAAAAGTCGGAACAATGCGTGATTGCACTTATCGACAACACCTTACACGACAAGTGGCAATTACAGGACGGCACATACTATATCGACTACACTCCCTCCTCGGCCGGCAACTTGCACTTAGGCTTAAAAACAGACGGGCAGAAATATGCCACAATCATAGAATACAACATTGCCACTCCCACTGCCGACGACCTGGCTAAACTTGAAGCCTACGACCCGTTGCTAATGCCCGAGGTCTCCCGGCTCGACAACTTCGATGCCGAAGCGCTGCGCAAGCACGGCATTGACGGAGCCAAACTGCTCGAAGCCGTTCGCAACGGCTCGGTCAAGAGCCTGCCTGCATTCTACGACACGGCAGGAGACTGCGCAATCGACGAGATGCCATTGAATGGCACACTGCAAGCGGGAAAAAGCTACACTTTCACGCTGCGCCCGCGCAACGGCGCAAAATGGGCAATCATCAACGACGGCAAATGGTACCGCACTTGGGCGACCGATGCCGAAACCGGAGCCATAAGCATGACAGTCGTCCCCGAGACTCCCGGCAACCTTGTGCTTGCCGTTCAGCTAAAAGAGGGGGAAAGCTATGAATACTGCATTAGCTTCGAGGTGAAGTAGCAGCCCGTCACAACAATACTGCAACGGCCTGCCAGATAAAATAGCCACAAACCACGCATTTCAAAACCGTGCCGACAAGGAAGCCCACAAGCGAGCCAAAGCCCGACTTAAGAGCGTGCCATGCTTTGCCGCCACCGAGCAACTCGCCTATGAACGCACCGAGGAAGGGGCCGAGCAATATCCCCCACGGCATAAAAAACAGCCCTATTACCGTACCTATTATGCATCCGCGCGATCCCCACTTTGTGCCGCCGAAATACTTTGTACCAAGCATAGGCACGAAATAATCGAGCAACTGTATGACTACCACCACGACGAGCCATATCAGAAGCTGTGCGGTCGAGAACTCTACCACATCGGTAAAATGCAGCAACAACAAGCCCACATATGACAGCGGGGGGCCGGGCAACGCAGGAACTATGCATCCAGCCAATCCGACAAGCAGGCACAAAATGCTTAAAATTATTAACAAAACATCCATGACTATCTTATATATCGCTTGTTTGCAAATATAAAGCAAATCATTAGTATCGCCAAATTCACATCTATTGACTATAAAATAGTGGAAACACTTATTGTTTTAAATTTATTTAACACAAATGTGCGTCTCTTGGTTAGAGACGCACAAAACTTAATAAAATATTGAAAATAAACATATTAAATGTATTCACTTTTATGTACCAAGTCGGCAAATTTGATTTTATTAAAAAAATCGTGCGTCAAAAGCTAAAATTACTTGCAATTGTTCAACAAAATAAATACATTTGCGAGACAAGTATTATCTCTAACCAAAAGAAGGACAATACCATAAATTAAAATAAACCTAATTATTTACCAAAACCATTATCAATGAAAGCTAAGAAATTAATCGTTGCTTTAATCTGTTGTACCATGTCGATAGGCGGTATGACAGTGGCAAGAGCTTCGAATTCTCCGGTTGGAGCCGAAGCCTTGCAGGAAGCCAAAGTTTCCGCATCGGGTACAGTGACAGACTCAAACGGAATACCTGTTATCGGAGCAAGCGTTATGGAAGTTGGCACCTCGAATGGTGTGGCTACCGACGCTAATGGTAATTTTACCTTAAAAGTCAGTCCCGGAGCAGAATTGTCAATTTCCTACGTGGGCATGACACCACAAACGGTCAAGGCCTCAAGCGGCATGAGCATTACCCTGCAAGAGCAGGATACCATGCTCGACCAAGTGGTAGTAGTGGGTTTCGCCACCCAGAAAAAGACAAACTTGACCGGTTCGGTAGGCATTGCAACCGCCAAGGATATCGAAGCTCGTCCGGTGACCACGGCAACCCAAGCCCTGCAAGGACTTGTTCCGGGTCTTAACATCTCGGCCAACACAGGTGAGCTTGACAAGGACATGAGCCTTAACATCCGTGGCGACGGTACCATAGGCCAGGGTTCAAGCGGCTCTCCGCTGATACTTATCGACGGTATGGAAGGCGACATCAACACCATCAACCCGCAAGACATAGAAAGCATTTCGGTTTTGAAGGATGCCGCCGCAGCATCAATCTACGGTTCACGCGCCCCCTTTGGCGTAATCTTGGTGACGACCAAAAAGGGACACAAAGGCAAAGCAACGGTTAACTACAACAACAGTTTCCGTTTCTCGAGTCCTAACCACCTGCCAAAGATGATGGACTCTTATGCATTTGCCAACTTCTTCAACCAGGCCGCAACCAATGCCGGACAAGGCCAGCACTTCACCAACGAGGTTATGCAGGAGATGCTCGACTTCCAGGCTGCAGGAGGCGGCAACCGCGGCGGTCTCGACTATACCGACAAATACGGCAGCTGGCAAGACCCGTGGCACTACGCATTTGCCAATTCCGACTGGTTTGACGCAATGTACAAGACCAGTTTCTCACAAGAACACAACATCAGCTTCAGCGGCGGCGGCGACAAATACAGCATCTATGCTTCGCTCGGCTACTTGAACCAAAACGGTCTCTTGGAACCTGCCGACGACAAATTGGAACGCTTCAATGCCACCGGTAAAATCAGCTTGGACGTTACTTCTTGGTTGAAGCTGAACTACAGCACCCGCTTTGTTCGCGCCGACTTGGAACGCCCGACGCAATTCGGCGGCGGCATGTATGAAAAGCTTGGCCGCCAGACGTGGCCCAACATACCGGTTTATGACGAGCGCGGATACTTCTTCAACGCATTTGCCGAGGCTCCGGCTGCAATGCTTGCACTTGGCGGCAACCGCGAAGTCCAGACCGACCAATTGTATCAACAGGCCGCATTGGTAATCGAGCCTATCAAGAACTGGGTTACCAACGTAGAATTCAACTACAGCATCGACAAGGACGAAGTGCGCGAAGTGTCGCTGCCGGTTTACAACCACGACCAGAACGGCGAAATCATCAACACCAACGGCACCAACAGCCTGTTCCAAAGCACCATGACCAACAACTACATGAACTGGAACATCTATTCGAGCTACGCATTCGACATCAACAAAGACCATAACTTCAAGGTTCTCGTGGGTTTCCAATCAGAAGAAATGCGCCAAAAGTATTTCGATGCAAAAGCTTATGGCATGCAAGACGAGACATTGCCCGAACTCGACCTTATGATTAACACGGCCGGCGACGGCAGCGAGCGTGTTCCCGAAGTCGGCGGTTACCGCAACCAGTGGGCATCGGTAGGTTTCTTCGGCCGCATCAACTATGACTATCGTGGCAAATACCTGTTTGAAGGTAACTTGCGTTACGACGGTTCTTCTCGTTTCCGCCGCGGAAACCGCTGGCAATGGTCGCCTTCGTTCTCGGCAGGTTGGAACATCGCACAAGAAGACTTCTGGGCCGACTACATCAATACTTGCAACACCTTGAAGCTGCGCTTCTCTTACGGTGAACTTGGCAACATGAACACCACCGGTTGGTATCCTACCTATCGCACCATGACCACCAACCAGGCCTATGGCAGCTGGCTGCAGAACGGCTTGAAACCCAACACGTCGTGGGTTAACGAACTGGTAAGTACAATGCTCACATGGGAAACCGTGCGCACATGGAACGTCGGCCTTGACTGGGGTCTGTTAAACAACCGCCTGACCGGATCGTTTGACTACTTCACGCGTTATACCAAGAACATGGTGGGTCCGGCACCCGAGCTGCCCAACACGCTTGGTCTCGCTGCACCGTCGTCAAACAACTGCGACTTGCAGACCCGTGGTTGGGAATTGCAAATAGCATGGAACGACCGCACATCGTTTGGATTGAGCTACGGTGTCAAGTTCTTGCTCAGCGACGACAAGACCATCATCGACCGCTACCCGGGCAACCCGACAGGTTCTATATGGACTTACCTCGAAGGCCATGAAATCAACGAAATATGGGGTTTTGAAACCGTAGGCATCGCAAAAACCAACGAAGAGATGCAGGCTCACCTTGACGCAGTAGGCGGACAGCCTCGCGGCACAGAATGGGCAGCAGGCGATATCATGTATGCCGACCTCGACGGCAAGCCGGGCATCACCATGGGAGCAGAGACCATCGAAGACCATGGCGACTTGAAGGTAATAGGCAACAGCTCTCCTCGCTACAAATTCGGTATCGACATCAACGCTTCTTATAAGGGATTCGACATCAGGGCATTCTTCCAGGGCGTTATGAAACGCGACTACTTCCAGAATAGTAACATGTTCTGGGGTGCCGTTGACAACGTATGGTGGTCAACAGGTCTCGTTGAGCATGAAGACTACTTCCGCGCAACCGACATCGGTCTGCCCGACAGGATTATCCCGGCCAACACCGACGCATATTATCCACGTCCATTGTTTAACTCTCGCAAGAACCAAGAGACACAGACGCGCTATCTGCAAAATGCCTCTTACATTCGCTTGAAAAACCTGCAAATCGGTTACTCGTTGCCGAAGAACATCGTGAACAAGATTTATCTTGAAAACATACGCGTATTCGTTTCTGGCGAAAACTTGTGGACCGGCACCGGCCTGTCGAAGATATTCGACCCCGAAACGCTTACCGGCGGTAACACCGACAGCAATGCAAACAGCTATATCAAGAGTGGCGGTAACGCATACCCGTTGGCCCGCACTTGGTCGTTCGGAGTTTCAATCACTATGTAATAACTAAAAACACGAAAACAACAATGAAAACATACAAAAATATCATACTCGGCTCGATGCTTGTGGCGACACTGACAATAGGAGGCACATCGTGCGAGGATTTCCTTGACCGCGAGCCGATGTCGAACCTGGCACCGGAACAATACTTCAGTTCTGAGGCACAATTGCTCGCCTACATCGACGACGAGTACCCAAACATACTTGAATCGGCCAGCAACTGGTCTTACGGCCCTTATGGCAACGACAACGGCACCGACAACCAGATTGAAGTGCTTGCCAACGACCGCTACACGAGCGACCGCCTGCGCACCAAGCAGGAAGAAGACGGCAACTGGAAGTTTGAACGCATATACCGTTGCAACCTATTCATCGAGGAAGTGAAAATAAGGTATGGCGAGGATATCGACGGTTCGCAGAACACCATATCGGGCGACTTGAACAACATCAAGCACTACATAGGCGAAATGTACTTCTTGCGCGCATACGAATACTTCAAGAAAGTGAAATTATTCGGCGACTTCCCAATCATCCGCAACACCCTGCCCGACAATGCCGAAGTGCTGAAGCAGGCAGCTACGCGCCAACCGCAGAACGAGGTGTGCCGCTTCATACTCGCCGACCTCGACACGGCAGCCTACTTGATGAACGGCAGCGACAAGGCCACTACCCGCATCAACCGCGACGCAGCATTGCTGCTACGCTCGCGTGTGGCTCTCTATGAAGGCACGTGGCTCAAGTACTTCAAGGGCACGGCATTCGTCCCCGGCGGGCCGGAATGGCCGGGAGCATCGCAGAATCCCGACTACCAGTACCCAAGCGGCAGCATCGACAATGAAATCGAATATTTCCTCAACGAGGCCATGACAGCATCGAAAGATGTGGCCGAGCGTTACAAAGGCACGTTGACCCAAAACACCGGAGTATTGCAACAATCAGAAACCGACCCTGCCAACCCGTATTACGACATGTTTGCAAGCGACGACCTTTCGTCGGTACCCGAAGTCATACTGTGGCGTCAATACGCACGCAACCTTGAAACCCACAACATCAACGTGGCTGCCGCTCACGGTAACTACCGCATAGGCTTGACGCGCGGATTCGTCAATTCGTTCCTCATGCTCGACGGCACTCCAATCTACCGTCACGGAACCAATGCCGACGGTGACGGCTACTACATGGGCGACAAGGAACTTGCCGACGTTGTTGTGAACCGCGACACCCGCCTGTCGCTATTCCTCAAGGTTCCCGGACAACGGAATTGCTTGTTTGAACTCGACAACAATCAAGGTGACCACTGGGTGGAAATAGAGCCTTACCCGCTCATCACAAGCGGTAACGCCGAAGAAGGCTACTCAACAGGATATGCCAGCCGCAAGGGCGGCTCATTCAACCGCAAGCACTATGCCAACGGTGGCGGCTTCACCGGCGTGATAGTGTTCCGCGCAGCCGAGGCACTGCTCAATTACATGGAGGCAAGCTACGAGAATACGGGTAACCTTGACGGTACTGCCCGCGAATATTGGCAGATTTTGCGTCGCCGTGCCGGCGTGAGCGACAATATCGACAACACAATCGCACAAACCGACATGAACGAAGAGGCGAAGGGCGACTGGGGCGCATACTCGGCCGGAGCCATACTCACCGACCCGATATTGTACAACATACGCCGCGAACGCCGCAGCGAATTCATGTGCGAAGGCTACCGCTTCGACGACCTCTGCCGTTGGCGTTCGATGGACCAGTTGATGACCGCACAAGGCTACCAACTCGAAGGATTCCACTTGTGGAACACTCCTATGGAAGACTGGTACGACCCTGCCACACTGGTTTACGACGGCTCGTCGGCATCTACGGTATCGTCGCCCGAAGTGAGCGAATACCTGCAACCGTTCCACCGAATATCAAACCAAGCCTGCTACGACGGCATGACATGGAAGATGGCACACTACTTGGAACCAATCATGATAAAGCAATTGCAATTGACTTCTACCACAGGTTCCGATCCTGCCACATCTACCATTTACCAGAATCCTTACTGGCCTACTGTATCTGACCAAGTTGCCGAAAGGTAATTACCGATATTCATATTCCGTAAAAGCAACGAGCCGCCCCCCGTGCAAACCGGGGGCGGCTCATTGTTGTATATCAGCCGCCACTGCCGCCAATAATACCAAAATAAAAAAGGACTCCATTGCCACGCTTCGGGCAATGCAATCCAATTATCAAGTTAACTTTTTTTCGCACTTTAGAATCTAAAACGGCTTATTTATAAGCCTCGGCAGTTGTGTAGAAATACCACGCAAATGCCCGTAAAAAGAATCTTTTCATAACTATAAACATCTTAGTTGTTTAAGTTTTTAAAATTAATAGCACTAAGCGTCTGTTCTCAAAATGTCGTCTTTTCTCTCCTTATGACGGTGCAAATATCATGCAAAATTTTGAATTGGCCAAATAAATATGCCAAAAAAGCATGTTTTTAAACATAAAAGCATATACATTGACAGTTTTTCGCACCTTGCGACTCCATATTTCACACAAAAACTCAGTATATTTGTCATGTTCAATTCGCAATCCCCATGAAAATAATTAAAATAGACGGAGAGCTCGGACAACAAATGTTCCAATATGCATTTTTCCTTGCCTTAGCCGAAACCGACGACAGTTCAATCATGACAGGCAAGAAACTTCTGCCGGAAGACATATTCGGCTTGACTTGCCTCGACAGGTTCATGCCCTGCCGCGGCATAAGGCTGCCTTGGCGCAACAATCCATACACCGATTATGCCACGATAAAAGAGCCACAAGACTATCGGTACGAGCCGGGAATCATAAAAAACTCGCCCGAGAACGCCATCTTCGAAGGGAAGTGGCTGAGTTACCGGTATTTCGACTCCATAGAGGACAAGGTACGTAACGAGTTTCGATTCATCCATCCCATACCCCAACGGTTTGCCAATATGCTGCATGAAATATCTTCAAGCGCAGGGCGGCAGAGCGTGGCAATGCATATCGCCGGTACAGGCAACAAGCAAAACACATGCACCCGAGACTATTACAACTGGGCTGTGGCAAACATCAACGCATTCCTGCCCGAAGCAAGATTCTTCATTTTTGCCGAAAGCACCAAATGGGTACAGGAAAACATCGTAGGGCTTCCCGAAAAAACGATTGTAACGGATTGCAAGAACACAGAACAACACATTCTGCTGCGGCTGATGGCTGCGGCCGACCACGTGATAATGTCGTCAACCTTAACCGACTGGTGGGCAGGATACCTTAACGAGAATCCCGACAAGATAGTGATTGCCCCAAAGCAATGGTACAAAGACGGCACCCCTTGCGACTTGCTGCCACTGCACTGGACAATTATACCTGTAACTTAACGCAACTAAAATATCTTGACTATGAAACAAATAATTATAATATCGGCAATATTAATCATTTCGACAGTCGCTCCATTGAAAGCAATGCCCGACAACTACGAAACGCGCATAGCACGAGCCGAACGCTTCTTTAAATATAAAGAATGGGGCAGCGCACTGGCAATGTACCACATGCTGCTAAACGAGCGTCCAAACGAAGTGGAACCATATTACAAAGCGATAGTGGCGAGTGCCATGATTGGCGACAGCATAACCCAAATGGACTTGCTCGAACAGACGCAACAGCGCGGCATATCGCTCGACTCTCTTTTTAACGGCATACGCACGGTCTCGTTTGCGATAGGCGAAGCCCGAGCATACAACGGATTCCTGCAACTCGTAAAATATCGCCAACCGTGGCTTCAACGAAAAATAAACATGTATCTGCTCGATTACTACAGCTTCCGAAATGATACCCGCCACACAATCGAAACAGCCAAAATACTGTTAACTCAAACGCCAAACAATACCGGCTACTTGAAAACACTTGCCGAAGCATACGTCAAAGCCGGAACATTCGACAAGGCAATAGAATGCTACAAGCAAATACTTGCCATCAAAAGCGACGATTATGATGCGTTGCTCGCCCTTGGCAACTATTATGCACTACAGCTTCTGTCGCCACGCCCCACGCTCCGCAATTTGGGCGACAAAGACCTTAAATCACTCTCACAAACCTACCTCACCGAAGCCTATAGCATTCACCCTACGCCATATGTAGCCAACCTGTTAGCCAAAATTGCCGACAAATAATCCCAAATCGGTCATTAGATTTTATGGTGATTTTTAGGATTATGTCAAGCAGGTTTTCAAGGCACGAGCCGCAGGCATAGCGAGCTATGTCAAGGTTTATGCCTTGAAAACCTGCCAACAGAAACTAAAAAGCGGCATAAAAAGCATTTTCAAAACAGATATTTGCGGTCTAATGACCGTTTTGGGATAATCACGCATTCAGCCACGCTAGCAGCGCAACAAGCAAAACAATGACTGCAACAAGAGGAATATAAATGGCGTTAGACTTTCGCTTCTCGACCGCAATCATCACATCGCCCATCGAGGCAAACCGTCCCTGCCTGCACTGCTCGACAAGTTGCGACACTTTGCGGTTGACGTATGGAAGCTGCGCAAGCAATCCGGCAACGATATTGCCGTAATCTTTCACATCGTCGGCATCGGGCGAGGCCATGCCGCCTGCCCCTGCCTTTATAGTAACGATTCCCGTATCGGCATCGACCATTATCGATTCTTTTACAAGCCTGCCGCCACGAGGCAGAGGCTCTGCTTCCCTCCATAATGCTATCGCATCGGGCAACTGCCTCAACAGCATGTCGGTGACTGCTGCCGGACGATTGCTCTTTACATAATCTTCGATAGAAATCATCATAACTCAAATTTTATTTCCGACCGAAGTCGGCAGGAATTTCCCCCCATTTTTCAGTATCCCACTTAATTATGCGATTTCTGTAGCTATTGCTTTCAAGCCATTTCTCGGCACGCGCCACTATGTCGAGCAGTGCTGCATTACGGTCGTTACGCTTAAGCGTAGTCTTGCATTTGTGGTCGCGAACCCAAGCTTGCCCCGTGCGACTGTCGCTGTAGATAGGCGTGTCGGTCATCCCCTTTTGCTTCAGCAGAGCAAGCCCGTGCACTATAGCAAGAAATTCGCCTATGTTATTGGTAGCATTAGGGAAAGGCCCCTTGTGAAAGAGTTCCTCGCCCGTCGCCACCCACACGCCGCGATATTCCATCACTCCCGGATTACCGCTGCATGCGGCATCCACGGCAAGGCTGTTTACGACAATCTCGGGAAACGCCTCATAGTTTATTACAGGGCGATTGCCTGCGCCCGAAACGATGCTTCGCAACAAGTCCATTTGTTGCGAGGTATCGCCACGGAAAGCGGCAACAGCCTCCTCCTTGGTAGCAAAACTCTTATACTTGGCATTAGGAAAACGCTCCACCTGTAATTTGCATTCTTCCCATGAATCATATATCCCGGGTTGGTCGCCTACCCACACCACATACCATTTAAACCTGTTAGCCATTTTACTTAATAGACCGAAAATAAAAATAGTTTCCAATCCGTTTTTGGCAAAGTTAATATTTTTTCCTTACATTTGAGGGAACAACCAACATACGACGGGAAGGAATGAACAAACCGGTTTTCTTAATAGGATACATGGGCAGCGGCAAAAGTTCTCTCGGCCGCCAACTTGCCCGTGAGATGAAACGAGAATTCATCGACCTTGACAAATACATAGAGGAACGTTTCCATGCCACAATACGACAAATATTTGACCGGCACGGCGAAACAGAATTCCGCAAAATAGAACGCAACATTATACATGAAGTGGCAGAATTTGAGAATATTATAATAGCCTGTGGCGGCGGAACACCATGCCACTACGACAACATGGATTACATGCTGTCGCACGGGCTGACAATATATCTAAACGTTTCGCCCGAGATACTTGCCTTGCGCTTGTCGCTGCCCGGTTCACGCACCAAGCGACCATTGATAGCAGGAAAAACCGACGAGGAATTGCTCGGCTTCGTGCAAAACGAACTCGAAAAACGTCTCCCCTACTACACGCGTGCCGAAATAAAATTTAACGCCACGCACTTAAAAGACAAATCAGAAACAATCCAAACAGCTTTAAAACTCGCACAAGTAATTCTCGACCATGAACAAAATTAAATACATAATAATTATCTTGCTCGCCGCCACGTGCCTCGCAGCTTGCAAAAGCCAGCAAAATACAAACCGGCAGAACATAACGACGACCGACGACACAGACGCAGCATCGCCTATGCGCACACTGATTATAATGTACGACCCTGCAACGGGCGTTGACCCGCTGCTAAAAGCTACCGAAAACTATGAAGCCCGGATCATTTACCGCTACAATATAATCAATGGCATAGCCATAGAAGTACCTACAGAAAAAAATATTGCCGATGCCGTCAAATACTTCAAATCGGTAGAGGGCGTAGTATCGGTAACACGGGATAGGAAAGTAAACCTGATGCAATAAAATGCACACTGCTTGCACACTACTTCACAAGCATCTTGACAATGCGCGAAGCTCCCCTGCCCCCGGCGGCAATGTAACTGCGCAACAACGGATAGAGCCATCGTGCCACACAGTCGTGGCGCACATGTTCATACGCCCGATTGTATAACGGTATCGCAAGGTCGCGCCTTCCTTCCCCGATATAAAGCCCCGACAAGGTAACACGCCTGAAATCGACATACTTAAGCAGCCTTTCCTTTTCTGCAGAACCGGCAGCCAGCCTCACGGCTTGCTCCACGGCATCGATTGCCCGTTCCCATTCTCCGGCTTTTGATGAGAAATCGGTACCTGTTATAGACCGGCGTTGAAGAAAAACGTGACTGCATACCTCGTTACCGTAAAATGCCACTTTTGGATTATTCAGAAGCATCCGCATAGAAAATTCCCAATCGTCCCACACGTTAAGATCGACATTCCACCACCCAACGCTTTCGCAAAGCCTGCGGCTGAGCAAGCACCGCGACGGCACCATGCACGCGTGAAACAAGTTGTTGGCCAACAAGTCGGTTTCATAATAAGGATTCTCATGCTTGCCACCATTGAGGTCTATGACATCGGCCCGGCCACCTACCATGTCGGCACCGGCGTTTATGGCAACTTCGGCATAACGCTCTATCATATAAGGCTCCATGACATCGTCGCTGTCGAAAAACAATATGTAATCGCCGCTTGCCATATTGGCACCACGATTACGAGCCCACGAAGCCCCTTGATTCGGTTCCTGCCCGACAATCACGCTAAAACCATCATCGCCGCCGTGCGCCTGCTTAAAATCTTGCAGCACCTCAAGTGTGCCGTCGGTTGAACGGTTATCCACGAGCACAACCTCAAGCGGCCTGAATGTCTGTTCAAGCACCGACTGCAGCGTTCTACGTACCAATAAGGCTCTGTTATAAACAGGTATTATTATCGAAACCATATTATCACAAAAAAACCGATGCCACAAAATTACAATTTTTCCATACTGCAAATGTACAAAATTGGTAATTTTGCCAACATAAACGCTTTCCCATGCAACAACAATTAAAAATTTTATTTGTCGGAGATGCCAGCAATTTTCATTTCTGCCTCGCCGGTGCGTTGAGACAATTGGGACACAATGTGACCCTGGTTTCGGACGGTGGACAATGGATGGATACCGAGCGCGACATCAACCTGTCGCGCGGCGCAGGCAGAATCGGAACCATAAAATATGTAATAGACATACTCAAATTGTTGCCCAAGCTCAGAGGTTATGACATCGTACACATAATAAGTCCCATATTCTTTGTGCAACTGCGTCTCGACCACAGCAGGCATGTGTTTGACTACTTGAAGAAACACAACCGATACATCTTCTTGTCGGCCACCACCACCGATTATTACTACGTAAAGGCATGTCTCGATGGTAAGACTTTCAGATACTCCGATTACAGGATTGGCGAGAAGCCCTCGCCCTACGCACTATCGCAAGAAGCAGAACCCTTAGAATTATGGAACACACACCTGCGAAAGTGGTACTCGGAATACACGACAAAACACCTTGACGGCGTAGTCGCCTGCTTGTATGAATATTACAAATCTTATGAAAACATAGTACCACGCCGGCAACTTGCATATGGCGGCATTCCAATTGATACAAAATCGGTCAAGCCCCGATTAATAACAAAGACTCCCGACAAAATAAAATTCTTCCTTGGCAGAAAGAGCAA
This sequence comes from uncultured Muribaculaceae bacterium, assembly GCA_944321905.1. Lineage (GTDB taxonomy): Bacteria > Bacteroidota > Bacteroidia > Bacteroidales > Muribaculaceae > Avimuribaculum. The sequence continues at coordinate 12,878 of CALUNI010000013.1, read as the reverse complement.
CCGCATCATAATGAAAGGTTCAGACCTGCTACTCGATGCCTTGCGCCGAACATGCGACCGATACCCGAAGCTGTGCGAAATGCAAGTAGTGGAAAATGTTCCTTACAAAGATTACGTAGAACTGCTGTCGTCGGCTCATGTGAACCTCGACCAACTTTATTCCTACACACCGGCCACCAATGCCTTGCTTGGAATGGCCATGGGCATAATAGCCGTAAGCGGAGCCGAACCCGAATACTATGATTTCATAGGCGAACACCAATGCCGGCCGATAATCAACGTTTCGCCTGTCGTTGAAAAAGATATCGACGACAAGCTCGCTTGGATTGTGGAACACCGCGACGTGCTGCCCACACTGTCGCTGCAAAGCCGAGAATTCGTGGAAAAACATAACGACAGCATCATCGTTGCTCGGCGACACTTAGAATTTTGGAGCAATATCATGTCGCCCGACAAAAAATAATGTCGGCATCAAACATAATGCGACATTTTTATGGCTAATTTTGCGTCGAGAAATATCGATGCTGTTAATCGATGGGACACAGGGATAATATTAGCATGCAATGACGTTAGAAATTTTAATTTGCACATATAATGAACGCATCAGCAACGTGCCAAACATGCTGATGCAACCAATGCATAACATATCTTACATAGTTTCGTGGCAACAAAACGCAGAACCGGCAAGTTTGCCTAAGATTCCCGACGGCTTGAAGCGCGATGATGTGAAAATAGTGACCATGCAAGGCAAAGGGTTGTCGGCCAACAGAAACAATGCCATAAGCCATGCTTCGGGCGACATATGCCTGATAGCCGATGATGACTTGACCTACATACCCAACCACGTAGCCCATATAGTAGAAATATTTGAATCGCATCCCACGCTTGACATAGCCACGTTCAAATATGACTCGAAAAACGCCCCCAAGAGCTACCCGTCCTATTCGTTCGACTTAAGGCAACCGGCAAAAGGCTATTACGTGTCGAGCATCGAAATAGCATTCCGCCGCAAGTCGATACAAAACAAGATAAGATTCAACGCTTTATTTGGAGCAAATGCCCCCGTACTAAATGCGGGAGAAGAAAATGTTTTCATCTTGGATGCCATAAATGCGGGACTCAACTGCTTTTTCTTCCCCTACACGATAGCGAGGCACGACCATGCGCCCACATCGTCACGCCTTGCCGAAGATCCTCATTACTTGATGTCGAACGGTGCCTACATCTATCTGGCCTACAAAGATGGTACCGCACCCCTGCGATATGCGATGTTTGCATGGCGCAGTTGCGACAATCCATTGAAATTCTTCACGGCACTGCGGCACGTGCTGCAAGGCGTAAAATACATCAAGAAGAATTACGTGCCTGCATAATGCACGTTTTAAAACTCTACCGTTATGCCAACCGTCGGAAGTATGGTACCACCTATGTCATGTGCAATTTCCTGCATCTCATAGTGTCCCGGACGCGAAACATCGGCAATATAATTGCCGTCGCCGTCGGTTGCCGGGGCTAAAATAGCCTGCCCCTTGGCACTGAAGTCATATATGTTCTGTACGTCTATATAAAAGCCCAACCGCCACCTGTCGAAGTACCATATCTTATCGACACGCACGTCAAGTTGATGATATGCCTGGTTACGCCGTGAATTGTATTGTGAATTGTCAACGTATGGCCTGTGACGGGCATCCCATTCCGAAATAACAGATGAACGCTCTTCGTCGTAAGGAGTAAAAGGTAATCCCCCCGAAAATTGCCACTTCGCACCAACGGTCCAATTTCGCCCCAACCTATGGATTGCCGATATTGTAAATATATTACGCACGTCCCAAGCCGAACTCCAATATCCGGCACTACCGTCGGTATGCCTAAGTTGAGAACGGACAAACGTGTATGAAGCGTTTACAACCGTGTTCCATAAGTCGCGATGTCTCCACGACAATTCCACTCCATAAGCGCGGCCTTCGCCATAGGAACGCGCAGGAACATCGCCCACGATATAATCGCTGAAATCTTGCGTGGTCACGGGCATATCATCAAGAAGCGACACCGGCAAACGGGAATATTGCTTCCAAAACCCTTCAACTCGAAACGCCTGCAACGCGTCGGGCGTAAGAGCCATGCCGGCCACGTAATGGTTTACGGCCGAGTATCGCAACCCGTCACGTTGGCTGAATCCTTTAATGTCGTTTCCGTCATAGTCAAGCAAAGTCATTGTAGGTTCTTGATAATACCGTGCGACGCTGCCACTTAAAGATAATTTCCCCGTAAGGCTATAAGAAATGTTCAATCTCGGAGAGAGCTGCCTTAATGGATTGCTCATAAGGCTATTATAGCCCATTCCGTCAAGTCGGACAGAGGCATTCATGGCCAAACGCCCCAAAACACGACTTGCCGAGGCATAAATGGCATATCGTCCGAAAGTGTGACGCATACTCACGCCAAAGCCGCCACCTACTCCTGCGACAAACTTAAATCCTTTCACATCGTGCCACTCTGCATTGACATTCAACCTATAGTTCATTTCCCTGCTGTCGAGGTCAAAAAGCATAGGCATCGAACGGTCGTTGTTTTCATGCTTGAAAAGCCTGTTTTTCAAGTAATCCACGCTTGCCGTAGCCCTTAAACGCCCGCTGTCGAAACGATGAATATATCCTGCACCAAATGTAAAACTCGTCTGGTCGTTGTTGGGCAAATATCCAAGTATATATTCACGGTCGGGTTCAAGGTCCTTTTCCCCTGTGTTCAGACGATTGTTATCCAATGATCCCAAGCCGATGAAATACAATTTGTCGTCTTCCGACAGATTGGTAGTTAATTTAAATTGATAATCGTTATATGTGGGCAAGAAAGGCAATTTAAGCATTCCAAACAACATGTTTAAATAGCTTGTTCTCCACGATGCGGTAAGCGTAGTTCGCCCGTCACCACTCACAGGCGTATTTATGTGTACGCCTGCATCGGTAAAACCCACTATGAACTTACCATGCAGGTGGTCACTGTTACCCTCAAGCATGGTCATTTCCATCACAGAGCTGAGTCCGGCCGAAAGTTGGACAGGAAAAGCCGACGTGTAGAATTCGGTTCCGCTCAGCAATTCTGTATTAACAAGCGAAGCATTGCCCCCCGACCCTCCTTGTACGGCAAAATGGTTCAAGACCGGAATCTCTATACCATCGATATAATACCTGTTTTCGTTGGCGCCACCACCACGCACAAGCAAGTCGTTACGATTGGAATTACTCACTGCAAGCACGCCCGGCATGGACTGCAACACTTTAGAAATATCCCTGTTGGCACCGGGAGTCAAATCTATTTCCTGCGCGCCTATTCGCATCATCGACACAGGAGCCTCTATGCCCATCCTGTATGGCGAAGCAGTGACGGTAAGTTCGTCAAGTTCGTGCCTTGTACGATGCAATTTTATATCGACTATGGCAGGAGCAGCCGTAGAGACGGCAAAAGCCTCGGTAGTTGTGTATTCATATCCTGCCGCCTCTATTTGTAATATGCAATACCCTACCGGCAAACCGTCGATGCCATAATATCCCAAAGTATCGGAATGACATGCCAACACAGTGTCGCCCACCATTGCTACAGCAGCATTCGCCACAGCGTCACCCGTATCCCCGTCAACAATCCTGCCTTTTACGCTACCCGTAACATCGGCAGCCTCAACCATAAAAACTGTTGCGATAAAAGCACATATTACCAACAACCACCTCATAAACACAATATGTTCAATCTCTTCCGGTTATGATTTTCTTTATATCGTTCAACTTGTTAAGAGCCTGCACAGGCGTGAGATTGTCTATATCTACATTTAATATTTCGTCACGAACTTGGCACAATACAGGATCGTCGAGTTGAAAAAATGACAACTGCACTCCACCCTGAGCAGGTGCCTCACTTATATTCAATGGTCTCTTTTCCCCTCTGTTATTATCTTCAAGCTGGTGCAGCACCTCATCGGCCCGTTCCACTATCGATGGAGGCATTCCTGCCAGTTTTGCCACATGAATGCCAAAGCTATGTTCGCTGCCGCCACGCACGAGCTTACGCACAAATACCACCTTTCCGCCAATCTCCTTTACCGACACGTTATAGTTTGCAATACGCTTGTAGGTTTTCTCCATCTCATTAAGTTCATGGTAATGAGTAGCAAACAGCGTTTTCGGATGAGCCTTTCCGTTCTCGTGCAAATATTCCACTATCGACCAAGCGATAGAAATTCCGTCATAAGTGCTTGTTCCGCGTCCGAGTTCGTCAAACAATATCAAACTGCGTTCACTTATATTGTTCAATATCGAAGCAGCTTCGGTCATCTCGACCATAAAAGTAGATTCGCCAAGCGAAATATTGTCGCTCGCCCCCACTCGGGTGAAAATCTTGTCCACGATGCCTATGCGCGCACTGTCGGCAGGCACGAAGCATCCTATCTGCGCCATAAGCACTATCAAAGCCGTCTGGCGCAGCAATGCCGACTTACCAGCCATGTTAGGACCCGTAATCATTATTATCTGTTGGTCGTCGTTGCTAAGCTTTATGTTATTCGACACATACTTCTCTCCCACCGGCAATTGCTTTTCTATTACGGGGTGGCGTCCTTCGGCAATATCTATGTCTAACGAATCGTCAAGCACAGGACGCGTATAACGGTTGTCGGCAGCCGACGTTGTGAAAGAAAGCAGGCAGTCAAGCTGCGCAATGAGGTTTGAATCAACCTGTATTGCAGGAATATAATCGGAAACAGCCGCCACTATCTCGTTAAACAACCGAGTCTCTATCGAGATTATCTTCTCCTCTGCCCCAAGTATCTTTTCCTCATATTCCTTAAGTTCCTGCGTGACATACCGCTCTGCATTCACAAGCGTCTGCTTGCGTATCCACTCGGGTGGCACCTTATCCTTGTGGGTATTGCGCACCTCTATGTAATAGCCGAAGACATTGTTATAACTTATCTTCAAGCTCGGTATGCCTGTACGCTCACTTTCAGATTGTTGCATCTTAATCAAATAATCCTTGCTCGAATGTGAAATATCGCGCAATTCATCAAGTTCGGCATTCACTCCCCTGCATATAACATTGCCACGATTCACCATGTTAGAAGCATCGGGATTTATCTCACGACCGATGCGTTCCTTTATGATTTTACAAGGATTAAGCTGCTCTCCAAAATGGCGCAACACGTCGTTGTCGGCATCAGAACAAAGATTCTTTATCGGTTCAATGGCCGTAAGCGCATTTTTCAACTGCACCAGTTCACGTGGCGTAATGCGTCCCACCGCAACCTTTGAAATAAGCCTCTCTATGTCTCCTATCATTTCCAATTGATGCTTAAGCACATCACGTGCCTTGGTATCACGGAAAAAATATTCCACCACGTCGAGGCGGTTGTTGATTTGCCTTATATCTTTAAGAGGAAACAGTATCCACCTGCGCATCATGCGTGCACCCATGGGAGTGAGAGTACTGTCAATCACCGACAGCAAGCTTTTGCCATCCTCGCACATAGAACCTATGAGTTCGAGATTCCTAACCGTAAACTTGTCGAGCCTGACGTAACGTTCTTCTTCAATTCTCGACAACGTGGTGATGTGGCTCACATGGGTGTGTTGCGTAATGTCGAGATAGTACAATATCGCACCCGACGCCACTATTGCACAGTGCATTGCATCGATGCCAAACCCCTTCAGATTCCTGGTTTCAAAATGCTTCAGCAACCTGTCGGTAGCAGCCTGTTCGGTAAAAATCCATTCATCGAGGTCGAAAGTAAGATACTTCGATGAAAACGTTTCGGCAAAACGTTTACGACTGTTGCGTTCGACCAACACCTCTTTAGGCGAAAAGTTACCAAGCAACTTGTCTATGTAATCGGTAGTTCCTTCTGCCGTCAAGAATTCGCCGGTGCTTATGTCGAGAAAAGCCACTCCACACACGCGTTTGCCAAAATACACGGCAGCGAGAAAATTATTTTCCCTGTTATTGAGTATGTTATCGTTTATCGATACACCGGGAGTGACAAGTTCTGTTATGCCACGCTTTACAAGTTTCTTCGTAAGTTTAGGATCTTCAAGCTGCTCGCATATTGCCACACGCTTACCTGCCCTCACGAGCTTTGGCAGATAAGTGTCGAGCGCATGATGCGGAAAACCGGCAAGTTCCACATATTGCGCTGCACCGTTTGCCCTGCGCGTCAACGTAATGCCCAATATCTCGGAACTTGTAATAGCGTCCTCGGAAAAGGTTTCATAAAAGTCCCCAACTCTGAACAATAAAATAGCATCGGGATGCTTTTTCTTCATCTCGAAATATTGTTTCATCAACGGGGTTTCAACTATCTCTTTAGCCACGTGAATTATCTTATTTTAATCCTCAAAATTACAAATTTCGGTCAAATGCCGAAAATAAAACCGCAGCCACCTTAACAATAAGAATTACAGCCAACCAGCCTGCTTATACCACTCCACAGCCTCTTTTATCCCTTTCTCAAGCGAATAACGAGGCTTGAAGTTGAAATCGCGTTCGGCATCAGAAACATCGCAAGCCCAGTTGCGCTGCTTCATAATCTTGAATTTGTCACGATTGAGCGTGCTTGGTTTCAGCGTAAGCTTTCCTATAAATTCGGCCACGATCGACACTGCATAAAGTACCCACACGGGACAACAGATGGGCAGTACGAATCTTTTACCAAGAGCATTCTTAACAATTGCGCGAAACTCACTCTGGGTGTATCCGCGAGGCTCTGATATGAAATAAACCTTGCGGCGCGTGGCATTGCTCTCCATTGCATCAAATATGGCACATGCAAGGTCTTTCACGTATATGAACGTCAATAACTGTTTCTTAAACCCTACGCCAAAATCAAAACCCATATTTATACTGCGAATCATCATGTAATAATCGCGCTCATGAGGGCCATAAACGCCTGTCGCCCTAAATATGACATAAGGGAAATCAGAGATGCTCTGCAAATAAGTTTCAGCCTTTAATTTCGATACTCCATAACGAGTGTCGGGCATTGGAATGTTTTTCCCGTTGAAAGGCGTGTAACCGGTCTCGTCGCCAAGTCCCATCACACTTAAGCTGCTCATCATCAAGAAGGCATCGGGCACGGCATCGGCATCGCGCAAGGCATCTACCAAACTGCGCATATACTCATAGTTGACCCTGTTGAAATCGAGAAAATTAACACACTTTGTAGCACCAAGGTTGTGTACTACGTAATCCCAACGGCCTCCCATCTCGGCCACAGATTCTTTTATCTGCCCACACAAGGCCTCCGTGTCGGTATAATCAAGTTCTATGAATTTAATTCGCTCATCCTGCAAGAACTCGCGCGACGTGGTAGCCCTAACGGCCGCCCATGTCTCATATCCTCGTCGCAACGATTCGGCCACAATAAAACCACCAATAAAACCACCTGCCCCGGTTACAAGTACCCTTTTTGCCATACTATTTTAAACAATAATTACGTGTGCAAAAATAAGGAAATTATTAATGAGCATGTTAATATAATCTTTATTTTTGTAGCCACTATTCAACGGTATCATGAATATAGAAGAAGCCAGGCTATACGCCTTGTCACTGCCTTTTGCCACCGAAGACATGCCATTCGGTGACGATTGGGTTGTATTCCGCATAGGAGGTAAAGTATTCATGTTCATTCCCCTATCGGCTACCGAGCCTCGCATCGCGGTCAAGATGCCACCCGAATACGGGATGGAACTGCGTGAACGATATAGTGCCGTACAACCTGCGTGGCACATGAACAAAAAGCATTGGAACGACATATACCTTACCCACAACTATTTAACCGACAAACAAATCAAATCATGGATTAAACAGTCATATGCAATAGTCAGCGACAAACTTCCTCGCAGAGTGAAAGCAGAATTAAAAATAAAATAAGAGCCTCACGGTAAAATTACCATGAGGCTCTCTTTTAATTCTTTTATTGTTATTTTTTTATTACTTTCTCAACCGATGAGCCTGCTTCGGTGGCGACACGCACAAAATAAGTACCTGCGCTCAAGCCGCTCATGTCTATATGCAGGTCATTAGCCCCTACACCGTCACAATTCATCACTTGCGTACCGGCTATGTTGTATATAACAACATTGTCTATGACATTCTCAGCCGACACATTAAGCATTCCTTCTACAGGATTAGGATAAACACCGACCGATACACTTGCGACGTTTTCCACTCCGGTGGTAGTTTGTAAGGCATATTTGATTCCCGGCGACAATTGTGTGCTGTTGTCGTAGAAATAAATATAATAAGTCTCATCTTCATTCAAGCCTTTAACCGTTCCTGTAAATGTTACAGTTTCCGACTTGCCATTTGCAGCGATTTCGACATGCTCGGCATCGATGGTCTTAATTATATTTCCATTTGAATCAAAAATCTTGGCACCTACAAATCCCATATAATCAACCGACGAGGTATTTTCAAATGTTGCGGTCAATATCAAGTTTTCGGGATTAGGGTTGGTTATCTGCGGTGTACCAAATAACGATATGTCGGGATTGTTTATATTGATAGGCATAAACACGTCAAAGAAGTTGTTTAACCTGCCTTCATATATGGCAAGTTGATACAAGTCATTGTCGCGTGAGAAACCTTGTACCGGCGTAGCGACAGTTACCGTCTGCGAAGTACCCGGAGCTACCGACACATAAGAAACATATACAGTAGTTGGATAAGCAACACTATAAGTGTCATTGTCAAGCAATACCAATCCTACCTGCCCGTTGTAATATTCTTCTCCACCGTTTGTCACCTCAAATTCAAGGTAAGAATACTGACCGTTGTTAAAATCCTCGTTTTGAGTAAATATGAATTTATCAAACGTCACGTGCGACATCGTTTTTTCTTGGTTAGTCAATACAACATCGTCACCCGACACGGTAATGTCTATGTATTGTGAATTAAACGCATAGGCATTGATTTTTATAGGTTCGTCACCTCTATTCTCATAGCAAACCGGATATGCACGATAATGCCCGTCACCAAGGTCGGTAGGAATAGGCATATCTAAATAATAATATTGATAATAATAATATGAATCTATTTCCGCATTTCCGTCATATAACGACACTACGTTTCCACTGTCGTCTGTTATGGCAACTCCAAGATAACCCGAAAAATAAGACATGCCATTATTCCCCACACGATCTAAGTAAAAATATACAATATTACCTTTACTTGTTTCTATCTTATCCACTTTCTCCAAATTGTCTCCGTTTATCTGCGACAAGCTGAAGTCGTTCATGTAGAACAATGGCACATAGTCTTCCGTGCCTTTGGAAGGAACACAATCAAAAAAAGCACTTTGTTCATACCTGAAACCACTGTCGGAACCGGCTCCCGCGCCTTGATTGTCGGGGTCGAGAGCTACAATTGAAAAATAACCGTCAGAAATTCCACCCCACCCCCAATTAACATGGAAGTATCCGTCACTGTTATATCCATCGAGAATAAAAGCATGGCCTCCGCCCGTAGATTGGGCTGAATAATAAACAGGACGTTCGGCATCTATCTCGTCTTTTACCATTGTAACCCACTCGCCATACGTGTAATAATCACGTTGCTTTATTAACATGGCTTTAGAATAGCCAAAATAGTCGATAAGTCCTTTGGCAGATGTAAAATAAGATGCGCCGCTGCCACCGTTGATAGCCAGATCATAATTCATTTCGGCCGCTATGCCGCAATCATACATGAGTTGCGCCACTGCCTCATTGGCGGCATCGCTGTTGGTTCCATCATACACGTCATCCATCAAGCCCCATTGATAAGTGTGCGCTCCAAAGTCAGAACTTAAAGTTTCTCCGTTCCACACATATGATTTGCTGCCGGTTCCGCTCGCAGGCCATTCATAATACTTCATCAATTGAGCCGTAGCCGTAGCCACACAACCTGTAACGGTGCGTTCTCCGTTGATTTTAGGACACAATTCATTGTATGGCTCGTACTGATTCCATTTGGTTTTAATCAACGGTTCGGTTGTACGGTCAAAAGTGGGTACCTCGGCAACCGAAACAATGCCATTAGTCGCTACATAGTCTATCAAACGTCCATATTCCCCAAGCCACCACTTGAGGTTGTCGGGAGCATTTTCATAATCAAACTCTCCCCTGTCGGAATAACCGAGCACGGGATTGCCAATAGCATCGTCACCTGCAACCACTACAAATCCAGAACCACTGCCACGCTCTACCACATACAATAAGTTGGCTTGCCTGTTTTCTGATTTTGCAGTATATGCCACTGTCATTTTAGAAACAGAAGTCTTAATTGATGTTCCTAAGTTTTCTACGCTAAATTGCCTCGCAATATCCAAGGCTTGCTGTTCGTCGATTTGCCCTGCATTCACACATAAAACTGATGAAACAATTAGTGCCAAGAATGCCCAGTAATTTTTTTTCATGACTTTTTATTGAAATATTAATGTACTATTATTCATACATCTAAAATAATGATGGAAACAAGGCGAAACACATGGATACGCCCGTTTCCATCATCACATTTTATTTTTTATCAAATAACGATATTGACTATCTTATTTGGCACAACTATTATTTTCTTCGGGGTCTTTCCTGCAATCCATTTCTCTGCACCTGGAGCCGAAAGAGCTGCTTTTTCCACATCCTCCTTTGAAGTGCCGGCAGCCACTTCTATGCTATAACGAGCTTTCCCGTTAAACGACACGGCATACTTGACAGTGTTTTCCACCAAATATTTCTCGTCGTATTCGGGCCAACGGGCATCGCATACCGAACCATCCTGTCCAAGCACATGCCATAATTCCTCGCTTATGTGAGGGGCAAACGGAGCCAACAACACAACCAAGTCTTTATATACAGACTTAGCCACGCACTTCATGGCATTAAGTTCATTTACGCATATCATGAAAGCACTGACCGAAGTATTATAGGAAAAATGCTCTATGTCATAAGTAACTTTCTTGATGAGCTTATGCAGCGACTTGAGAGCGTCGGCCGACGGTTCGACATCGGTTAACTGCAATTCATCACCCTTGAAGAAAAGCGACCACAAGCGTTTCAAGAACCTATGCACGCCGTCTATTCCATTCGTGTCCCACGGCTTGCTCTGCTCGATAGGGCCAAGGAACATTTCATACAGCCTCAAAGTGTCGGCACCGTAACGTTCTACTATATCGTCGGGATTAACCACGTTAAACATCGACTTCGACATCTTTTCTATGCCATAGCCACACACATATTTGCCATTTTCGAGTATAAACTCGGCAGTGGCAAATTCGGGACGCCAAGCCTTGAAGCGTTCCAAGTCAAGAATATCGTTACTCACGATGTTAACGTCAACGTGAATGGGTGTCACCTCGTATTCCTTGCGCAGATTGTAAGACACGAATGTATTTGTATCCTTTATGCGATACACGAAGTTTGAACGCCCTTGTATCATGCCTTGGTTGATGAGCTTCTTGAACGGTTCGGGCTCGCAGACATATCCGAGGTCATAAAGGAATTTATTCCAAAAACGGCTGTAAATCAAGTGTCCCGTTGCATGTTCTGTACCGCCTACATACAAGTCAACGTTACGCCAATATTCATCGGCCTCTTTCGACACGAGTGCATTGTCGTTGTGCGGATCCATGTATCGCAGATAATAAGCCGACGACCCTGCAAACCCGGGCATGGTGCACAATTCAAGAGGACGGCCATTCTTTGCCACCCAATTTTTTGCACGCCCCAGAGGCGGCTCTCCCGTTTCGGTTGGCAAGAATTTGTCAACTTCGGGCAATTCGAGCGGTAACTCATCTTCGCTCAACACATGCGGCATGTTATCTTCGTCATAATAAACAGGGAAAGGTTCTCCCCAATAACGCTGACGGCTAAAAATGGCATCGCGTAACCTGTAATTCACCTTTACGTTGCCTATACCTGCCTGTCTTATATATTCCTTGGTCTTGGCTATGGCCTCCTTGACATCCAATCCATCGAGTTGAAGATTTTCGTTAGAAGAGTTGATCATCTTGCCTTCTTTGGCATCAAAACTCTCCTCGCTCACGTCGGCACCTTCGATGAGAGGAATTATAGGCAAATCAAAATGACGGGCAAACGCATAGTCGCGGCTGTCGTGTGCCGGAACTGCCATAATAGCCCCGGTGCCATATCCGGCAAGCACGTAGTCGCTTATATACACAGGTATTTCTTTCCTTGTAACAGGATTTATTGCATAACTACCGCTGAACACACCCGAAACCTGCTTATCTATGAGACGTTCGCGCTCTGTCTTATGCTTCACTTCGTCGATATAGTTATCGACGGCGGCACGCTGCTCATCGGTAACGAGCATTTCCACGTATTCGCTCTCAGGGGCAAGTACCATAAATGTAACACCAAAGATAGTATCGGCGCGAGTGGTGAAAATCTCAAGCTCCAAGTCCTTTCCTGCAACTTTAAATTTCATCTCGGCACCCTCTGAGCGGCCTATCCAGTTGCGCTGCGTCTCCTTAAGCGACTCGGTCCAGTCTATGGTATCAAGTCCGTCAAGCAAGCGTTGGGCATAAGCCGACACGCGCAAGCACCATTGGCGCATCATTTTCTGTTCCACCGGATATCCACCGCGAATCGACACGCCCTCGCTTACCTCGTCGTTGGCAAGCACAGTACCGAGCTTGGGACACCAGTTTACCATTGTATTGCCAAGGTATGCTATACGATAGTTCATCAGCACCGTTTCTTTTTCGTGTTCGCTCTTGCCATTCCACTCATCGGCAGTGAAAGACAAAGCTTCGCTACAAGCAGCATTCACGCCATCGGTACCCGATGTTGAAAACTTTTCAACAAGCTTGTCGATAGGTTGAGCCTTCTGCAAATCATTGTCAT
>CALUNI010000012.1 GCA_944321905.1 uncultured Muribaculaceae bacterium | reverse complement strand
GGCCCCCGCAGTGTTTTTCATAGTTTAGGGCTTGCGCCGAAAAAAGAAAAACGTTGCGTTTCTATTTGGACACTTCAGAGACTTAAGCAGTTAGGGGAGAATCTCGAAGGTTTGGTAAGCGATGGGAAGATCGTTTCAAGCTGATTGTGACGGGGTAACGGTCGCCAAATCGAACATCCGATGAAATGCAGGCTGCCACATTTTGCCATTACGCGCTTGATGGCTCCTCTTGTTGCTGTTTTTACAATAGCGAGTGCAGCATGTCGGTGGGGCTTTTGAATATGTAGTTTGCCGATATTTTTTGGCTTGCAGTATATCCCCATGCGGCAAGTCCAAAATCCAGACCGGCATTTTTTGCACACCGGCTGTCGTAAATGGTATCCCCTATATAAACAGCATCTTCGGCGTTTATATTAGAGATGTTAAGATATGCCAGCAAAGAGTCTGGATAAGGCTTTGGGCGAGCAGAATTCTCCACGCATATTACAGTGCCAAAATAGTCGGACACTGCAAACTGTGATGCAAAATCAGTCGTATATTCATTTCGGGTCTTTGACGTAACTATGCCCAATCGGTAGCCGTTATTTTTCAAGTTGTTCAATAACTCCGGAATGCCGTCAAAGAGACGGATTTGGGATTTGTATTTCAGCAGATGTTCATTCCATATGCCATTGGCACGTTCAGTGTCCGTTATGCCTAACTTATGCAAGGCCACGCTACCGGGTATTCCGAGTGCAAATTTCAGTTCATGCTTTTCGATGTCCTTATGCAGTATTTCTCGTATGGTATCTTGCAGGCTTTGTAGTATGGCTTTTCCACTTATTATTGGCACGCGTGTGGCAGATGTGAAAAACAATGTAAAAACAAATTAATTTGTTTTGTTTTGCGATTGTGTTGCATTACCTTTGCATAGTAAGATTGTGGATTGTTAAGATTTTTTCAATCTTTTATGGAAATATCAGAGAAATATCAAGTGTTTTTGAGCAGGGTGAGGCAGTTCATTCCTGCCGAACGTGTATATACCGACGACTTGCGCAGGCTTGCGTGGGGAACAGATGCCGGTTTTTACCGCAAGATTCCGCGCGTGGTCATACGCTCGAAGAATGAAGACGAGGTGTCGCGCCTGTTGAAGATAAGTAATGAGTTGGGATTGCCCGTAACATTCCGTGCGGCAGGGACGAGCCTCTCGGGGCAGGCCATAACCGACTCGATACTGGTCGTGGCAGGCAAGAATTGGGAGCGATATGAGGTGTCGGCCGATGCCGAGACAATAACGTTACAGCCCGGACTGATAGGCGAGCGGGTGAATGAGATGTTAAAACCCTATGGGCGAATATTCCCGCCCGACCCGGCGTCGAAAGGGTCGGCAATGGTAGGCGGCATTGTGATGAACAATGCGTCGGGGATGAATTGCGGCACACACGCCAACAGTGACCGCATAATGCGCTCGATGCGCATTGTCCTTGCCGATGGGACGATACTCGATACCGGCGACGATGCCAGTAAGGATGAATTCCGCAAGACGCATCCCGACTTCATCGCCAAGATCGAAGAATTGCGCGACCGCGTGACTGCCGATGCCGAACTTGTGAAACGTATAAAATATAAGTATTCCATAAAGAATGTGACGGGGCTTAACATATACCCGTTTGTGCTGTTCAGCGACCCGTTCGACATAATCACGCACTTGATGGTAGGTTCGGAAGGCACGCTCGGCTTTGCTTCGTTGTTCCGCATGTCAACCGGCCATTTGTATAAGCACTCGGCAAGCGCGATGCTTTACTTCAAGAGTATGCGCGAGGCGTGCAAGGCTGTCGTGGCACTGAAGAAAGGTCCTGTGCACAGTGCAGAGATGCTCGACAAGAAGTCGCTCTCGTCGGTAAACGACACCACAGGCGAGGGACTGACGGCCATACTGACAGAGACCAAGGCCGACAGTGAAGAAGAACTTGGCAAGAACATAGCAGCGGTGCAAGAAATATTGAAAGGTTTTGATCTTTATGTCCCTGCCCGCTTCACTGCCGATCCGGCCGAATATTCCAAGTATTGGGCCATACGGTCGGGAATCTTCCCGTCGGTGGGTGGCACGCGTCCGCTCGGTACGACGGTATTGATAGAGGATGTGGCGTTTCATATCGAGGACTTGCCCGACGCGACGGCCGACCTTGCCGATTTGATTGAAAGGCACGGCTATGACGATGCCTGCATATATGGTCACGCATTTGAAGGAAATTATCACTTTGTCTTGTCTCAGTCGTTTGAGAGCGAAGCCGAAGTAAAACGTTACCGCGACATGATGACCGACTTGTGTCATCTTGTGGTGGATAAGTATGACGGTTCGTTGAAAGCCGAGCATGGCACCGGCCGCAATATGGCTCCATTTGTGAAAAGCGAGTGGGGAGACAAGGCATATGAAATAATGCGGGAGGTGAAGAATCTGTTTGATCCTAAGAATCTTATAAATCCCGGTGTAATATTCAATGATGACCCCGAATGCTTTGTCAAGGGCATGAAGCACATGCCTGTCACAAACGAACATGTTGACAAGTGCATAGAATGCGGATTCTGTGAGGTCAATTGCGTTACTTGCGGCTTCGGATTGTCGTCGCGCCAACGCATCGTGGCCCAACGTGAAATATCGTGGCTAAGATCGACCGGCAGCGACCCCGAACGCTTGGCCCGGCTTGAGAAGCAATTTGAGTATTATGGCAATGCCACGTGTGCAGGCGACGGATTGTGCAGCACTTCGTGCCCGATGAAAATCAACACCGGCGAGATGATACACGACTTGAGGGCGGAAAAGTTGCCCCGTGGCAGCTTCGGGTATTCGATCGGCGACTTTGCAGCCCGCAACCTCAGCAAGATCGAGGGTGCGCTGCGTCCGTTGTTGTCGGTGGCCGGAGCTGCACAGTCGGTTATGGGCGACAAGGCCGTGACCGCAATAGGCAAAGGCCTGCACCGCATGGGGATGCCGTTATGGACGCCATCGCTGCCTACGGCTCATTACAAGCACGATTGTGGTGCCGCCGCCGGACATTGTGATAGGAAGGTAGTGTATTTCCCGAGCTGTATAAACCAGACCATGGGACGTTCAAAGCGCGACCATACCCGGTTCGACCTTGTTGACGAGGTGGTGAAGTTGCTTGGCAAGGCCGGATGGGAAGTAGTGTTCCCGGCAGGCATGAAGCACTTGTGCTGCGGCATGATATGGGAAAGCAAAGGCATGCCCGACATCGCCGAGCGCAAGGTCGGGGAGCTTGAAGACGCGCTGTATTCGGCCTCGGAGCAAGGGCGTTATCCTGTGATATGCGACCAAAGCCCGTGCATGCACCGCATGAAGGAACATTTCGATAGAGTCAAGCCATACGAGTTGATGGAGTTTATACATGACTTTGTTGCTCCCCGGTTGAAGTTCACGCCTACCGACGAGCCTGTGGCGTTGCATATAACATGCTCGTCGCGCAAGATGGGGCTGGCCGATAAGATAACCGAACTGGCTCGCATGTGTTCGCACAACGTGCTTGTCCCCGAGGGTGTGGGTTGCTGCGGCTTTGCCGGAGACAAAGGGTTTACGCACCCCGAGGTGAATGCTTACGCGCTGCGCAAATTGCGCCCGCAGATAGAGGCAGCCGGCATAAAGCGCGGATTCTCGAACAGCCGTACTTGCGAAGTGGGATTGTCAACCAATTCGGGCATTCCATACGTATCGCTTGTGTATTTGATAGATGAATGTACCACAAAACTATGACATTATAACAATATGGCTTTAGAAAAGGCAGCGTCGGGACGGCTGTTGTCGCTCGACATATTAAGGGGTATAACCATTGCCGGAATGATATTGGTAAACAACCCCGGTACATGGTCAACGATATATGCGCCATTGCGGCATGCAGAATGGAACGGCCTGACTCCGACCGACCTCGTTTTCCCGTTTTTCATGTTCATCATGGGCATATCCATGTATTTCTCGTTGCGTAAATTCCAGTTTCGCCCGTCGGGACGGCTGATGTGGAAAATAGTGCGGCGCACGGTGTTAATCTATTTGATAGGCTTGGCTATAGCCTGGTTCAGCAGTTTGTGCTACGGCCTCGCAGGCAGCGACGAGTCGTTGCCGCTATGGGACAGGATTTGCCGGTCGGCCAACAGTTTTTCGCATTTGCGGCTTGTCGGTGTTATGCCACGGTTGGCACTGTGCTACTTTTTCGGTTCGATAATTGCGATTACGCTCAAGCACAAGTTTATACCGTGGCTTATTGGCGCGATACTTGTGGCTTATTCTGTGATATTGCTTGTGGGCAACGGGTATGATTTCAGCCATGACAATATAATATACATCTTCGACAGCGCGATACTTGGAGAGGCGCATATGTATGGTGGCCTCTCTGTCGGTGGTGTGAACATGGTATTCGACCCCGAGGGGCTGCTAAGCACGTTGCCGTGCATAGCTCACGTGTTGATAGGGCTGATGTGCGGCGAGGCCATAATGAAGACCAAAGACAATTATCGCAGGGTCAACGACCTCATGCTCGTGGGAACGATATTGACTTTTGCAGGACTGTTGTTACACTACGGATTGCCGATAAATAAAAACATATGGTCGCCGACGTTTGTGATAACCACATGCGGACTTGGCGCGAGCTTGCTCGGCTTGCTGATATGGATAATCGATATCAAGGGACGTAACCGCTGGTGTCGTTTCTTTGAGTCGTTTGGCATAAATCCTTTGTTCCTGTATGTGCTTGGCGGCGTGCTTGGAATATTGTTCGGGTCGATAAGCATAGGCGGGACATCGATAAAAGGTTGGCTTTATGCCAAGACATTGCTTCCGGTGATAGGCGATGCACACTTGGCTTCGTGCCTGTATGCAATACTTTTCGTGGCAATAAACTGGTGTATAGGTTTTATACTGTATAAAAAGAAAATATATATAAAGATATGATACTAATAGCAGACAGTGGATCGACCAAGATAGAATGGTGCGTCCTTGACAAGGGAAAAGTGGTGGCACAGGTGTTCACGGTGGGAATGAACGCGGTGATGCTTACCAAGGAAGAGATGTCGGAGACAATAAAAAAAGAACTTGTCCCGCACTTGAGAGGCATGGATATCGACGAGGTGTATTATTATGGTGCCGGTTGCTTGTTTGACGACATATGCAACAACGTTAGGGAAGCCATAAAAGAAAACATTCCGTCGGCTTGCAACATCATGGTCGATACCGACTTGCTCGCCGCAGCCAGGGCCGTATGTGGCAGCAAGCCCGGCATAGCCTGCATACTTGGCACAGGGTCAAATTCTTGCTATTACGACGGCGAGAAGATTGTGGAGAATGTTTCGCCGCTCGGTTACATACTTGGCGACGAAGGCAGCGGTGCCGTGCTTGGCAAATTGCTGGTGGGCGATATCTTGAAAAGACAGATGCCGCAGTACCTTGTTGACAAGTTCATGAAGCAATATAACCTTACTCCGCAGATAATCATAGAAAACGTGTATCGCAAGTCCGGAGCAAATCGTTTTCTTGCATCCTTGTCGCCGTTTCTTGCCGAGAACATCGAAGAGCCTTCGGTTCACCGTCTTGTGCTGAATGCTTTCAAGTCGTTTTTCGTTCGCAACGTGGAAAATTACAACGGGTATAAAGAACTGCCGGTCAACTTTATCGGGTCGATTGCCTACAACTACAAGGATGTGCTTGACGAGGCCGCCAAGGCGTTGTACATAACCATAGGCAAAATAATAAAGAGTCCTATGGAGGGATTAATTAAGTATCATTCCAACAAATAAAATCATAAACTATTATGGCATTTGTGAAAATTAGCGAGCAGCCGTCGCTATATAACGATCTTGAGAAAAAATCGGTACATGAAATTCTAACCGAAATCAATGCCGAAGACCACAAGGTGGCCGATGCCGTGCAACTGGCCATACCGCAGATAGAGAAGCTTGTCAACGGCATTGTGCCGAGGATGAAGCGAGGTGGCAGGATATTCTACATGGGCGCTGGAACGTCGGGCAGGCTTGGCGTGCTCGATGCGTCGGAGATTCCTCCCACATTCGGAATGGAGCCGACGTGGGTCATAGGATTGATAGCGGGCGGAGACGTTGCTTTGCGTAATCCGGTGGAGCATGCCGAGGACGACACCGAACAGGGATGGAAAGACTTGCAGAAGTTTAACATCAACGAAAAGGACACTGTGATAGGCATTGCCGCATCTGGTACCACGCCTTACGTCATCGGTGCGTTGAAGAAAGCACGGGAAATGGGATGCCTCACGGCTTCTATTACAAGCAATCCCGATGCTCCCATTTCTGAAGCTGCCGAGATTCCCATAGAGATGATAGTAGGTCCCGAGTATGTTACCGGCAGTTCACGCATGAAGTCGGGGACAGGGCAAAAGATGATATGCAACATGATTACCACTTCGGTAATGATTCAGATGGGGCGTGTGAAGGGTAACAAGATGGTGAACATGCAGCTCACCAATGCCAAGCTCGTTGACCGCGGGACGCGCATGCTTGTTGAAGAACTTGGTCTGCCCTATGAAGAAGCCAAGCGGTTGCTATTGCTGCATGGCTCGGTAAAGGCCGCAATTGATGCCTATAATCACAATTGAATTAGGCAAGTGTCATAGATTTGTGCCGCAATACACATCTTACCGCCACCGGTGCAGGCGCGTGGCGAGATGTGTATTGCGGCACATTTTGTCGTGTGAAGATTTGTTTAAAAAAGTTGAAGACGGCGTTTTTTAGTCGGCATAATATTGTTTAATCGGACGGATTAGCTTACTTTTACCTTGGCAAAAGAGCAATCTTTTCCAATTGATGTATAAAAATGTAAAAGTAATGAATATATTCAAGGAAGTATTAAGCATTTTAGGCGTTTTGTTGTTGTCGGTTTCCTTTACTGCCGGTGCGCAAGATGATGCTAACGGCGAAGCGGTGCAAGGGCAGCAGCGGCTGTTTGAGTATCCTGTTGTCCCCGACACGATTGTGACACTTGAAAACAGATCTAACTATTTGATACAGCATTTTTGGGAAAATTATGATTTTTCGATGCCAATCAAGGATGAACGCGTGTTTGAGTCCACATTTAGGGATTATGTGGACATATTCAAGTATGCCCATAAGACAATTGTGTTTTCGAGCATAAAGGATATGATGCGCAGGGCCCAGTCAAACAGTTCTAATTTCTTGAAAATAGCAGAAATAGCTGAGCGGTCGCTGTATGCTCCCGGGGCGGTGTATTGGAGCGACGAGGTGTATATCCCTTTCCTTGAAAGTGTGTTGGATAACAGCATGATTGACAAGTCGGAAAAGGAACGATATAAATATCAGTTGGAACTATTGAAAAACAACCTGTTAGGACACAAGGCTCAGGATTTCGAGTTGCGCCTTGTGGACGGGAGCAAGAAGAAGCTTTCAGAAATAGATGGCAAGTTGATATTTTTGTTTTTCAACGATGCAGAGTGTGACGACTGCTCTATTGCAAGGTTAAGGCTCAGCACCGACGTGACGCTAAACGGGCTAATCGATGCCGGCGAGGTAGTGGTGGTGTGCGTGTATATGGGCAAGTATTCCGACGAGTGGGCCAATAAGGCCAAAGGCGACAGCGACAAGTGGATAATAGGGGCAAACGACGACGTTGCAGAGAAATATGACTTGCGGATACAGCCAAGCATATACATACTCGACCAAAACAAGGTTATCCTTGACAAGAATATAAATGTCGAGGGCATTAAACTCATGTTGAATTCATACAGTTTTAATTGAAGATGGTTCCATCATTCTTAAAGAAATTGTTGCTTTACAGTGCTGCGCATACCTACAGCAATCTTTCAAGATTGTTCATAAGGTTGTTTGCTGGAATCATGTTTATGCAGTTTGGCATACGGCAATGGATTCATTTCGACGCTATTTCCGGCAATATGATAGGAGTCATGGGCATGTCGGGAGAAGCCACGCTCGTGTTAATGATCATGATAGAAATAGGATGTTCGGCATTGATAATGTTGGGGCTGTTTTCCCGCCTTGCCGTGCTGCCGCCGTTGGCGGCGATGCTCGTGGCCGAGAATTTCATTCTGACAAAGGTAGTTGACGTTTCGCCGGAGATGCTCTTTAGCTTGCAGCCGGGTTACGTGCCGATATTGTTCATTGGAATATTTATATACATGTTGCTTGCCGGGCCGGGCAAAATATCGCTTGATTACTTGATTTCGATAAAGTTGTTCGGTCATGACCGCCAAGCCGAAGATGAATTAGAAAAAGCATAGCTGGTAAAGACAAGATGAAGATAGCCGTATTGATATCGGGAGGTGTGGATAGCGCGGTGGTGGTGCACAAGTTGAAGGAAGAAGGGCACGACCTGCACCTGTTTTATATAAGGATAGGCATGGACGACGATGAGGGAGATTGTGCGGCAGAAGAAGACATAGAGATGTGCCAACTCATAGCGGCACGTTATGGCCTGCCTCTCGACGTAGTGTCGCTGCATCAAGAATATTGGGACAACGTGATGGAATATGCGCTACGCACCGTCAAGGCCGGATTGACACCAAACCCCGACATGATGTGCAACAAGATGATAAAATTCGGGTATTTCGAGGAGCGTTGGGGACACGAATTCGACATGACCGCAACCGGGCATTATGCCACTACCGACGTAATCGACGGCGTGAAGTATCTTGCCACGGCGGTTGACCCGGTAAAGGATCAAACCGACTTCTTGGCACAGATAAGCTACAAGCAACTGTTGCACTTGATGTTCCCCATCGGCAACATGCCCAAGAGCGAGGTGCGCAGGATTGCCGTGGAGACCAAGATGCCCAATGCTTACCGTAAAGACAGCCAAGGGATATGTTTCCTTGGCAAGATTAATTATAACGATTTCATACGCCGCCACCTCGGGGTGAAGAAAGGCAGCATAATCGAGATTGAGACGGGGAAGAAGCTCGGAGAGCACAACGGTTACTGGTTCCATACCATAGGACAGCGCAAAGGCCTTGGCTTGAGTGGCGGCCCGTGGTATGTGGTAAAGAAAAACGTGGCCGACAATACCATATATGTGAGCAACGGCTATGGCAACGAAAAGCAGTATGGCAAGACGATACATATCGACGAGATGCACTTCATATCGGGCAACCCGTGGGAGGGTATCGACGTGCCTGTTGACATAATGTTCAAAAACCGCCATTCTCCCGAATTTGTCAAGGCAAAGTTGACCTACCTCGGCGGAATGGAATATGTGATAGAATCGGAGAAGAAAGTGCAAGGTATTGCTCCCGGGCAGTTTGCCGTCATATACAGTCCCGATGCGCACCTGTGTTACGGCAGTGGCATCATCACCGGGCAGAATTTGAAAAGATAAAGGAGAGGAATATGGAACGCGTGGAATTAAAAGTGATGGGCATAACCTATAGTCAGGTGCAGCAGGGCGCATATGCGCTTGTGTTGGCCGAAGCCGACGGGCCATACCGCATTCCGATTGTGGTGGGCATAGCCGAGGCCCAGGCAATAGCGGTGCGGCTTGAAAATATAATACCTCCGCGCCCTATGCCTCACGACCTGTTTGTGAGCCTGGCTCATGCCTTTGGCATTCAGCTTGAAGAGGTGTTTATAAGCAAGTTTGACGAAGGCGTTTTCATGTCGGAACTTAAATTTGTCGATGATTCGAGGGAAGTAGTGCTTGACTCACGCACATCCGATGCCATAGCTCTTGCTTTGCGCACCAATGCGCCCATATATACCACCCGCGAGATAATGGAAAAGACCGGTTTCATAATAGGCGAGCAGAAAGAGCAAGAATCGGCAGGCGATGAAGGACAAGCCGAAGTGGCCGATGCCGAAAACGGCTACCAGAACTGTTCGATAGAAAAATTGGAAAGAATGCTGCAGGTGTGTGTCGAACACGAAGAATATGAAACTGCGGCCGAGATAAAGAAAGCCATCGACAAGAAGAAGGCTGAGCGATAGAGCAAACATAAACCTAAAAACGATATTATATGTTGAAGTTGAAGATAAGACTGATACTCATGAACTTCCTCGAATTTGCCGTTTGGGGAGCGTATCTTACATCGATGGGCAGTTATCTCGTAAGTGTTGACCTTGCCGGGAGTATCGGCCTGTTTTATGCAATACAGGGCATTGTTTCATTGTTCATGCCTGCCTTGATAGGGATTATGGCCGACCGCTTGATGCCGGCGCAAAAGGTGCTGAGCCTTTGCCATTTGATTGCCGGCGTGTCGATGGGTGCCGCCGGATGGTATGGCATGGCAGCCGGCAGCGATGTAGATTTTGGCATATTGTTTACGCTATATACGGTAAGCGTGGCTTTTTTCATGCCCACTATCGGGTTGTCGAATTCGGTTGCTTTTACCGGCTTGTCAAAGGCCGGTCTCGACACGGTGAAGGATTTTCCGCCAATACGGATTTTCGGTACCATAGGCTTCATTTGCTCGATGCTGTTTGTGGATGTCACAGGATTTCAATATACATATTCCCAGTTCTTTGTGTCGGCTGCGCTCAGTATAGTTTTGAGTGCGTATGCACTCACGTTGCCCGGTTGCCCTGTGAGCAAGGGGGGACACAAGGGCGGTTTGGTTGAAGCTCTCGGTCTTAAGGCGTTTACGTTGTTTAAGAATAAGCGCATGGCAATTTTCTTTATTTTCAGCATGCTGCTTGGCGTGTCGTTGCAGATAACCAACGGATATGCCAACCCGTTTATAACGACGTTTAAGGATATTGAAGAATTTGCCAATACATTCGGTGCCAACCATGCCAACGCGCTTATTTCATTGTCGCAGATGAGCGAGACGTTGTGCATATTGCTCATTCCATTCTTCTTGAAGCGGTTTGGCATAAAAGTGGTTATGCTTATCGCCATGTTTGCATGGGTCTTACGGTTCGGGCTTTTCGGGCTTGGCGACCCGGGCAGCGGAGTGTGGATGTTTATCTTGTCGATGATTGTGTATGGCGTAGCGTTCGATTTCTTTAATGTGTCGGGGGCTTTGTTTGTTGACAAGGAGACCGACGAGTCGATACGCTCAAGTGCGCAAGGACTGTTCATGGTGATGACTAACGGCATCGGCGCGACGATAGGAACATTGTCGGCACAAGCTGTTATCGACCATTTTGTGTATTCGCAGAGCGACATACATATGCAACTCGAAGGGTGGAGTGCCTCGTGGTTGCTTTTTGCACTGTATGCACTCGTGGTGGCAGTGTTGTTCATGTTTATATTCAAGAATGATAAACAGCATGCTGCTCTTAGGAAAGATTGATATTTTTTGATTATGCATAGGTTTTTTGCTCCAGATATAGCATCGTCGCTTGTGCTTCCCGAGGCAGAGTCGGCACATGCCGTGCGTGTGTTGAGGTTGTCGGAGGGGGATGCCATAGAAGTGGTGGATGGCACGGGCAGATTGTATGACTGCCGCATCTCGTTGGCTCACAGCAAAAAATGCGGGGTAGAGATAGTTGGCTGCAGTCTTGTGCCGAATCATTGGCGAGGAGCCATAACGATAGCCGTTGCTCCGACCAAGAACATGGACCGCATGGAGTGGCTTGCCGAGAAAGCAACCGAGATGGGCGTTGACAGGATTGTGCCGCTTCTGTGCAGGCATTCCGAGCGCAAGGAGATGAAGGCCGAGCGAATCAATAAGATTCTCGTGTCGGCCATGAAGCAATCGTTGAAGGCGGTTTTGCCCCGTCTCGACGAGATGACTCCGTTGCTGTCGTTTGTTGCCGACGCGTCGCTTCCCCGCCAACGTTATATAGCATATTGCGATGCCGAGACAGAGCGCAGGCAATTTGAGTCTTGTTACAGCCCTAATGAGGACGTGGTGGTCATGATAGGGCCGGAAGGCGATTTCAGTCCCGAGGAGGTCGAGGCTGCCGTCAAGGCGGGTTTCGTGCCTGTAACGTTTGGCGAGAGCCGGCTGCGTACCGAGACGGCTGCGATGTATGCGGTGGCGGCGTGCCACGCATTGAAACAAAAATAAAAAACTATATTGAAAAGTAAATGATAAAAGAATTAATGTCTTCGCCTGCGGGCAATTTTTTCCTGCTTGCAGGGCCTTGTGTCATTGAAGGAGAGGAGATGGCTTTGGAGATAGCCGACCATGTATCGGCAGTTGCCCGACGATTGGGCATACCTTATGTGTTTAAAGGCAGTTATCGTAAAGCCAATCGTTCCCGCCTTGACTCGTTTACCGGCATAGGCGACATACGTGCGCTTGAAATATTGCAGAAGGTGCGCGAAACTTATGGCGTGCCGGTTGTTACAGACATTCACAGTGTGGAAGAAGCTGCATTGGCTGCACGATATGTTGACGTGCTGCAGATTCCAGCATTCCTGTGCCGCCAGACCGATTTGCTCGTTGCGGCAGCTCGCACAGGCAAGATGGTTAATATCAAGAAAGGACAGTTCCTTTCTCCCGAGGCCATGTCGTTTGCCGTGCAAAAGGTGCGCGATGCAGGTAATGACGAAGTTGCGGTAACAGAGCGTGGAACAACGTTCGGTTACTACGACCTTGTCGTTGACTTTAGAGGATTCCCGGCAATGAAAGAAACAGGCTGTCCGGTAATATATGATGCCACGCACTCGCTTCAGCAGCCCAACCAGCCTAAGGGCGTGACAGGTGGGTTGCCACATTTGATAGAACCAATGGCAAGGGCAGCAATAGCCGCCGGTGCCGATGGGTTGTTTATTGAAACCCATCAGAATCCCGAAGTGGCAAAGAGCGACGGAGCCAATATGCTGCGACTCGACTTGATTGACGGACTGCTTGAACGGTTGACCGAGATAAGAATGACCATAAACAAAATTGACAAAAAGTAAGGCAATATGGTTAGAACGATTGTCAAAGTGTCGCTTTTATGTTGTGCGATGCTATCTGCGAGTGTGACGGCTAAGGCTCAAGAAAACTCGCAGCAAAAAATCATGGATGCCGTGATGCAGGTATATGCCGACGAGTTGAAGAAGAATCCAAACGACTATGCTGTCCTTTACAGCCGTGCGCACCAGTATTTCTTAAACAAGGATTACCAGAAAGCCCTTGATGACGTGAATGCCGCGCTCAGGGTCACAACGCGCGACGACATGGCTACGCTTGTCGATGAATATATCCTGCGAGCAAGGATTTACAACATCACGGGTAAGTATGCGCAGGCTGTGGCCGACTTGCAGGAAGCCAACAAGTTGGATCCATCGTCGGGCGTGGTTCTGTCGATGCTTGCCGATGCGTATTATGCTTCAGAAGATTATACAAATGCCCGCAACTGCTACATGTCGTTATATAGGCGCAACAACATCAATTACGCGGCCATATTGGGGCTTGCCCGCACCGAGGTCAAGCTGAACAATATAGGTCAGGCTGAAGATTATGCCAACCGTGCGGTAGAGTTGTATCCGGCCGAAGATGCCGTTTATATAGGCCGTGCCGAGGTGATGCACATGTTAGGGCGTAACCGGCAGGCTGCACAAGACCTAATTATGGCACTGAGCATTTCAGACGGCCGGAGCGATGCCATACCGAGGCTGATGAGGCTGTCGGATGTAGCTTATAGCGACGTGGTTGCCGAGCTTGACGCTACCATAAGCAGTGCGCCCGAGTCGGGCATGTTTTATTATATAAAATCGTCGGTGCAGATAGGCCATTTCCATTATGCCGACGGGTTGAGGACCCTGCAAGAAATTATTTCAAAAAAGCTTTATGAATATCACGGCATTTATTACGATGCGGCCGAGGCTGCATACAACTTGTGCCGTTATGACGAGGCTATAAGGTACGTCAACACGGCCATCGACATGGAAGGCGGAATGACTCGCTATTATGTGCTTAAATCGCAGATACTTAGTGCAATGGATAATGTTGCAGAGGCTTATAACGCCATAAAAGTGGGTATGACGGTCGATGCCAATGACATGGAGCTTATATATCAAAAAGCTATGCTCGACGTGGATGCAGGCGAGTATCGCACTGCATTGCAAGGGCTTAACGAGCTTGTGATGCTTAATGCCTCGTGGGCGCGTGCCAGGTATATGCGCGGTTGGCTGCAAAAGAATTGTTTGAACGATGCCAATGCAGCCAAGAACGATTTCAACGAAATATTGCTTACCGGCGACGGAAACGAGTTGGTTAGGGGCTTTGCTCTTCATGAGCTTGGCAGGGATGCAGAAGCTGCCAAATGGTGCGATGATATAATCGAATCGGAAACAAAGGCCGGCGGTGCAGCTTATTTTACGGCAGCGGTATTGATGGCGCAATGTGGCAACTACGATAAGTCGATAGATTATCTGACCAAAGCATTGACTCTCGGTTACGGAAGCCGGTATGACGTGATGGTTAACGAGTCTCCGCTAAAGTCGCTTGAGCCTGTTCGTCATCTCGAATCTTTCAAAGAGGCGGTCGAGGCGCGCAAATCTTTGTTTGAGTAAGCGTGAGATGCCATGGCGTGTGAAAACTGTGATATATATGTTGCCAGGTTCTGGAGGTTTTTGTGGAACTTTTGGACTGTAATGCTGATTCTGGTATTATTGCTTATAGCGGCATACGTTATATCGGCCATTTGGTTTTGAGCTTTAATGATTTTTTCCGCAAGGCGGCATCCGAAGAGCAAGTCGGTGTTCATTACGTGCAGATTTGTTCGGTTTTAATGGAGAATTTTTCTAATTTTGCAACCGCTTTTGAATAGGAAAGAAATTTGAGTATTAACGAAGTAATGATTTTTTTAAGTTATGGCAAATTGGTTTGAATGTAAAATCAGATATAGCAAAATCCTTGAGACAGGATTGCAAAAGACTGTAACAGAGAACTACTTGGTTGACGCATTGTCGTTTACCGAGGCCGAAGCCCGCATCACCGAAGAAATGTCGCCTTACATTTCGGGCGAGTTCACGGTGTCGGCGGTGAAGAGGGAAAAAATAAGCGACATATTCTATGACGCTACCGGCGACAAATGGTATAAAGTTAAAACCAATTTCATTACCATCGACGAGAAGACTGCGGTAGAGAAAAAAACCGCATCGTTTATGCTCGTGCAGGCAAGCGAATTTAAAGTAGCACTCGACAATTTCATGGAAGGGATGAAAGGAACTCTTGCCGACTTTGAAATTGCGTCGATTGCAGAGACCTCGCTTATGGATGTGTTCCCTGCCGACTTGAGCGGAAAGAAAGCTGCGGCAGAGAAACCGATAGATAGCAAGTAGAAAGGGGAAGACTGAAATGACTCTTGAACAGATAAAAGAAAATATAACTAAGTTGCACAACGAGCTTCCCGATTGCGTGAAGCTCGTTGCCGTTTCAAAGTTCCACCCGCTCGAAGCATTGCAGGCAGCTTATGACGCAGGGCAACGTATATTTGGCGAGAGCCGGGCGCAAGAGATAGGCCCGAAGCACGCAGCCATGCCCGGCGATGTGCAGTGGCACTTTATCGGCCACTTGCAGAGCAACAAGGTGCGGCAAATAGTGCCATACGTGTCATTGATTCACAGTATTGACAGTGAGCGGTTGCTAAGGTGCGTTGACGGCGAAGCAGGGCGCATAGGACGCGTGGTGGACGTGCTTCTGCAGTTGCATGTGGCGCAAGAAGAAACGAAGTATGGCTTTACCCTCGACGAGTGTCGTGCGCTTGTCGATAGCGGAACTGTTGACGGCCTTGCAAACGTGCGTATTTGCGGCGTGATGGGAATGGCTACGAATACCGATGACGAGTCTGAAATCAGACGGGAGTTCCGAGCCATACGCAATACTTTCGACAGCTTGAAAGCGTCACATTTCGCCGAATGCCCGTATTTCGATACCGTGAGCATGGGCATGAGCCACGATTACCGCATGGCCGTTGACGAGGGTTCTACCATGGTGCGCATAGGCACCACCATATTTGGCGAGCGGGAGTACTGATTGGGCGTGTTTTAATTTTTAAACCTCGTCGCAGTGCTTTTTTGCAATTTTTGGGCAGAATGTATCGTAGTTGAGGGATAAATGGTTACTTTTGCAAGTCGAAAAGCATTATAGGGAGAATAATGTAAAATAATATAAGCAAAAATGACATCAACTACAATCAATCAACCGACGCTGAGAGATTCGGCGGCGATGCGTTGGACGGTACTGCTGTTCCTCGCTTTCGCAATGTTCTGTTCCTACATCTTCATGGATATCCTTTCGCCTATCAAGGATTTGATGCAATCTACGCGTGGATGGGATTCGACTGCGTTTGGCACGATGCAGGGTTCTGAGACTTTCCTTAACGTATTTGTATTCTTCTTGATTTTTGCGGGAATAATCCTCGACAAGATGGGCGTGCGCTTCACGGCAGTGCTGTCGGGTGCCGTTATGCTTGTCGGTGCCACAATCAACTGGTATGCCGTTACCGAGATGTTCCAAGGCACGGCTCTCGAGCAGTGGTTTACCGACAACCTTAATTATATTCCCGGTTTTGACGAATTGGGAATATCTCCGTTTTATGAAGGCATGCCGGCTTCGGCCAAGTTTTCGGCTATCGGGTTTATGATATTCGGGTGCGGTGTCGAAATGGCAGGCATCACTGTTTCGCGTGGTATAGTGAAGTGGTTCAAGGGGCGTGAAATGGCTCTTGCCATGGGGTCGGAAATGGCTCTTGCGCGACTGGGTGTTGCCACTTGCATGATATTCTCGCCTATGTTTGCCCGCCTTGGCGGCGACATCGATGTGTCGCGCTCGGTGGCATTTGGCGTGGTGCTGCTGATGATTGCTCTCATCATGTTTATCGTGTATTTCTTTATGGACAAGAAACTCGATGCGCAGACCGGCGAAGCCGAAGAGAAGGATGATCCGTTTAAGATTAGCGACATAGGTTCGATATTGAAAAGTGGCGGATTTTGGCTCGTGGCGTTGTTGTGCGTGCTTTATTATTCTGCAATCTTCCCGTTCCAGAAGTATGCCGTGAACATGCTGCAGTGCAACCTTGTGTTTGAAGAAGTGCCTGCCGACTCGTTCTGGGCTACCAACACGGTGACTGTGATACAGTATTGCATCATGCTTGTGGTGGCAGCCGCTTCGTTTGCAAGCAACTTTACGAAAAAGACCGGACTGAGATATGGGATGCTTGCGCTTGCCGTGGCTGCGCTTGTCGTATTCTGTTACATGGGTTATATGCGCCAAAGCGCCGAGACGGTGTTTGCCGTGTTCCCGTTGTTGGCCGTGGGCATAACGCCGATACTTGGCAACTATGTGGATCATAAGGGCAAGGCCGCATCGATGCTTGTGCTCGGTTCTTTGCTGCTCATATTCTGTCACTTGACGTTTGCATTTATCCTTCCCACGTTTAGCGACAATGCAGTGGGCGGTGTCATAGTGGCCTACGTCACGATTCTCGTGCTTGGCGCAAGTTTCTCGCTCGTGCCTGCATCGCTGTGGCCGAGTGTGCCGAAGTTGGTCGATGCGAAAATCATTGGTAGCGCATACGCTCTTATTTTCTGGATACAAAACATTGGCCTTTGGTTGTTCCCTTTGCTAATAGGCAAGGTGCTTGACCAGACCAATCCCCAGCTTGTTACTGACCTTGCAAATGGTGTGATAACTGCCGAGGAAGCTGCCGTTTCATACGACTACACGGCACCGCTCGTGATGCTTGCCTGCCTTGGCGTGGCTGCTCTTGTTCTCGGCCTCGTGCTGAAGGTTGTTGACCGCAAGAAGGGTCTGGGACTTGAAGAGCCTAACGTGAAAGAATAGCACGATATGGCATATCGTATAAAACCGATTCGGTGGCGATAATCATGCCGCCACCGAATCGGTTTTTTTTGTGCCGTCGGCAAACAAAACGGTGGGTTTGCTTTGCTCTGCACTGCCGTTGCACTATATTTGCAGTATGGGAAGAATATTATCTATAGACTTCGGACGGAAGCGCACGGGCATAGCTGTTACCGATACGCTTAAAATCGTGGCAAACGGGTTGGCCACGGTTTCGACGGCTCAAGTGATTGATTTCTTGAAAAAGTATGTTGCATCGGAGCCGGTGGAGCTGATTGTGGTAGGGCAGCCCAAGCAGTTGAACGGGCAGCCGAGCGAGAGCGTCAAGTACCTTACCCCGTTTCTCAAGCGGTTGCAAAAGGAGCTGCCCGATATCCCCGTCGAGATGTTTGACGAACGCTTTACTTCGTCCATAGCTCACCGTTCCATGATTGACGGGGGCATGAAGAAAATGGACCGACGCGACAAGGCTATCGTCGATACCATAGCCGCTACTATAATTCTTAACGACTACCTGCAAAGCAGGCAATACATGAATAAGTGAAGCAGCCATATATGTAGGCATCTGCCGCGCGTGCGGCAGATGCCTACATCATTATTTCTTTTATGGCGCGACCTATGTTGTCAACGATGTCGCTGGCTATCATTCCATAGCTGCCATGAACTTTTTCGGCGAGATTGCCGGCCTCGCCGTGAATATAGACACCCATTATGGCACTGAATTGAGGGCTGTAGCCCTGTGCCAGAAGGCTTGAGATTATCCCCGTGAGAACGTCTCCGCTGCCGGCTGTCGCCATGCCGGCATTGCCGGTAGTGTTGATATATACCTTGCCGGTAGTGTCAACCACCATTGTGTGGTGAGCCTTGAGCACTATAATCAGCTTGTGAGACTTGGCTATCTCGATAGCTTTTTTCAAGCGTTCCTCTTCGGTGTCGAATTTCCCGAATATACGTTCAAATTCGGCGGCGTGAGGCGTAAGTATCGATTTCTGTGGTATGCTTTCAAACAGCATCGGGCGCGATGCTATGCAATTGAGCGCATCGGCATCTATCACGCAGGGCAGGTTGCGGTTTTTGAGAAAACGGTCGATTGCGTCTATCGTCATGTCGTTGGTGCCCATTCCTGGGCCAAGTGCCACGGTGTTGTAGCGGTGCGTCATTGCGATGTCGGTGGTAATGATATCGTTCTTGTCGGCACTAAACAGGGCTTCGGGTACGCTCGACTGTAGTATGTCGAAACCGCACCTTGGGCAGTGAACAGTCACAAGACCCGCTCCTGCGCGCATGGCTGCACGAGCCGACAGCACGGCAGCTCCCAACATGCCATACCGCCCTGCCACGAGCAGCAGGCTGCCAAAGTCGTATTTGCTGCAATGGTCGGGCCGGCGGCGTAGCAAGTTCTTCACCTCGTAATCTTCGACAAGGTAATAGTTTGTTGCGGCCTTGTTTATGGCATCGCGGTTCAAGTCGATGTCAAGTACCTTGCATTCGCCAATGTTTGCGGCATTTTCGGCAAAGAAGAACGAAAGACGCTTGAACTGGAATGCGAGAGTGAGGTTGGCCCGGATAATGTTGCGGCGGTCGGTGCCTGTGTTCCATTCTCCAAACAGTCCCGATGGTATGTCGATTGCAACGATGTAGGCCTGCGACTCGTTGATGTACTGCACGAGCGATGTGAACCCGCCTTTGAGCGGTTCTCGCAGTCCTGCGCCAAACAAGCCGTCTATTACCACGTCTTCGTGGTTCAAGGCTGGTGGCTCAAATTCATTTACCACTTCGGTAAAGTCTATGCCTTCCAGTTCCATGAGCTTGTCGCGGTTGCGTGCGCATCCTTTCGACAACTTGGTTGATGGAATATTGAAAAGGAAAACCTCGATGCGGTTGTAGCCTTGCTCCTTTAGCAGCCTGGCCACGGCCAGTGCGTCGCCTCCGTTGTTGCCCGGACCTGCGAATATCACAAATCGCTTGCTTGGTCGCCATCTCGACATTATTTCAAAAGCGGCAGCCGAAGCGGCTCTTTCCATCAGGTCGATCTCGTTTATTCCTTCTGTGCGAAGTGTCTGTTCTTCAATCCTGCGTATTTCACTCGTGGTAAATATCTTCATGACCGTTCCTTATGAATTTCATCGTTTGTTTCTGAAACGAGAACTTGCTCCTCATGGCGGCATGTCGGCATGGAATCAAGTTCGTCGATATAATGTTTTTACAAACTTAGCAAAAAAACGACAATAAAATGCGAGGGGCGTTATAAAAAACGAAATAAAAAGCATGTCATGCCACATGGTTTATGAAAGCATGACATGCCAAACGTTGTGTTTTTGAAATTTCTTACTGTCCTTTTTAGTTTGCGACGAAGCTACCCAGTCCGCAACTCAGCCGTTTGTCATAAGAATAAGCGCGAGCAAATTGCTTCAAAAAATTAATCGTGGAAGTCTTTACGTCAACATTGTTCTCCACGTGGTTCTTATGGCTTGATTTTAATAGAGTATAACTTTTACCCATAGGCACACATTTTTTAGTTAACATAAATAAAACGTATGCCTTCTTGCATTTATTACGTCAAACCATGTAATTTTTTAATAGTAATTTGCGTGTCGCAGTCTCAATCGAGTTTCAGCACAGCGAGGAATGCTTTTTGCGGTACCTCTACCGAGCCGATTTGCTTCATACGCTTTTTCCCGGCCTTCTGTTTTTCAAGCAGTTTGCGTTTGCGGCTCACGTCGCCACCATAGCACTTGGCGGTCACGTCTTTCCTGACGGCCTTTATGGTTTCGCGGGCAATGATCTTTGCTCCGATGGCCGCTTGTACGGCTATGTCGAATTGTTGGCGAGGGATGAGTTCTTTCAGCTTTTCGCACATGCGGCGGCCGAATGTGGCAGCGTTGTCGAAGTGCGTCAATGTGCTAAGTGCATCTACCGGCTCGCCGTTGAGCAGAATGTCGAGTTTCACCAACTTCGATTCGCGGAAGTCGTGTATGTGGTAGTCGAATGAGGCGTATCCCTTGGATATGCTTTTCAGCTTGTCGTAAAAGTCGATGACTATTTCGCCAAGGGGCAGGTCGAATATCAGTTCTATGCGGTTGCCCGAAATATATTCCTGCTTTACGAGTTCGCCACGCTTCCCCAGGCATAATGTCATTATCGGGCCTATGTAATCGGTGACGGTGATTATGGATGCCCGTATGTATGGCTCTTCGATATGGTCGATATAAGTCGGGTCGGGCATTCCTGCCGGATTGTGTACTTCGGTGCAGCCGCCTTTTTTGTCAAACACTTTGTATGAAACGTTTGGCACGGTGGTAATTACCTCCATATTGTATTCGCGGCTAAGCCGTTCTTGTACTATCTCCATGTGGAGCAGGCCAAGGAATCCGCAACGGAACCCGAATCCCAGGGCAATCGACGACTCGGGCTGGAACGTGAGCGACGCGTCGTTCAATTGCAGTTTTTCGAGAGAGGAACGCAAGTTCTCAAAATCCTCGTTGACGATGGGATACACACCGGCAAACACCATAGGCTTCACTTCTTGGAAGCCTGCTATTGCCTTGGAGCATGGACTCTCGACATGCGTGATTGTGTCGCCCACGCGAACTTCTCGCGAAGTCTTGATACCCGATATGATGTATCCGACGTTGCCTGCCGACAGTTCTTCTCGTGGCGACATGGTGAGCTTGAGCACGCCCACCTCGTCGGCATGATATTCCTTGTCGGTGCTGACGAATTTCACAAAATCGTCCTTGCGCAAGGTGCCGTTTACGATTTTAAAATAGGCGATGATGCCTCTGAACGGGTTGAATACCGAGTCAAATATCAAAGCCTGCAATGGCGCGTCGGGATCGCCCTTGGGGGCAGGGATGCGCGTTACGATGGCTTCGAGTATCTCGTCAACACCTATGCCCGTCTTGCCGCTGGCTCGGATGATTTCTTCGCGTTTGCAGCCAAGCAGGTCGATAATCTGGTCTTCTACCTCATCGGGCTTTGCACTGTCGAGGTCAACTTTGTTGATGACCGGGATGATTTCAAGCCCGTTGTCGATGGCCATATACAAGTTTGAGATTGTTTGTGCCTGAATGCCCTGTGACGCATCGACAATGAGCAAGGCTCCCTCGCAAGCCGCAATTGAACGCGACACTTCGTAAGAAAAGTCAACGTGTCCCGGAGTGTCGATAAGGTTTAATACGTAAGGCTCGTTGTCATGCACATAGTCCATCTGTATGGCATGGCTCTTTATGGTGATGCCTCGCTCGCGTTCAAGGTCCATGTCGTCAAGCACCTGGTCTTGCAAGTCCTTTCCCACTACGGTCTTTGTCCGTTCAAGCAGGCGGTCGGCCAGTGTGCTTTTGCCGTGGTCGATATGCGCTATTATGCAGAAATTTCTAATGTGGTTCATCTATCATTCTAAATTCGTGATGCAAAATTACACAAAAACTCAATAGCTGCAAAATAAGGTGTTTCGGTGGCAAATGCCGCTATGTCATATTGGGTTGCGCGGGGATGCTTGATTGTTGGGTGCGGCAGCTTCGGCGGGTGATAAAAAACATGGTAATTTGTTTTGCGCTGCGCTTAACTTGCATTATCTTTGCATTTGGGCTAAACCCAAATGGCCGGTGTAGCGGCAGGGTATAAGCCTGTTTGTTATGATATGGTTGACGACAAGTTGAAACTCAATGCCAAGAATAAGTTTTCCATGTATATGGAGAACCGTAAGCTCCGAAAGACTCCCGAACGCTTCGCCATACTCGACATGGCAATGTCGTTCAGCGAGCATTTTAATGCCAATACGTTGTTCCAACGCATGGAGGAGGATTCTTACCATGTGAGTCGCGCTACTATATACAACACGCTCGATTTGCTCACCGATTGCGGCATATTGAGAAAGCACCAGTTTGAAAGCAGCCAATCGCAGTATGAATGTGTAACCGACGCTCCAAATCATCATCACTTGATTTGTACCTGTTGTGGGAAAATAAAGGAGATAAAGGATGCGGAGCTGTTGAAATATCTTAATTCAAAAAAATATTCTTCGTTTACCGCGTCTTATTATGTGTTGTACATTTACGGCATGTGCAGTGCGTGCGCGAGGAAGATGAAGCGAGAATCGAATATTAACAAAAAGAAATAACACCAAGCAACAGAACTATGAAAGTGGATGTTTTATTAGGCCTTCAATGGGGCGACGAGGGAAAAGGCAAGGTTGTGGACGTGCTTACTCCTCACTATGACGTAGTGGCTCGTTTTCAGGGCGGCCCCAATGCCGGGCATACGCTTGAATTTGAAGGACAGAAATATGTCTTGCGTTCCATTCCTTCGGGGATATTCCAGCATGGACAGGTTAATATAATAGGCAACGGAGTCGTGCTCGACCCTGTTTTGTTCATGGACGAGGCCGAATCGCTCATGCGCAGCGGCGTGGATATAAAGCATGTGCTTAAAATATCCAAGAAGGCGCACTTGATCATGCCTACGCACCGTCTGCTTGACGCTGCATACGAGAAACTCAAGGGTGACGCGAAGATTGGCACCACGGGCAAGGGAATAGGCCCTACATATACCGACAAAATCAGCCGTAACGGATTGCGGATAGGCGACATATTCTGTGATTTCGACAACAAATATGCAACAGCCAAAAATCGCCATATCAATTTGCTAAAGGCTCTTGGCGAAAATCCCGACATTGCCGAGGCCGAGGCAAAGTGGATGGGGGCGATAGAATACTTGAAGCAATATGACATAATCGACAGCGAGTTTGTCATCAACCGTTACATCTCCGAGGGTAAGAAGATTCTTTGCGAGGGTGCGCAAGGCAGCATGCTCGATGTGGACTTTGGGTCTTATCCCTTTGTGACTTCTTCCAATACAGTCTGCGCCGGCGCATGTGCGGGACTGGGCGTGGCTCCGGGCAAGATAGGAGAGGTGTATGGCATATTTAAGGCTTATTGCACCCGCGTGGGCAGCGGCCCGTTCCCGACTGAGTTGCATGACGAGACGGGAGCAAGGATACGCGACATAGGACATGAGTATGGAGCGGTTACCGGACGCGAGCGCCGGTGCGGGTGGATCGACCTTGTGGCATTGCGTTATACCATAATGCTTAACGGGGTTACACAGCTTATCATGATGAAGAGCGACGTGCTCGATGGCTTTGAAACGGTAAAGGTGTGCAACGCTTATCGCGTAAACGGCGAGGAAACTCGTGATTTCCCATACGACATCGAGCATGGCATAGAGCCGGTATATAAGGAAATGGAAGGGTGGAATGTGGATATGACAAGTATCACATCGCCCGAGCAATTCCCCAAGCAGTTCAAGGATTACGTTGCCTATCTTGAGCAGGAACTCAACGTGCCGATAACCATAATATCGGTCGGGCCCGACAGGAAACAGACCATTGACTTAAGGAGTAACCGCTGATGAATTATGATAAGAGTAAAGCCGTTTAAAGGATTGCGACCGCCAAAAGCTATAGTGGAGAAGGTAGCAGCGCGGCCATATGACGTGTTAAGCTCGGAAGAAGCCCGTAAAGAGGCCGCCGGGAATGAGGTGTCGTTGTACCATATCACGCGTCCCGAAATAGAGTTCCCTGCCGGAACCGACGAGCATAGTCGCGAGGTCTATGAAAAGGCCATAGAGAACTTCCGTATGTTCCAAGCAAAGGGGTGGCTTGTCGAGGACAAGGAAGAGTGTTATTACCTATATGCGCAGACTATGGGCAACCATAAGCAATTTGGCCTGGTAGTAGCCACCTATGTGGGCGACTACATGGACGGACGCATAAAGAAGCATGAATTGACGCGCCACGACAAGGAGGAAGACCGCATGAAACATATCAGGAACACCAAGGCAAACATAGAGCCTGTGTTTCTTGCTTTTCATGATAACGAGGCACTTGAGCAAATAATAAGCCAAGTGTCGGCGCAGGAGCCGGAATATGATTTTGTCAGCGAGGATGGCATAAGGCACGAATTATGGGTTATACGCGACAAGGAGATGGTAGCCCGCATAACCGAGGCATTCAAGTCGCTTCCGGCGTTGTACATAGCAGATGGGCACCACAGGACGGCTGCGGCTGCACTTGTGGGCGACGAGATGGCTCGCAACAATCCCAACCATAAGGGGGACGAGGAATATAACTATTTCCTTGCCGTGTGTTTCCCCGAGTCGCATCTGAAGATAATAGACTATAACCGCTTGGTTAGGGACCTTAACGGTCATACCGTGGACGAATTCATCGAATTGCTGCGCAAGCATTTCGACGTGGTTCCTGTCGATGGCGAAATATACCGTCCTGCCGGGTTGCATAATTTCGCATTATATGTTGGCGGCAGGTGGTATTCTTTGACTGCCCATGCCGACACGTATGACGATGCCGACCCTATCCGTGGGTTAGACGTGACAGTGTCGTCGAAATATATACTTGACGAGATATTGGGCATAACCGACTTAAGGCGCGACAAGCGCATCGACTTCGTGGGTGGCATACGCGGACTTGGAGAATTGAAGGCTCGCGTTGACAGTGGAGAAATGGCCATGGCTCTCGCATTGTATCCTGTGACCATGCGCCAACTGCTTGCCATTGCCGACAGCGGCAACATAATGCCGCCTAAGACAACGTGGTTTGAACCTAAGCTGAGGTCGGGGTTGGTCATTCATAAATTGGAATAACAGGTTCCCGAGGCATTGAAATGAGAAAATCGA
This sequence comes from uncultured Muribaculaceae bacterium, assembly GCA_944321905.1. Taxonomy (GTDB): domain Bacteria; phylum Bacteroidota; class Bacteroidia; order Bacteroidales; family Muribaculaceae; genus Avimuribaculum. The sequence goes on along the minus strand of CALUNI010000012.1, from coordinate 9,045 downwards.
TTATTTCACTGATACTTTTGTCTGCGGCATTCATTCATGTAATGCCGCAGCAAATTTCTTTTATGGGAAGCAGCCGTGCCGTGTTTGAGGAAAAGCCGGAAGCTTCCACCGGCCTTGACAAGATATATGTCATATATGATTGCGATGGCGTGTCGATGAACTATGTGCAGCGCAATAGTGGCGCAACCGTCACATGGTATGCCTATGGCGAGCGTGGCGGGGGGTATGCCGAGGTCGTGAACGGTATAGAGCGCATCGACAATATGACCACGAGCCTGCCACAGGTCGAGGCTAACCGCGGATATATAATAGAGGAAGGTACCGACAGGACATACGTGTGGGTATTTGACTATTCCGACTATTCGCTCACGTTAAGCGATATCGGTTTCGATTTGGTGAGGGACTGTGGTACTGCCCGGCTGTTTGTCGGAGGCAGCGGGCGGGAAATGACTTATTACACTATAAACGGAATCCCGAGGCAGCTCGACCGTGGGTTGACCTTGACTTATCGTACACTTGAATGGGATGACACCAATGAATCGTGGGAAGAAATTACCGTCGAGGAGAACGAGGAGAACTTCGGCACATCGATAGCGATTCCCGCTCCTTATTGCAACACGGAATTTACGCTGAGCGGCGACAGGTTCTTGCGCTTTTGGAACATGGAAGAATCGGTAACGAGCGACACGTATGCGACGAGTGCGGTCGCCGTGGAGACTACGGCTGTGCAGGAGGAACGCGACGTGCCAAACGAGAAGAAAGAAGAGTCCGAATCGGGCTCTATGGGCGGCTCGGCTCCTGTGACTATTACATTCACAGCATATTGCACCGATGCCATGATGCATAATGAGTGGCAGATGTCGAGGGACCAGGAATTTAATGAAATAGAAGACCGTTTCAGCCAGACAGAAATCACGCAGACGTTTAACGAGGGCGGAACGTTTTATTATAGATTCTACGGTGCCGACAGTTCGGGCGAGTGCGAAGCAATAGGGGAAACATACACGGTGTTCATAGGAGAGTCGAGCCTTGAATGTCCCAACGTGTTCTCGCCACAAGCCAGCGAGGGCATAAATGACGAGTGGCGAGTTTCTTATCGTTCCATTGTGAAATTCGACTGTTGGATTTTCAACCGTTGGGGGGCGCAAATATGCCATTTGAGCGACCCGTCGCAGGGTTGGGATGGAAAGTATAAAGGAAAATATGTTAAGCCGGGGACTTATTTTTATGTTATAGAAGCGCGAGGCTCGGATGGCGTGGAATATAACCTGAAAGGAGACATTAATATATTGAATTACACAGGAACAGGCAGCACAAGCGGCTCGGGGACTGTGGAGTGAATAAAAGATTAGAGAAATGAAAAAGATATTGTTTATAATGCTTGTGTCGTTATTGTCGGCTGTCGGCGTTCCTGTCAAGGCCGACGACAACGTCGTGGGGGCATACATTAACGGGTTGCATCCCATTTCGGCCAACCCCGACGTGCCGATGGCGGTAATGATAGCCGGTGAGCAAGTTCTGCTCGACCGTATCGACATGTATGAGCGTCTCGACCGCGAGATGACCCAAATCATATACGGACACAGCAATCTGTTCTTGTCGATAAAGAGAGCCAACAGGTACTTTCCTATAATAGTGCCGATATTGAGGAAAAACGGGATACCCGAGGACTTTGCATACCTTGCTATTGTGGAAAGTTATCTAAGCCCCACGGCTCGCTCGTATGCGGGTGCTGTGGGAATGTGGCAGTTTCTAAAAGGAACGGCTAAGCAATACGGGTTGATTGTCAATGACGAGGTTGACGAGCGGTATGACCCGGCAAAGTCAACCGAGGCCGCCTGCCGCTACTTGAAGGCTGCGTATGCCAAGTATAAGCATTGGCCCACGGTTGCAGCTTCGTATAACGCGGGCATGGGCAGGATTTCAAAAGAATTGGATCGACAACTGGCCGACAATTCGTTTGACTTGTATTTGAATGAAGAAACGTCGCGCTACGTGTTCCGCTTCATTGCCATGAAGCTGATACTTGAGCAGCCTAAGAAGTACGGATTCTTTATAACAAGACAGCAACTGTATCAGCCTGTCAAATATACCGAGGTGAATGTGTCGGGAAGCGTTGCCAGTTGGAGCGATTGGGCTCGGAAACATGGAATCTCTTATTCGCAGTTGCGAGAAATGAATCCTTGGATCAGGTCGCCGAAGTTGGTAAACAGGGAAAAACGCGTTTACACCGTAAAAATACCCAAGGAAGAAAGCTTGTATCGCAGCAAGACCGAATACACGGTTTATAATGAAAATTGGATTGTCGATTAATGGAGCTTAACGGAAAAGAGACTGATTGTGTGTCGGTGCTGGGTGCGCGGGTTCACAATTTAAAAAATATCGACGTAGATATACCTCACGGCAAATTGACGGTGATAACAGGCTTGAGCGGCAGTGGAAAATCGTCGTTGGCGTTTGATACCATATTTGCCGAGGGGCAGAGACGTTATGTGGAAACTTTCTCGGCATATGCACGTAATATGCTCGGCCTGCTTGAGCGTCCCGACGTTGACAAGATTACGGGGCTTTGTCCCGTGATTTCGATTGAGCAGAAGACGGTGAACAAGAATCCTCGCAGTACCATAGGCACAACGACCGAGATATATGACTTCCTGCGTCTCCTGTATGCGCGTGTGGCCGATGCCTATTCCTATGTATCGGGCGAGAAGATGGTGAAATTTACCGTCGATAAAATCATCAACATGATTTTAAAGAGGTACATAGGCCATAGGATATTCATAATGTCGCCGTTGGTTAAAAACCGAAAGGGACATTATAAGGAACTTTTTGAGCAATTGCGTAAAAAGGGATATCTGACGGTGCGGGTTGACGGAAGCCTCTCTGAAATAAAATACGGGATGAAGCTCGACAGGTACAAAAACCACAGCATCGAGCTTGTGATTGACAAGCTTCGTGTCGAGGACAAGCAAAAGGAACGTCTAAAAGGGTCGATTGACACGGCATTCAAGCAAGGTGATGGGCAACTGATGATACTTGATGCCGACGACAATGACAGCATAGGTCATTACAGCCGCAAACTTATGGATCCGGCAACCGGTTTGTCGTATGCCGAACCGGCGCCGCATAATTTTTCGTTTAATTCGCCACAAGGAGCTTGTCGCAAATGCAAGGGGCTTGGATATGTCAACATCATAGACCGTGACAAGATTATGCCCGATACGTCACTGTCGATACACGAAGGGGGCATAATGCCGCTCGGCAAGTATAAAAATTCGTTGATATTCTGGCAGATAGCTGCTATATGCGAGAAATATGGCGTGACAATAAAAACGCCAATCAAAGACTTGCCCGACGAGGCAATTGACGATATAATGAACGGTACCGACGAGCATTTGGATATAAAGAACGACACAATGAGCACGTCGAATTATTTCCTGCGGTATGACGGCCTTGTGAAGTATATAGAAATGCAACAGTCTGACGATGCTTCGGCGCAAGCACAGAAGTGGGCAGGCCAATTCTTTTCGCGGGTAACGTGTCCCGAGTGTAAAGGTGCGCGGCTCAACCGCGAGGCACTGCATTATTACATAGGGGGCAAGACCATCGCCGACCTTTCGGCAATGGATATTTCGGAATTGCAAGAGTGGATGTCGGGCATAAAGGAACGGCTGACCGAGCAGCAGTGGAACATCGCAAGGGAGATAGTAAAGGAAATCAACGGACGATTGAATTTCCTGGTTGACGTGGGGCTCAGCTATCTTGCGTTGAATCGCAATTCGGCAACGTTGTCGGGTGGCGAAAGCCAGCGAATAAGGCTCGCCACGCAGATAGGCTCGCAACTTGTGAATGTGCTTTATATTCTCGACGAACCGAGTATAGGATTGCACCAACGTGACAATGTGAGACTTATAAATTCGCTGAAGGCATTGCGTGATGCGGGCAATACCATCATTGTTGTCGAGCATGACAAGGATATGATGCTTGAGTCGGATTATATAGTTGACATCGGCCCTAAGGCAGGGCGCAAAGGTGGACAGGTGGTTTTTGCCGGGACTCCAAGACAGATGCTCGAAAGCGACACCATAACCGCGCAATACTTGAACGGCAAGCGCAAGATTGAGGTGCCGCAGGCTCGCCGAAAGGGCAACGGCAAGTTTATAGAATTGAAAGGGTGCCGCGGTAACAACTTGAAGGGCATCGACGTGAGAATACCGCTTGGCGTGTTTGTTTGCGTCACAGGCGTGTCGGGTAGCGGGAAGTCGTCGTTGATAAATGGCACGTTGCAGCCAATATTGAGCCAAAAGTTTTATAAATCGGCACAAGCTCCGTTGCCGTATGATGAGATCACAGGCATAGAAAGTCTTGACAAGGTAGTAACGGTTGACCAGTCGCCGCTCGGGCGTTCTCCGCGGTCTAATCCCGCCACTTATACCGGCGTGTTTTCCGACATTAGGAATATGTTTGTAAATTTGCCGGAAGCCAAAATCAGAGGGTACAAGGCCGGGCGGTTCTCGTTCAACGTGAGTGGCGGCCGGTGTGAAGAATGCAAGGGCAATGGTTATAAGACAGTGGAAATGAATTTCTTGCCCGACGTGCTTGTGCCATGTGAAGCCTGTGGGGGAAAGCGATATAACAGGGAGACTCTTGAGGTGAGGTTTAAGGGCAAGTCTATAGCAGACGTGCTTGACATGACTATCAACCAGGCCGTTGAGTTTTTCGATGCCATGCCGTCGATATTATCTAAAATAAAGGTTCTGCAAGATGTGGGCATGGGCTACATAAAGCTTGGGCAGCCATCGAGTACGTTGTCGGGCGGCGAGAGCCAACGCGTGAAGCTTGCAGCCGAGCTGTCGAAGAAAGATACAGGAAGAACGATGTATATTCTCGACGAGCCTACAACCGGGTTGCATTTCGAGGATATAAAAGTGCTGCTCGACGTTCTTAACCGGCTTGTGGAAAAAGGTAACACGGTAGTGGTTATAGAACACAACATGGATATAATCAAGAATGCCGACTATATCATAGACCTTGGCCCCGAGGGTGGACGCAATGGGGGAGAGGTAGTTGCCGAAGGTACGCCCGAGGCTGTGTCGAAGAATGCGAGGTCGCTGACTGCGCAGTTCTTAAAGAATGAGTTGTAACACAGGCGACCGATGCCTGACATAGCAATTGGTAATGGAGCGAGAGATACCGGAAATAGATTTCGACAATCCTGATTTTATTACTGCCATCGACATGGTTAATAATACTAATCGGTCGATATTCCTTACCGGCAAGGCCGGTAGCGGAAAAAGCACGTTGCTGAAATATATATGCGAGACTACAAAGAAGAAGTACATAGTCTTGGCTCCTACTGGCATTGCCGCTGTCAACGTCGGTGGGATGACGATGCACTCGTTTTTCAAGATGCCTCTTAAGCCGTTGCTTCCCGATGATCCCGACTATTCTCCTCTCAGAATCAAAGATACCCTAAAATACAACAGGGATAAAATAAAGATAATAAAGAACCTCGAACTGATAATTATTGACGAGATATCGATGGTGCGTGCCGATATGATTGACTTTATGGACAGGGTACTGCGCTATTATTCGGGAAACAACCGTGAACCGTTTGGAGGAAAGCAGCTGTTGCTCGTGGGAGATATTTTTCAGCTTGAACCGGTGATCAAGAGCGACTTTAGAGAAATATTGCGACGTTATTACAGCAATTTTTTCTTTTTCAACGCTATTGCTTTTTCTCGGATAAAACTTGTCGCGATAGAATTGCGGAAAACATATCGACAGAAGGATGCCAGATTCATAGGGATTCTTGACCGTGTGAGGGAGAACAAGGCCACTGCCGATGACTTGAACTTGATTAACAGCCGGTATGGCAGGGATGTAGGGAATGGCAGTTTCGTAATGACGCTTGCCACGCGCCGCGACACTGTTGACTATATCAACGACCAGAAACTTGACGAACTCGACACCGAGAAGCATAATTTCGAGGGTGAAATAGAAGGTACGTGGCCCGAATCGATATTACCGACATCGCTAAACTTGACATTAAAAGAGGGAGCGCAGGTGGTATTTATCCGCAACGACAAGGAACGCCGGTGGTATAATGGTACGGTTGCAAGAATTGCCGGAATAAGCAATGGCGAGATTACTGTCGAACTTGAGGATGGCAACCATTACGTGCTTGACCGAGACCAGTGGGAAAATGTGCAATATGAATATGACGACAAGACAAAACGCATAAAGGAGACGGTGCTCGGAACGTTCACGCAATATCCTATAAAGCTTGCATGGGCCATGACCATACATAAGAGCCAAGGGCTTACTTTTAACAATGTCGTTATCGACATGGAGGGTGGAGCGTTCTCGTGTGGCCAGACTTATGTCGCCTTGTCGAGGTGCAGGTCGCTCGAAGGGCTTACTTTGAAAGCTCCGATTACGTTTCGCGATATCTTTGTCAATCCTGCCGTCATAGAGTTCAGCAAGCAATTCAACGACTTGAAGCTTATAAGCGACGCCAAGAAGGAATATCGGGTAAGAACCCTTTTGGGCGCGGCAAACAAGGCGTTTGGTGTCCGTGATTTCAAGACGTGTGTAGATAGTTTTGCCGAGGCTGTTGACACAAATGGCGGGTTTGGTGATGAGACGGTGAGACGCTTTGTCAGGTATAAACTGGGTGTGTATTCAAGGCTCGTCAGGCAGATTGATGAAAAACAGGCCGAAATAGACAGGCAAAAAAGCCTGTTAAGGTCTTTGGCTCTTGAATATGTGGTTCTCGGAAAGGAGTCGGCATCGATGTTTGATGATGCAGACAGGGATATTGCAATTAATTCGGCAATGGCTAATTTCGACAAGGCTCTTAATATTTGTCCCGATTGCATTGATGCCAAATTAGAAAAGGCCAAGTTGCTTGTCGTGTTGGAAAAGGATGTGGAGGCCGAAGTCTTGTATAAGGAAGTGTTGAAGGCCGACAAGCGTAATGGAGAGGCGAGTTACGGGATAGGCTCGATTTGTTTCAAGAGACGCAAGTTGGCCGAGGCTTTGAAACATGCGCGGGTTGCGGTCAAGGCCATGCCTGTCGAGCCGTCGGTACACACATTGCTTGCCGACATATACGAAAAGATAGGTATAGAAGATAAGGCAGAACAGCATAGAGAATTGGCAAGGAAATATTCATCCGATCGTCGCAGGAAGAGCAATTAGCCCGGATTGATGCCAATTCGGCATCTCCGAAGCCGTTTCTCATGGGTGGAAGCCGCTGCTGTCCGCAAGCTGCGCTTCGCTTGCATAGTGTTAAGCATGGTTCGGTAGCTCCGCAGCCGCAATCTCACTTTTTAACTTTGGTAACAGTTGCCTAAAATAGCCAAATTTCTATATTTGTCATTTTGCTTCTGAAACATGTAACCGGCTTTTCGGACCGGCTTGATATCCTTTGTGGAAATAAAAATGGCTGCTTGCTATTGCAGGCAGCCATTTTGTGTATTGGAAACTGTAAAGTTTTCGAGATTACTTCTTAGAAAGTTTTTCTTTCAATGCGGCAAGTTCCTGAATGTCGCCAAGGGTGGTCTTCTCGATAGCCGGAGTAGAAGTTGTGGTTTCTTCAGCCTTTGCAGCCTTTTTGGCCTTCTTGGCTTCAGCCTTTGCTTCATCTTCAAATATGCGGCTGTGCGAGAGGATGATTCTCTTTGCATCCTTGTTGAATTCTATTACCTTGAAGTCGAGCTTCTCGTCTTGCTTGGCTTGCGTGCCGTCTTGTTTAACGAGGTGCTTAGGAGTTGCGAAGCCTTCAACGCCATAGGGGAGTGCTATAACTGCGCCCTTGTCGAGCATTTCTACGATAGTACCTTCGTGGATGCTGCCTACGGTGAAGATGGTCTCAAATACGTCCCAAGGATTTTCTTCGAGTTGCTTGTGTCCGAGGCTCAAGCGACGGTTTTCCTTGTCGATTTCAAGAACTTGAACATCGATATCGGCACCGATTTGGGTGAATTCCGACGGGTGCTTGATTTTCTTTGTCCAAGAAAGGTCGGAAATGTGAATCAAGCCGTCAACGCCTTCTTCCAGTTCAACAAATACACCAAAGTTGGTGAAGTTGCGAACCTTTGCGGTGTGCTTGGAACCTACCGGGTAGTTGACTTCGATATTTTCCCATGGATCGGGCTTGAGTTGCTTGATGCCGAGCGACATCTTGCGTTCTGCGCGGTCGAGGGTAAGGATTACTGCTTCAACCTCGTCGCCTACCTTCAAGAAGTCTTGAGCCGAGCGCAAGTGTTGCGACCACGACATTTCGCTCACGTGGATAAGGCCTTCTACGCCCGGAGCAATTTCGACGAATGCGCCGTAATCGGCCATAACGACAACTTTGCCCTTAACCTTGTCGCCAACTTTGAGGTTTGGATCGAGAGCATCCCATGGATGTGGTTGCAATTGCTTCAAGCCGAGGGCGATGCGCTTCTTCTCATCGTCAAAGTCGAGAATAACCACGTTGAGTTTCTGGTCGAGGCTGACAACTTCTTCGGGATGGCTTACGCGGCCCCAAGAAAGGTCGGTGATGTGGATAAGACCGTCAACGCCGCCGAGGTCGATGAATACGCCGTAAGAAGTGATGTTCTTAACGGTGCCTTCAAGTACTTGGCCTTTTTCGAGCTTGGCAATGATATCTTTCTTCTGTTGTTCGAGTTCGGCTTCGATGAGAGCCTTGTGCGAAACAACAACGTTCTTAAATTCTTGGTTGATTTTAACGACCTTGAATTCCATCGTCTTGCCAACGAATACATCGTAGTCGCGGATGGGCTTAACGTCGATTTGCGAGCCGGGAAGGAATGCTTCGATGCCGAATACGTCAACGATCATGCCACCCTTGGTGCGGCACTTGATGTAACCCTTGATGATTTCATCGTTTTCGAGGGCTTGGTTGACGCGTTCCCAACTCTTGGCAGCACGTGCCTTCTTGTGCGACAAGATGAGTTGACCCTTCTTGTCTTCTTGGTTTTCAATGAACACCTCTACCTTGTCGCCAACCTTCAAGTCGGGATTGTAGCGGAA
>CALUNI010000011.1 GCA_944321905.1 uncultured Muribaculaceae bacterium | reverse complement strand
AAATGACATCGATGGCCACGCAGAACGACCGCATACAGATGGAATTCAACATACCGTCGCGCGGCATCATAGGCCTTCGCACCAATGTCCTCACGGCATCGGCGGGCGAGGCGATAATGTCGCACCGCTTCCTTGAATACCAACCGTGGAAAGGCGACATAGAACGACGCACCAACGGGTCGCTCATAGCAATGGAAGGCGGCACGGCCTACGCCTATGCAATTGACAAGCTGCAAGACCGCGGACGTTTCTTCATCTTCCCGCAAGAAGAGGTGTATGCCGGGCAAGTGGTAGGCGAAAATGCCAAGGAGAACGACATTGTGGTAAACGTAACCAAGTCGAAGAAGCTTACCAACATGCGCGCATCGGGAGCCGACGACAAGGCTCGCATAGTGCCGCCGGTAGTATTCAGCCTCGAAGAGGCCCTTGAATACATCAAGGCCGACGAATATGTGGAAGTAACGCCCCACCACATACGCCTGCGCAAAATCATCCTCGACGAGAACGAGCGCAAGCGGGCCAACCGCAATTGACCGATGAGGCACCACCTGTTTACCGCATCATTCGGCGCAATGACTAAACAGGCTCAGTGAACCGACTTTGTTTCATAATTTTATATTTTTGCACCCGGACCAAGCACACACTTGCTCCGGGTGATTTTTCACACAACGTGCCAGCAGGCTCACGGCGCGAGGCGATTATTCTTTTTTTGCAAAGTTTTCTCACCTATTTCTATTCATAATGTTTAACTTTGCAAACCGAAATAAAAACAGAAATTAATTATGGCTCCTTCACAAAAGAAAGCACTAATCATAGTGGGCGCACTGGTGGCAGTGCTGTTAGTTTCCTTTTTTGCATTCTACGCAAAAAAGCAAATCGACGATGCCCAGGCCGCCAACGAGCAACTCATGCTGCAAAACCAACAGCTGCAATTGAAACAGGAATACGAGAACCTCAGCACCGAATTCCAAAACTACGAAAGCCAGACGCAATTCCTCAACAACGACTCGCTCGCCATAAAATATGGCGAAGCCAAGGACAAGGTAGAGAAACTGCTCACCGAGCTAAAGACACAGCGCATCACCAGCAACAAGCGCATCAAAGAGCTGCAAGACGAGATAGAGACCCTGCGCGGGATAATGAAACACTACATACAAGTAATCGACTCGCTTAACAAAGAAAACGCAGGCTTGAAAGCCGAAAACGAGAAAATACGCACCCAGAACCAACGCCTCACATCGCAAGTCAACCAAGCTACAAAGGAAAACGAAGACCTGTCGAAACGCATGACTCTGGCCGAGAAGCTCAACGTGACCGGAGTGACGCTTACCGCACTGAAAAGCAACGGCAAGACCGAAAAAAGAATCACAAAGGCCAAGCAATTGAGGGTGATGTTTACCATCCCGCAAAACAATTCAACCCCAGTGGGTGAAAAGACAATATACCTGCGCATAACCAGCCCCGAGGGTTACCTGCTCGGGGAGAACGGCTCGTTCCCGTTTGAAGGCGGACAGGTGCCATATACCGAGCGCAAAACATTTGAATATGCCGGACAGGAAATTCCCGACATGGCCATTTACTGGAACGTAAACACCACGCTAAACGCAGGAACATACAACGTCGAACTGTTTATCGACGATTACCGTCTCACATCGCGCGATTTCACATTCGAGAAGTGATGCGGCAACAGCTACACACGCTTTATTATCGATAAAAAAATATGCCCACAGATGCTTAGAGTGAAAAAATATTATTAATTTCGCAGCATCAAAACAGCATCAAGAGAAAATACAAATATTATATAAACACAAAGATGATTTATAAATTTCGTATAGTTTCGGATGAAGTGGATAACTTCAAACGAGAGATAGCAATCGATGCCGACGACACATTCTTGCGCCTACGCAACGCAATACTCGACTCCGTAGGTTATACAAAAGACCAAATGGACTCGTTCTTCATCTGCGACGACGACTGGAGCAAGGAAAAGGAAATAACACTGGTGGAAATGGACACCGACTCCGACCAAGATATATGGCTGATGGAAGACACCCAGCTGAGCGAACTTATTGAAGACGAAGGGCAGAAACTTATTTTTGTCTTCGATTATATGACCGACCGCGCATTCTTCATGGAAATGAAGGAATGCGTCCCGGGGAAGAATCTTAAAGACCCGCTATGCCAACGCAAAGAAGGCAAAGCTCCGGCTCAGTTCATCGACATCGACGAGGCCAACGAAAAAGCCGCAGCAGCCAAGGCCGCATCTATCGATGCCATAGGCTTTGACGAGATAGGCGAAGACTTCTACGGAGACGACGGTTTCAACGAAGACGAACTAGGAGACCTTGCCGACTACGACGACGAGGAAATAAGATAAAACGTCCAACACACCAAGCAGTCTCTAAAACACATAAAAAAAGAATACACACTGGTTATTCAATAATAAATACATTAAGTTTTTGAAGAGGGATGCCGACTTTGTGAAAAGTCGGCTTTCTTCGTCTCTAAAGGCACTGTTTCTACCTTATGCGACACATGTCCTACCTGCATATAAAAACGCCAAGGCCGACACGCACCCGCGCAAGGCACGCATCGACCTCGAAACCATACTATAAATTCATTTACCGACCAAAAACGAGTTGCATTTTCGTCATGTTTCGGATATCAATTAATTTATTTAGTTAATCCCCACGATTTTGCAACTTAATACTTTACTTCTATAACCTCGAGCGAGGCATCGCCGGCCGATTCTATTTCACACTGCATTCCGCAAGGCACTGTCATCACAACGCCCGTCCTCAATTCAATGAGCTTGCCGTCAACAGTCGCCACACCGGTACCAGCTATAACGGTCAATGTCGCAGCATGAACCAAATCACACATGATGCCGGTCGATGCTCCCGCATTGACTTCGAGCCGCGATGTTACGGCTTCGCCCGAATGGTCAACCACCTTGCGGCTTCCCCACCCGAACTCTTCATACTGCGGCTCCTGCGACAGACGGTCAACATAGTCCTTCAAGTGTTCACAACTGCCCTTGTCGGCAACCAATATGCCGTCGGCACTCGCGGCGACTATCAAATTAGACGTACCTATGCACAACAGTGGCAGCCCAAGTTGGTTTACCACTTGCGAGCCACATTCGGGATTGTCAACCACTGCATTACCCATGCAACAGCCCGGCAACTCGTCGGCAAGAGCGTTCCAAGTGCCAAGGTCGCGCCACATGCCGTTGAAAGGCAGCACGGCAATCGACTGCGCCTTTTCGGCGACCTCATAGTCAAAGCTTATCTTGGGCAGCCTGCCATATGCGGCCACCATGTCGGCAAACGTCGAGGCTTGTACATACCGCGCAGTAATTGCCCTCATATATCCGAGCCTGAAAGCAAAAACGCCACCGTTCCACAACGCTCCTTCTTCGATAAGCCTTGCGGCACGAGCCTCGTCGGGCTTCTCGGTGAAACCGGCCACACGCATCACAGGCTTTCCGGCCTCGCCCGGCATCGGGACAACGTACCCAAACTTCGACGACGCATATGTGGGACATATGCCCATCAGCACAAGGTCGGCCCCGCCGGTCTCCACAGCCTCGGTCATGCGGGCGATGGTTTCAAAATATCCACTGTCGGTAAATGGGTCGCACGGCATTACCACCACCACCTCTTCGTCGCCACATCCTTTCTCCATCGACAGGTAAGACGTGGACAGAGCTATGGCTGGGAACGTGTCACGGCGTTCGGGTTCGGTAACTATGTCAACACCGCTCCCGAGCTGAGCCTCGATGACACCGCGCTGTGCCGCACCCGTGGCAACGGTGACGCCACACCGCAGGCGCGACTCGCCTATCTGCCGCACCACGCGCTGCACCATCGACTCTACCCCTCCATCGGGAGCAGGCAACACACGCACAAACTGCTTGGAACGCGCATTGTTCGACACCGGCCACAGCCGCTTTCCCGAACCACCCGACAACAATATAATTTTCATACTAATATTTCTTTGTCAAATGCTAATTCAATATTTTATACTTCTATAAGCACATGTAATGTGTGCATCAACGCTCGGCACGCATCGGATTGTGCAAGAAATCGTCGTATGCCAATCTGATGCCGTCTTCAAGCTCGGTCTTATAGACCCAACCGAGAGCTGTGGCCTTCGACACGTCGAGCAACTTGCGCGGAGTGCCGTTTGGCCTCGTGGTGTCCCACCGTATCTCGCCGTCATAGCCCACCACCTTCGCCACAAGCTCGGTAAGAGCCTTGATTGTAAGCTCCTTGCCCGTTCCTGCATTGACAGTCTCGTTGCCGCTGTAATTGTTCATCAAGAACACGCACAGGTTGGCAAGGTCATCGACATACAGGAACTCGCGCAACGGAGAGCCGTCGCCCCAACAAGTGACATAAGGCAGCCCCTGCACCTTTGCCTCGTGGAACCGCCGGATAAGAGCCGGCAGCACGTGGCTGTGTTCGGGGTGGTAATTGTCGTTAGGCCCATACAAGTTGGTGGGCATCACGCTTATGTAATCCGTGCCATACTGGCGGTTGAGATATTCGCAATACTTCAGTCCCGAAATCTTGGCAAGCGCATACGCCTCGTTGGTCTTTTCCAACTCCGAGGTCAGCAGGCAGCTCTCCTTCATGGGCTGCGGAGCCATGCGCGGATAGATGCACGACGACCCCAGAAACTCAAGCTTGCGGCAGCCGTTCTGCCAAGCGGCATGGATGACGTTCATCTCAAGTATCATGTTGTCATACATGAAATCGGCAAGCGCCGACTGGTTGGCGACAATGCCGCCCACCTTGGCCGCGGCGAGAAACACATATTCCGGGCGTTCCTCGGCAAAGAAACGCTCCACGGCATCCTGCCGTGTCAAGTCAAGCTCTTTATGAGTGCGCGTGACGATGTTGGCATAGCCCTGTCGCTGCAACTCGCGCACAATGGCCGATCCCACCATTCCACGGTGTCCGGCCACATATATCTTGGAATCTTTTTCCATAAAAATATTTTTTGCCGCAAAAAGACGCGGAGATTATTTCACTATTCCCTTTTCGAGATATTCGGCAAGGTTCATGCGCACGTGGTCGCCCGCGCGCTCCACGGCCACCTTGGCCATGTCGGCATCCACCATCAACTTGACGAGCTGCTCAAACGAAGTCTTCTGCGGATTCCACCCGAGCTCGCGTCGAGCTTTCGACGGGTCGCCCCACAAGTTCACCACGTCGGTAGGGCGGTAAAAATCGGGCGACACCTCCACCAGCACCCGCCCGGTAGCCCGGTCTATGCCCTTCTCGTCGGCACCCTCGCCCACAAAGTCGAGTTCAATGCCCACATAGTGGAACGCCAGACGGCAGAAGTCGCGCACCGAGTGCTGCTCGCCGGTGGCTATCACGAAGTCCTCGGGCTTGTCGTTCTGCAATATCAGCCACATGCACTCCACGTAATCCTTGGCATAGCCCCAGTCGCGGAGCGACGACAAGTTGCCCAGATACAACTTGTCCTGCTTGCCTTGCTTGATGCGCGCGGCGGCAAGCGTTATCTTGCGCGTCACAAACGTCTCGCCCCTGCGCTCGCTCTCGTGGTTAAACAATATGCCCGAGCAGCAAAACATCCCGTAAGCCTCCCGGTACTCCTTCACTATCCAATACCCATAAAGCTTTGCGACGGCATAAGGGCTGTATGGATGAAACGGCGTAAGCTCGTTCTGCGGCACTTCTTCCACCTTGCCATAAAGCTCGCTCGTCGAAGCCTGGTAGATGCGGCACGTCGCGGCAAGCCCGCACTGGCGCACGGCTTCAAGTATGCGCAGCACGCCTGTGGCATCGACATCGGCAGTAAACTCGGGCGAGTCAAACGACACCTGCACATGGCTCTGCGCCGCAAGGTTGTAAACCTCGTCGGGACGCACCTTCCCCACCACCTGTATTATGCTCATCGAGTCGCCGAGGTCGGCATAATGCAAGTGGAAGTGCGGCCTGCCCTCAAGATGGGCGATACGCTCGCGGAAATCGACCGACGACCGCCTGATGGTGCCATGCACGTCATATCCCTTCTCAAGCAAGAATTCGGCCAAGTACGACCCATCCTGCCCCGTTATCCCAGTTATCAACGCTGTCTTCATTACTTTTTCTTTGCATTTTAATTATTATGCAATATTCGTAAAAAAATCGCATTTACACAAATCAGACCCTCATAATATGCTTCTTATCAAGCAATCTTGCGACTACAATACATAAAACGGTCATTAGACCGCAAATATTTGTTTTGGACCACCATAAATCTAACGACCTATTTTGGATAAAAAACACGCCACGACCAATCAAAAACTTCATTAGTCGTGGCGCACAAAAACTCATCGGTGAAAGAAACCGCTATGTAAACGACCTGTAAATCTCCATATGCTCTTTAATGACCGGCTCTATGGAAAAATATTTCTCGGCCAATTTTCTTGAATTCACCCTCATCCTTTTCCTTAAATCGGGATTGTCAAACAAAATACTCAATTTCTCGGCAAGCGACACGCTGTCTTTTACAGGAACCAAGAAGCCGTTATATCCATCGACGACAGTATCCTTGCAGCCAATGGAATCGGTGGTAACTATCGGCAGGCCTATCGCTGCCGCTTCTATCAACGACTTAGGCAAGCCTTCGCGGTAATAGCTCGGGAAGCACATTATATTTGACTGTTCAAGCAATTCCTTGACATCCGACCGATACCCAAGCCAACAGATATAATCACCGTCGCAATGCTCTCGCAAATACTCCTCTTTGATGGCTTTGGGATTTTTCGACAAGCCGCCGCACAAGATAAATTTCACTTTCCCTCGATATAGGTCTTTCAACCTTTCAGCAGCCTCGATCAAGACTTTCACTCCTTTATCTTCGACCATGCGGGCGGTAAATATCACTTTCAATACATCATTTTCCGGCTCATCGACATATGCGTAATTTTTCAAATTCACGCCCGAACCGTGAGTGAAATATACTTTGCACCTGTCAATTATGTGTCTGTCCTTGAAAATTTTCTCGTCTTCCTTGTTCTGAAAGATAACCGCCACGTTCTTTCTATTGCACGAGAAACGAATTACACTTAATACGGCCTTTGCCAACAAAGATGGCTTTTCGCCCGAAAACATTATGCCCAAGCCGCTTATGGCATCGACAACCCCGTGTATCTTGGCCAGTTTGGCCGCAAGTCCGCCATACAGCACATTCTTAAGCCCCACATGGTGAACAATCAACGGTTTCTCCCGCCTATACAATTTCAGCAAGAAACAAAACGTCTTGAACTCCTCAAGGAGATTTTCGCCGGTAGGATTTATCTTTAGCTCGATTGCATTTATTCCCAGAGCCTTGACTTCATTCATACGCCCTGTGTTTTTTGCCACGAGCGTAACGTCATACCCACCTTTGATTGCGTTGATTGCAATTTCTTTTCTGTGCGACAAGAAGAACCTGTCTTCGTTGACCACAATAAATAATCGAGGCCTCATAATAAAAACATTTTTAGCTAATTAGACGGTTTGTGGTCTGACGTAGTTTGCCCCGTCGTTTAACACTGCTTGGTATAAATGCATGTATTTATCTACCATGCGGTTAATGTCATAACACTTTGCGCGTTCAAGACACTGCCGCGATATAATTTCTCTATAATCATCATGCATCAAGGAAACAATGGCTTCGGAAACGAGGCGAGAGTCGTTTTTTACAAGAATCCCTGCCCCGCCCACGATACTCGATATGCCCTTAACGTCGCTTCCGATAAAAGCGCCGGCAGCCATGCCTTCGATTGATGCCAACGACAAGCCCTCATATTCGCTGATTAACGCTGCCGCATCGCAAGTGCGCAAGATACGGTCAACGTCGTTCCTGTTTCCCAAGAAATGCACCCTGTCTGACACGCCCAGACGGGCTGCCAACTGCTCGCATGACTCACGTTGGGGGCCGTCTCCCACCAGCACGGCGTGAACCGCCTCGGGACACTCGGCAACAGCCTCTATCAATATATGCTGATCTTTAGGATAAATAAACCGCGATACCATCGCAATGCAAAACGCGTCCCGGCTCACGCCCAAAAGTTCGTCCTTGCCATAAGGCTGCGCACTATGGTACCTGTCAACATCCACGCCGTTGGGGATAACCTCCCAATGTGTCGCAGACGCATAATCATCCTTTACGCTGGCATAAACTTCGTCGGCACACGCCACCGCACATGCAAACTGCTTATACACAAATCGGTCTATTACTTTGAGACACTTGTTTCGTCTCCTGCGATTAGATGTGCTGTGTTCGGTGGTTATTATGGGAACCTTGGTTCCGGTCATCCACCGAGCCATTGCCACCCAGTACTGTGCGGGGAAAAGATGCACATGAACCAGATCGGCCTTTTTAAGATATCTTGCTATCTTAAAGGAAAGGACGGGATTGTATATGCTGCCTTTTTTTATAAGCCATTCGACCGTAACCCCGCTATCCATAAGTTGCCGTTCCCAGACCGAATCGGTCGATTTCAAAAGCAGCACTCCTACGTCATGCCCCGATTGCCGCTGCCTCAACGACATCTCGACAATTATCTTCTCGGCACCGCCCACTTTTAAATGGTCACATATGTGCAATATCTTCATACTATTTCGATTCTATCAATTTAATATACTTATCGACAAACGCGTCGGAGCTGAATTTTTCGACGGCCAGCTCCCTGCTTCTCTTCCCAAAGCGCACCCTATCCCCGACCGGCAATTCAGAAAATCGTACTATCGACGATGCCATGCCATCAATATCATCAGGGGCGAAAAGGAATCCATTGCCGCCATCTTCCACTATCAAAGGATTGTCACACACGTTGCTGCACAAGACCGGCTTGCCACAACTCATGGCCTCGGCCACGACGTTGGGGCAACCTTCAAAAAACGACGGCAGGCAAAACACGTCACATTCCCTGTATTTCGACAGCACGTCGGTCGTGGCGCTGTGCAGGCAAAACAGGTCGCCCACGTCCATTGCCCTAATCTTTTCCACACATCGGTCGTGATAATCTGCGTCTTTGTAATCACCATACCAGTCTATACGGAATTTTATGCCCCGGTCTTTTAATTTTCTTGCCGCTTCTATCAGCCCCAACACGTTTTTTTGCATGTTAATCCGGGCCAATACCAATATTTTCAACACGCTGTCGCCGTCACTTGCCACGTCGGCAGGCGTAAAATATTGCGTATCGACAAAATTATTGATTGTCAACGCCTTTTTCCTTAAGAACTGAAACCGCCTATGCAGTATCGAATTTTGCGTATGCGAATTCGACACCACGTAATCGGCAAGCGAATATATGCAATACCGCATCTTGTCAACCAACGTCATGCGGTTCACCACATTGCGCTCCGAGACAATCGCCACAAACTTGTGCCTCAAAAACAGCCTTGCCATGCTTACGATTACCTCCGGCCCCGACAAATAGGCAATCACGGCATCATATCTCTCCCGCCTGATGAGGCTGAATACTTCTATATACTTCGACAATTTGTTGTTCTTCGGAGTCAGCTTGACCAGATTGATATGGTTGCGCTCTATGTGTTCCCTATAAAACACACGCTCGTAATAGCAAGCCAACGTCACGTCATACCCCTTTTGCTGAAGCAGACCCGCAAGCCCCACAAGCTGCCTTTGCGCACCACCCGAGCCAAGGCTGTCGATCAAGCACAATACCTTTTTCATCTTCAGTATAAATTCGATTTATTTAAATATTTACGCATTCACATATTTTACAGGCACGCGTGTTTTTCGGTACGCCAACTTGTCTCGCTCATAATTACCGACAAGTATTCCAAAAAGGAATAAAAATATTGCACCCGAATTGAACATGTAGCCCATTGAGAATATTGTTTTCAAAAACCAAAAAATAACACATAAATGTGCTGCCAATTTTTGAGTCGGCGACATTGCAGACTTACGTATGTACTTATTCATGCAAATAAAAAGAGAGGCATACAGTACAACACCAAGCAGCCCGTTGTCTATCAGCAATTCAAGCCAGTCGTTGTGCGCATAATTACCCCATACGCCGACACTTTGAGACATACCGTTGCCAAACAACGATTTTGCAAGATTGTCCTCCCTCGCCCAATGCTCAAATAACGTACTATAGGCTACCAATCGACCCGATTGCTTGCCTTCTGATGTCTTTTCAAGCCTTTCTTGGAGATAATCGTTTGAAGCATATTGGTAATACACAACATAACCCATAGCCACGGCTATGACAAACAGACCTACCGCCGTCTTAAATTTCAATTTGTTTATCTTTATGTAATAGTATAAAGAAAACAGCAGCATTGCAATCAAGCACACGATAGACCCTCTTTTAGAAGACATTATTACAAAACATATGATAGCCAAAACAGATATTATAGATATCGCCTTATAACGCTTGATTACTAACATCATACATGGCAATACCGATAATATCAAGTATCCCATATTATTGGTTACGGCTTCTTTCTCAAGCAATTCTTGTCTCTCGACCATTTGATAAAAATATCTGGCTATCGACAGGACCAATAGAATCAATCCCATCGCCAGAATTTGTTTTTGGCTGAAATAATTATATCGTGCAGTGGCATAGGCAATAAAGAAAGACAAAGAAAACATTGCTATGTTCTTAAACTGGTCAAGCGTCTCTACCTTGCCAATCGACTCATAAAGCGTTCCGTAAACAACTTTTGGAGATAAGATAAAACAGAAACAATGCATTAGGAAAAATATCATCCACACGTTTACAAAGGCCGGATTGACCGATACTGTTGCAAGCGACTTAAAATAAGCATACATTCCTATGCACAGAAACAATAACAGGCAACTCTGTGATATGAAGCTACCAACAGAATACGCTACCCCTTGCATGAAATATACAACGAATAGCAAAAACGCCAACAAAAATAATTTCTTACTTCTCATTTTTAAGGCTTTACACGTTTGGCAGCTGTATCATATCGCCAAGTTTACGGTTCCATTCCGCGGGGGTAAAGGCACCAAGTCCGGCTCCGGGATAAAATGTTATTTCTCCGAAATATACGTTGTCGTTTATATCATACAAGTCTATCCTTACAAATGGAATGCCTTGCGACAATTTTGCGGCAATTTCAAGCATCTTGTCATATTCTTTAGGCCGCGCGACCGGATTCCGGCCGAGCCGCGCAACCGGGTTCAAACCGACAAATTCCTGATGCACCCAATTGACATCATAAAAATCGATAGTTTCGCTGCCCGATCGGTCACGTATCACTTGGCAGTAACGGGGCTCGCCGTTGAAGCAAAAAAACTTGTAGTCGGTAAGTTCCCTGTCACCTTTGTTTTCCATAAATTGCTCGGCAATGATGCGGGGCTTTACATTCTTATACGCCCATTCCCTGTATCCTTTGTAAGGATTGTCTTTAAAAAACTTTTTAAATTTTATTTTGGCATCCGCGCAATTAAACGCCCGCTTGTCTTTACAAATTATCGATGCATGGCTGCTATGAGTGGCTTTAAGAACAAACTTGTCGGGCAAAATGGAGAAATCTATGTCTTCAAATCGGTTCCACACTCCAAGCGTAGGAATAATATATTCCTCACCAATCAACGAGGCTACATATTCTTTCACCGCATATTTATCTACCATCATTGGATACTCTGGCTTCCGATCATGCAACTTAAGCCATTGAATCTTTTCTGTAAAAATCTTAGGCTCTCGGAGGCATAGCTTGGTCCTATTCTCTAACCTATACTGCAATTTTATATATACAGAATCGCTGAATAAAAATCCGAATCTGCGCAATAATCCAAACAAAAAATTGCGAGGACTTCTAATTTTTGTATATACTTTCTTAAACATATCTTCCCCTTTTACTGTAAAAAATCACGCATTTATGCAGCCCAAACTGTGGACGATCACTCATGTCGAACTTCAAAAATGCTATACAATTCAGATTTAATCACTTTGCCAATCTGACCTTACGGGCAAAAAAATACTTGGCACCGCCAATCGTAGCTGTCGCTACGGTATATGTTATAGCAGTACCGATATATCCGTAAAAATATATTAATGGAACAGAATATAGCAAACTTGAAGCTGACGCAATTAAAGTGATATTCCGCAACAGCCTGTCTTTGCGATGAACTAACAAATAATTTGTCCCGTATATAGAACTTAACGATGTGAAAATTAATGATATCGACGTTATTCTCAAAACAATTATCGAGTCTTCAAAATCGCTATTAAATAAAAAGCGAATTAAATACGGAGCAAGAAGAAAAATAGAAACTGCAAAACAAATTGCGATAAGCAAGCTTATTCTCGCATATATGGCATGCTTGTCGGGTTTCCTATTTAAAAATGGGAAAAATACCCTTGCGACAATCAGTAAAAGTTGGTACACAATAGTATTTATCTTTTTCCCGGCATCATAAATACCCGTGGAAATAGAACCGGAAAACATGCTTAGCATTACAACTGAAAGGCTGTTATACAGATTAGGAGCTATCTCATTAATAAAAACGTCGGTGCTGCCCTTTATTGTTATACATATTTTCGTTAAATTCGGTTTCAAGAGTTTTACATGCCATTTCCTCAATATTATATACATTGCAATGATACCGCATATGCAAAACCCCAACGAATTAAACAATGGCTGCAATATGTAGTCGTCGTCCTCTACGATAAAGACAAAAACCGCAATAGTAAATATTAATTTCGACAAAATGTTTAAATACGTTATATACTTCATTCTTTCCACTGCCTGGAAAAACCAGTCAGGAAACATTATATGACCCGGTATCAACAGAAATGTAACCAATATGACATCAGCATCTTCTCTAAATGACGGAATCGAAATGATTAATATGATCAATACTATCAACGACAACATCATTAATACACACCTACTCCAAAATACATTAGAAAATATTTCTGAAACTTTTCCCAAATCATCACGGTTCTTGGCCACGTCCCTTGTTGCCGAGAAGTTAA
Organism: uncultured Muribaculaceae bacterium; assembly: GCA_944321905.1. Lineage (GTDB taxonomy): Bacteria > Bacteroidota > Bacteroidia > Bacteroidales > Muribaculaceae > Avimuribaculum. The sequence goes on along the minus strand of CALUNI010000011.1, from coordinate 21,800 downwards.
ACCCCCAGTCTGCAACTGTTTGCACCCATATTATTATTGCCGAAGCAAATGCTATTTTACCAAAACCACTCGGTCCTATTACTCTAGCCAAATAAGGCATAGTCAACAACGGAAAAACGTAACCGGCAATTTGAAGCAATGTAAGATAAGTAAAGTTGGAAATTAAAACTTTACCATCCTTGCTGTTTTTCAAAATACTTTTTACACGTTTATATAAAGCCATTCGATTTATCCGATTAAAAATCTACCTATTCTTGTTCTTAAGGCCAATATCGACAATGCCACAGATGCTATTAATGCCACTATGAATCCCACCCACGGCAATGCATATGAAGTGAAACATCCGGGCAAACCTGTCTTATAATACAGCGATTGCAATATAAATTGCTGAAACAAATATACACCAAAGCAATAAGAACTTAATTTCACGGTTTTGTCACCAATGTGCAGAATATCTTTTTTAAGCATTATATTCACACTCAGATACACAAAAAACAAGCCCAAGGATGCATACACTATTTTGAAAAAATTACTTGACAGCAATAGCATTGATTTCCCTACAAGATTGTTAGCAAAGTGTTCGTTGTACCCCCCCCCATTTGTTAAAGAGTGTAAATCCAACAAATACAAATAAGTACAACGCACCTATTACGGACAGACATCTTATATTCATCATCTTAACAATGTCAATCTCATATCTTTTCAACCAATAGCCAACATAGAAAAACAGCATATAATAGAATGCCGACGAGATTCTAAATGGCAACAGAACGAAAGAAAACAACGATAACACAATCAACAAAGCGAATACCCATTCGGGCTTGGCGTTGAATTTTATGGCAATGGATGTAAACACAAAACACCAGAACAGCATCGGCAGAAACCACATGTGGCCTATCCCGTTCAAAATGCCATATGCAACCTCTATAGTCGAGTCAAACGCATTATTGATAGTAATTAAATACAACACACTAAATATTATACTTGGGATTATAAGCCGCTTTGCCTTCCTTTTTACTACGGCACTCATGGAAAATTGCATAGCCGACTTCTTTGACATCTGATAACCAAAGAGATATCCGGATATAAATACAAAAGTCTCCATCACAAAACTACTCGAGAACTTCGCTATCCACCAATAGGCGACCGGACTATCACCCATACCATCTATTGGCTTCCATATGCCCGCCGCAGGACAAAAGGCATGATATAGCACAACGAGCAACATGAGCAACAAACGAATGACTACAACGTCATCCAGCCGTCTGAGTTTCTCCATTTAAAAGCCCTTTTTTGCCACTTCGCACAATCACGGTTTATAATATCCTTTATACCAATCAACAAACTGTCGGAGACCTTCATGCAGCCGGACGTGGGGGTGGTATCCCACTTCGGCTTCAAGGTGCGAGGTGTCGGCATTGGTCTGATAGACATCGCCTTGCTGCATAGGCAAGAAGTTCTTTACAGCTTCGCGGCCAAGGCATCGCTCCATTTCCCCTATAAAGTCCATCAGCCTCACCGGGTGGCTGCAACCTATGTTATACACCTTGGCAGGCACGCCGTTGGGACAGTCGTCCGCATCTGGCACTGTGTCGATTGCACGTATCGTTCCGTCAACGATATCGTCGATATATGTGAAATCGCGGATCAAGTCGCCATTGTTGAACACGTTTATAGGCTTGCCGTGGCTTATGGCGTCGGCAAACAGCATCGGAGCCATGTCGGGCCTGCCCCACGGTCCATAAACCGTGAAAAAGCGCAACCCTGTGGTATGCAACCCGTAGAGCTTACCATAGGAATGAGCCATAAGTTCGTTGCTCTTTTTTGTTGCGGCATATATGCTCACCGGGCTCTTCACTTCGTCGTCTTCACTATAAGGCACCTTGGTATTCAATCCATATACCGAACTTGAAGACGCATACACCAGATGGCGCACACCGTTTTTCCGGCAGCATTCGAGCAAGTCCATGAATCCCATCACATTGTTTTGCACGTAGGTGTAAGGGTCTTTCAGTGAATACCGCACTCCGGCTTGGGCTGCAAGGTTCATCACCTTGTCGAATTTCTCTACCTCAAACAGGCGTTCGAGCGTGTCGCGGTCGGTTATGTCCATGCGTATGAAACTGAGCGACGGCAACAAAGGGCTTTGCATCTTCACTCCCCACTGCATCTCGGGGAAACGCACCACCGAGCTGCCGTCACCGCCCGTCTCGGGAACGCATTCGCCGACAGGCGCATATTGCGACGGCTCTATTCCATAAAATTCTTTCAAGCGCGCAATCTTAAGATTCGGGTCGTAATAAGTATTGATGTTGTCGATGCCTATTACCTCGTCGCCACGCTTTGCCAATTGGTTGGCAAGTTTGCTACCTATGAATCCGGCTGCGCCGGTAACCAATATTTTCATTATCCCTCGTTTTAAGATTTACAAGCCTATGCAATAATACTCAAATCCGTTTTCAAGCAATTCCCTCCTGTCATATATGTTACGCCCGTCGATTATGAGCGGCGTGTTCATCGACTTCTTCACCACTCCCCAACCGGGCAGGCGGAACTGCTTCCACTCGGTGACGAGCAACAGCGCGTCGGCATCAAGCACAGCGTCATACATGTCGGTGGCATATTCCACACTGTCGCCTATGCGTCGGCGGCATTCGTCCATCGCCACCGGGTCGTACACACGCACCGTGCATCCGGCCTTGAGCAACAAGTCTATCACTACCAGTGCCGTCGATTCGCGCATGTCGTCGGTCTCGGGCTTGAATGCCAGTCCCCACAGGGCAACGCGCTTGCCTGCAAGGTCGCCGCCATAATGACGTTCCAGTTTCTTGAACAACACACTTTTCTGCTCTTCGTTGACCGCTTCTACGGCTTTTAATACCTGCATCGAATAACCGTTCTTTTCAGCTGTCTTAATGAGAGCTTTTACATCTTTAGGGAAACACGAGCCGCCATAGCCGCAACCGGGGTAAAGGAACTTGCTGCCTATGCGCGAATCGCTGCCAATACCTTTGCGCACCATGTTCACGTCGGCTCCTACCAACTCGCACAAGTTGGCTATGTCGTTCATAAAACTGATGCGTGTGGCAAGCATCGAATTTGCCGCATACTTTATCATCTCGGCACTTGGTATGTCGGTAAAAATCACGCGGAAATTATTTAGCATCAGAGGCCGGTAGAGGCGGGTCATCAACTCGCGCGCCCTGTCCGATTCCACACCCACCACCACGCGGTCGGGTGACATGAAATCCTTTATCGCCGCGCCTTCTTTCAAAAACTCGGGATTTGATGCCACGTCGAATGGCACGTCAACCCCTCGCTTGGCCAGTTCTTCCTCTATGGCAGCTTTTACCTTCCTCGCCGTGCCGACAGGAACTGTGGATTTTGTTACCAACAATGTGTATTTCTTGATATTTTGGCCAAAAGTCCGTGCGACATTCAGCACATATTGCAAGTCGGCGCTTCCGTCCTCATCGGGCGGAGTGCCTACTGCCGAAAACACCACTTCCACGTCGTCTATTACCGAAGCCAAGTCGGTGCTGAAGTGCAAGCGTTTTGCTTCGACGTTACGCCGCACCATGTCGTCGAGACCCGGCTCGTAGATGGGGATTTGCCCGCTTTGCAAGCGGCCAATCTTGGCCTCGTCGATATCCACACAAGTCACGTTAACGCCCATCTCGGCGAAACAAGTCCCCGAGACCAAACCCACATACCCGGTTCCTACTATTGCTATATTCATACTAATTTTTCTTTATTATTGTTCATACTTTTCTTAGTAACACTTACACAGGCCACCTGTTATTGACATATTCGGGATGCGAACGGTTGGATATTACCTTTGCAGGAACTCCCGCAGCCGTCACGCCTGCCGGGATGTCGTGCGTCACCACGGCGCCGGCCCCTATCGTGGCATTGTCGCCTATTTTCACGTCTTCCACGATGCACACATGCGGGCCAATCCACACGTTATCGCCTATCGTGGCAGGCGAATGTTTTTGGCTGCCAATGTTAAGAAACTGGCTGATATTACAATTATTTCCAATAACGGTACCCGGATTGATTATGATGCCTACGCCATGACCGATATACAGCCCGTATCCTATTTTTACCGTCCGAGGTATTTGCATGCCATAAAGGCGCGAAAGCCGGTAATGCTTAAGACGGGCTATGACGTAAAACGGATTCTTTTTCATGCACAACCTAAGCCAGAACGAATAGGCAAACCTGTGGTTCCGGGCGGTCAATGCTTCAAAGATTATCTTATAAAGAGGGATATTTACCCCCCCCCCGAAATATCTATGGTAATCGCTTCTTATATAGGTTATTATCTCTTTCATTGCAATACTATATTTGTGTTATGGACGACAGCACTCACACCGTCATGCTCAAGTCGCAGCGAGCAGCGGCTACACATCATAAGACAAGAAATGAACTTGCAGAAAACAAAATGGGGATTCAATCAGAGCTTTTGGATGAGGGTTGCGGGGATGGCGGTGGTGGCGACGGCAACGATACCTTCTATCTGCACCACCACGCGGCGGTCGCGCCCGTTGTGCATACGCACGCACACGCCTTCAACGCCCTCAAACGGGCCTCCGGTTATGCGCACACGGTCGCCCTCGGCAACCGGCACGGCGGCCGGGTCGAGAAATGTGACGCGCTCCTGCTCGTTGCCTGCGACGGCTATGAAATTGCGCATTTGCTCGTCGGGGACGGTCAGGTAACTGCTGCGCCCGTCGCGCGAGGTCATCACATACCGCAAATAGGGGATTTTTGTCTGCTTCAGACGTTGAATTTCTTCGCGGGTGGCATAGGCAAACACATAGTTATGAACGGCCACCTCACGCTCCCACGTGAAACGGCCGTGACATCCACGCCGACGCACAAGCTTCGTCGGCACGAAATTAGATATGCCACTATCATCAAGGAGCCGCTTGGCCGCAAGCTCCCGCTGATAAGTAACCCTTAAAACATACCACATTTGCGGCATATGCCGCAAATTCATACTATTTTTGTCCAAAGCTGTGAAAGAAATGTCACGGAACGACATTCTTTGGGGTCATCGAAACACAAACAACACTTTATGTTTCAATGGTTTATATTAGCACCGTGATGGTGCGAGTCCTTAATTGATGCTACGCCTCACCTATAGCACGAGAGACGTGTTTCGATGCGCAAAGGTAAGTAAAATACGGCAAACCGCAATAGGTTGCTACAAATTATTTCAAGACCCGCCGGCTGCGGGCTCTCATGCCGGCAGCGACGACTGTATCTGCTCAAAACTTTCGGCAAGCACCTTGTCGAGGTCATGCCCCTCGGCCGACGGCATTATCGGCTCGTGTATGGTCAATACTATCTTGCCGGGAGTGATATTATAAGTTGTGCGTGGCAATACCTTGAACGAGCCGTCGATGGTTATCGGCACCACGGGAAGGTTGAAATCAAGAGCCAACTTAAACGCGCCACGCTTGAACGGACGCATCTTGCCATCCCACGAACGCGCCCCTTCGGGGAACACCACGAGCGACATCCCGTCGCGCAATTTCTCTTTTGCCTCGTCCATGGTTGCCTTTATGGCCGACGGCGACGAACGGTCAACCATTATGTGACCGCTGCTCTTGCAGGCTATACCCACAAAGGGTACTTTCTCAAGGCTTTTCTTCATCATCCACCTGAAGTTGTGGTTAAGATAGGCATATATCGAAAATATGTCGTATGCCCCTTGATGGTTGGCGACAAACACATAAGAGGTCTTTTTATCTATAAACCGGCGATTGCGCACCTCGACCCTGACAAACATGAGCCAGCACCAAAACTTTGCCCAAAGCTTGGGAGGATAGTAACCGGCCCATTTTCCCATGCCGAGCAGGCTCAACAGCACTGTCAGCACAGCCGTCAATATGGTCAATGTCAACAATATAGGACATACGATCACCCATTGGTAAATTCTTAACAGATACTTCATATGATTGGTACTTTGATTTTTTCCGATAGCCCCCTCAAGAGGCCATATATTCATTATATATGCAAAATTAAGAAACTGTTTTGGATTTTTAAAGAAATTGCCCGATTCTGATTACGCACGTGTCAAAAAAAGGACAACGCCAAGCGCATTCACCATGCTTGGCGTTGTCCTCCAAATTAGTCATACCTATCTGTATGTTTACTTTGCTTTGGCTTCAACATCGGGAGCAATCAGCTTGTAGCCCTTGCCGTGGATATTGATGATTTCAATCGACGGATCGTCCTTAAGATGCTTACGCAACTTGGTGATATACACGTCCATGCTGCGGGCATTGAAATAATTGTCGTCGATCCAGATGGTCTTCAGCGCGAAATTCCTTTCGAGTATCTCGTTGACATGCGCACACAGCAGGCTCAGCAGTTCCGACTCCTTGGTTGTGAGCTTCGTCACCTTGTCTTCGATCATAAGCACTTGCTTCTGGGTGTCGAAGGTAAACTTGCCTATCTTGTACATGGTAATCTCCTTGCCCTTCTTGCCCTTCACGCGACGCAAGATGGCCTCGATCCGGACCACAAGCTCTTCCATGCTGAAAGGCTTGGTGATATAATCGTCGGCACCAATCTTGAAGCCCTCAAACACATCTTCCTTCAACGACTTGGCAGTCAAAAATATGATAGGCACTTCACTGTTGACCGTGCGGATTTCCTGTGCCAGGGCGAAACCGTCCTTCTTTGGCATCATCACGTCGAGCACGCACAGGTCATACTTGCCTTTCAAAAAAGCCTTGTAGCCACTCTCTCCGTCGGCAAAGAGGTCGGCATTGAACCCCTTGGCCTGCAAATATTCTCTTAAAAGCATGCCCAGATTCTCATCATCCTCGCATAGCAGAATACGCAATCTTTCTTCCATAATCCTATATTTTTTATTTTAACAATGGTAACGTTATTATGAACTTAGACCCTACGTTAGGCTCGCTTTCCACCCGTATGTCGCCCTTCAGCTCCACAATCATCTTGTGCACATAGGCAAGTCCCAGGCCGAAGCCTTTCACGTCGTGGCGGTTGCCTGTCGATACGCGGTAGAATTTCTCGAATATCTTTTTCTGGTCTTCTTTTTTTATTCCTATCCCGTTGTCGGATATCACAATCTCAAGCCGGTCGCCCGTGTCGCGCGTCGATACGCCCAGTTCAAGCGGCACATCCTCGCGGCGGTACTTCAGCGCGTTGTCGAGCAAGTTGAATATGACGTTGGTGAAGTGCATCTCGTCAACGTTTATTATCGAATCCTCGGCCTCAAGGCTCGAAGTTATCTTCCCGCCATATTTTTCCACTTTTATCTTATATGTGTTCACGATGTTGGCTATCGCCGCGTTGGCATCGATTTCCTGCAACTTAAGCGTGGCCTTCTGCCTGTCAAACATCGACATCTGCAGCACCTTTTCTACTTGGAAGCGAAGCCGCTTGGTCTCGTCATTTATCACCGTGGATATGTGCTGCATCATCATGCTGCTTTTCCTCACGCTGTCGTCGTTGAGCATCTGGGCGGCAAGCGATATGGTCGATATCGGAGTCTTGAACTCATGAGTCATGTTGTTGATGAAGTCATTCTTCATCTCGGTCAGCTTCTTCTGTCTGAACGCCAATATAATGGTATATAGGAACACCGCAAGCAGTATGAACGAAAACACAAACGACGGTATCATGAACTTAATCGACGAGAATATGTAATCACTCTTAGTCGGGAAAGTTACCTTCAAGTAGTTCATCTTGTTTACCGGGTCGTTGGGGAACACCACTTGCGAATACACGTTGCCGTTACGCTCGGGGTTGAAATCGGCCGACTGGTAAACTACCGTCCCGTTGCGGTTGACCAATGCGAAATCAAACGGCAAGTCAAGCCCGTTGTTTTCAAGCTCCACGCCAAGGTACTTGCGCACCACAGCCGAGTCGGCACGTTCCTCTATTGGCCGGTTCGACGATTGGGCGAGCATGTTCAATATCACCTCGTTCAATATTCCTTGTTGGTAAAGATATTGCCCTTTGAGCACACGCTGCATGTTGCTGTAGCTGTCGCTTAGGTCCTTGATGTTGTCGCCGCCTTCCTGGTTTATCGCATTCAACGTCCCTTTTATCTTATAGTCCGACGACCCGTCGGGCGACTTAAGCGAATACTCGAAGCTCTTGGATCTGTTGCTGCTGAAATCGGTATAGAAATTCGACAAGCGGTCGAGGTCTTCTTCGAGATACCTCTTCGTCTCATCCTGCTCCAACGTGTTGGATACGCCATAAAGACTACGTTTTACGACTTCCGAGAACTGTTCGTTGCGCATCTTAATCATGTTTTCCATATACATAATTTGCACGTAGAGCAGCCCCATAAATGTACAAGACATTATTATGGTCAAAAGCCAAATCGTTGATTTCTTCATAACTAACTCCTTTATAATTCTTGCCGTGTCAACCTCGGCACATTAACACAACGGCACAAAATTAACAAATAAATGTGAAGTACAAAAATTATCAGTCAAAATTTCGCGCGATTAAAATTATTTAAGAGACACAATATAAAAAGCTTCCGCGCAACGGCTTCCGCAAGCCTTGAGAAACATACATTTTACCCCCCAAAACGGCCATTAGACCGCAAATATTTGTTTTGGAAATGCTTCTTATGCCGCTTTTTAGTTTCTGTCGGCATCGTTTCAAGGCACAAACCTTCACATAATCCTAAAAATCACCATAAAATCTAACGACCGATTTGGGTTTAATATTTTTACATGCTTCACCACCTGCCAACATTCATGAATTATGTGTAATTTTGTCGAGTTTCATTACTCAACGATTGCCAATGATGAGGAAAGCATTATTATACATAGCTTGCATCGTTGCCGCATCGTCGCTACAGGGCTGCTTTACCGGCGTCGAAGGCACAAAAGCCATAACACAAAAAGACGTGGAGAAAGCATATTCCGGCGACGACAAAGCCGACGTGCCGACTATCGAGATAAGACTCGACACGTTTCCGCACTGGGAAACGGGAAAAAGATTCTACGTCACCGACAACAACATAAAATACATCTTCACCCCTTCACAACAGCTATCGGTCGATACGCTGCAACTGCAAGGGAAAGAGATTGCATATGACGGATACACTATAAGCATGTCGATCGACGGTCGCCCGGTTGTCAACACATATTTCAAATATGGCACAACCAGCCTGCAATACAACACCAACCGCACCATGGACGACATCACGGGGTATGCCGACCGTTTCGAGGTACCCTTTCTCGTTGACATGGATGAGGTGACGCGACTACGCGACGTTTTAAATGGGAGTTCGCTTTTCATAAAAACATCAATTTGGTATGACGCAGCCGGAAAAATGACGTGGGGGCGCAAATATGTAAACGTAACCATAACCGACGTGCTGCCCGGCGACAAAGTGTTTCCCTACAAGGTAGAATTTCAAGACAGCGGGCGCACGGCATACGTGTTCATGTCATACCGCGACAATTATCTGCACCGCAGCTTCAACGACCTGTTCTCGACGACCGACATACGCGAACGTTATCCGCTGATTACCGACGAGGACTGGCAACGCATCATCAACGGACAAGTGGCATTGAACATGACACGCGAAGAATGCCGCTTGTCGATAGGCGCGCCAAACAACCTCGAAAAGGTGCCGACATATAACGGGGTGCGTGAATATTGGTACTACGCCAACGGCGCATACCTGATTTTTGACGAAGAAGGATTACTAACCACATTCCGACTATGATGAAATTAATTGAAAATTTCCCATTAAAGGAAGCCACGACGATGCACCTTGACGTAAAGTGCAGATATCTGGCCGAATACTCGACAATCGACGAACTGCTGCAAATACTCGACTCTCCCACATACCGCCAGTGCCGCTCGATGCACATAGGCGGAGGCAGCAACCTTGTGTTCACTCGCGACTACGACGGCATGTTGCTGCATTCTTGCATACGTTTCATATCGGTGGTCGATGAATCCGATACCGAAGTGATAATAGAAGCAGGAGCCGGCATCAAGTGGGACGAGTTTGTCAAATACTGCATAAGCCATAATTATTATGGTGCCGAAAACCTCTCGGGAATTCCTGGAGAAGTAGGCGCAAGTGCCGTGCAAAACATAGGCAGCTACGGCGTGGAAGCTTGTGGCATAATAGAACGCGTCAACTGCATCGACAAGCCGACCGGCAAGCCTGCACACTTCGACAACCAAGAGTGCCGATACGCCTATCGCGACAGCATTTTCAAGAACGAATATTCCAACCGATACATAGTCACGTCGGTCGAATACCGATTATCCAAGACACCTGTATTCACGCTCACATACGGCCCGCTGAAAGGGCTTGCCGATCAACCCGGCCTGTCGATGACCGACATACGCAACACCATAATCGACACTCGCAACGGCAAGTTGCCAAATCCCGACGAAACGGGCAGCGTGGGCAGCTTCTTCAAAAATCCGGTTATCCTGCGGCAACAATTTGAAACACTGAAGCAGTCCTATCCGGCCATGCCTCACTATCCCGCAGCCGACGGCAGGGTCAAAGTACCGGCAGGATGGCTTATCGAGAATGCCGGGTTGAAAGGTTTTGCCATTGGCGGCGCACTCGTCTATCCCAAGCAGTGTCTCGTAATAGCAAATGGCGGAACCGCCACGCCAGACGACGTGGTTGCCCTATACAAGCACGTGACAACTGTCATAGAAGAAAAATATGGCATAACGCTACAACCCGAGGCCAACATTATATAAACATCAAAGGCTCATGGAAATCGAATTCTTAGGAACCGGCACATCGACAGGCGTTCCACAAATCGGATGCGACTGCGAGGTATGCACGTCATCCGACCCTCACGACAAGCGGCTGCGCACGTCGGCAGTATTGCAAGCCGACGACGGGAAAGAAATTCTGATAGACTGCGGTCCCGACTTCAGATTACAAATGTTGCGAGCAAGGCACAATCATCCATGCGCACTGCTTGTCACACACAGCCACTACGACCACGTAGGCGGAATCGACGACCTGCGCCCGTTTTGCGCCATCCACAAGTTTCCCATATACGCACGTGAAGACGTGCTGCGCGACATACGCACCCGCCTGCCATATTGTTTCACATCCCACCCCTACCCGGGTGTCCCATCGTTTGATATGGTACCTATAGCTGATGAACCTTTCTACGTGGGAGAAACGCTTGTCGAGCCGCTGCCCATATGGCATTACAAGCTGCTGATTTCAGGCTTCAAGATTGGCAACATGGCATACATCACCGATGCAAAGCACATCGACGATGCCGTAATCAAAAGGCTTCACGGCATTCGCACTCTGGTAATCAACGCACTGCGGCTTAGAGACCACCTGTCGCACATGTCGCTGCAAGAGTCGCTCGACGCGATAGCCGGCATATGCCCTTCCCATGCCTATCTCATACACATGAGCCATGACATGGGGCTTGAACGTGAGGCGGCAAAACTGCTTCCGCAAAATGTGAGCTTTGCCTACGACGGCCTAATCGTGCCGGTATAGACGATAGCCCGACAAATAAACGCAGAAGCGATGAATAAAATAACTGACAATATTTAAACCTCGTATTTTTACACTGAAAAAAAGCATGAAACAGTTGAAAAAGATTTTTATAACGCTCGGCATTGCGGTATTGCTCTTTGGCAGCAACATGAATGCCGAAGATCTGGTCATTCTCACCACCAACGACACGCACAGCCAAATCGACCCCGACTTTGACGGAAAAGGAGGTATCTTGCGCCGAAAAGCCATAATCGACAGTATCCGCGGAGCCGAAAAAAATGTGTTGCTGGTAGATGCCGGCGACATAGTGCAAGGCACTCTATATTTCTCCCTTTACGGCGGCGCGGTGGAATATCCGTTACTTGACAGCCTCGGATACGACATCTCGGTCCTGGGCAACCACGAGTTTGACAACGGAATCGACTCGCTCGCATATTACCAGAACCGGCTGAAAGTATCGCGACTCTCGGCCAATTACCGACTTGCCTCGACCAAACTTGACGGACACTACTCTCCTTACATAATCAAGGAATACGGCGGCAAGCGATTTGGAATCATGGGTATAAACCTCGACCCCGTGGGAATGATAGACATGGCCAATTGCAAAGGTCTCGTTTACGTCAATTCATTAACAGTGGCAAACGAGACGGCTCGCCGCCTGAAGCAGACCGAGAAAGCCGACTTCGTGATAATGGTATCGCACATAGGCTACGACAGCAACAATCCCGACTCGCCGGGAGACATCCAAATAGTGAAGTCGAGCAGCGACATCGACCTTGTAATTGGCGGACACTCACACACGCTAATCGACCCGACCGACCCTAAAAGCGTTCCATGGAAAGTGGCCAACAAAGCGGGACGCGAAATCCCGGTTACGCAGACAGGAAACATGGGCAAGAACGTGGGATGCATAAAAATCGACCTCGACAGCCTTACGGTCGATTACGGCTTGATTCCTGTCGATGAGCATTGGGACTCCAAAGCCCACTACCCCGCACTCGAAGCATTTCTCGCTCCATTCCAAGAACCTGTACACAAATTGCTCAACAACATAGTCGCCCGGTCAAAACAGTATTATTATAAAAGCAGCACCGAAATGCAAAACTGGGTTGCCGACATGGCTTTCGATATAGCGACCGAACAAAGCGGCCTGAAAATCGACCTTGCCATAATGAATAAAGGCGGCATAAGGCAATCTATGCCCGAAGGAGACGTGTCGGAAGGCCTGCTTGGTGCCATGTTCCCATTCAACAACAAACTCGTGGTAATCGATGTCAGCGGAGAAGACTTGATAAAAGCCCTCGAAGTAATGGCCGCACGCGGCGGCGATGCCGTAAGCAACAGCGTGAAGGTTCTGTACAAGAAGGATGGCTCAGTAGAAGCGGCAACTGTGTGGGGCATAGCGGTGAACAGAGCTAAAATATACCGCGTGGCCACACTCGACTATCTGGCTCACGGCGGCGACCACATGGCATCGCTCGACAACAAAGACTTCATATATTGCGACAGCGAAAAGTTCGGCACACGGGCTCTTGAGTATGTAAAGAAACTCGGTATCAACGATGTGCTGATACAGCCGAGCAGCCGCGCAAGAATGCAATGCATAAACTAACATTATAACCTTACCGAGAACCGATGAAACATAAACTGTTAATCTTATTCTTTTGCGCCACATTCACGGCATTATTATCCGAAGCCGCAAATGCGTCGCCCATGCCCGGCATTTTCAACGGAGTAAACCGCGACGAGATGAACGAATGGGTCGATTCGCTGATGTCGTCGATGACAATCGATGAAAAAATCGGACAATTGTTCGTATTGCAACTTTCACCGTCAACCGATGCCACAAACATGGCTTGGGTTAAGAAAATGGTAACCCGCCACCACATCGGCGGACTGTTGTACAACCGCGGCACGCTCGACGAACAGGCTCAGTTGACCAACTATGCTCAGTCGATAACCAAAGTGCCTCTGCTTATAACACTCGACGGCGAATGGGGCCTGTCGATGCGCTTCAGCGATGCCACCGAATATCCTCGCAACATGATTCTCGGTGCCATATCCGACGACAAGCTTCTCTATGAATACGGGCTTGAAACCGCACGGCAATGCCGCAGGACTGGAATCCACGTTAACTTTGCCCCTGTCCTCGACGTAAACGACAATCCTTCAAACCCGGTAATAGGCACTCGCTCTTTTGGAGAATCGCCCGAACTCGTGGCTCGGCATGGAATTGCTTACGCCAAGGGACTTGAAGACGGCGGAGTACTGTCGGTGGCCAAGCACTTCCCGGGACACGGGAACTCGTCACAAGACTCGCACAAGACGTTACCCACGATCAATAAAAACATGTCGGAGCTGAAGACGTGTGAATTTGTACCGTTCACCCGATACATCGATGCCGGACTTTCGGGAATGCTCACGGCACACCTGTATGTCCCGGCCATTTTCGATGAACAGATACCTTCGTCACTGTCTGAAAAGGTTGTCACCGACCTGTTGCAGAAAGAAATGGGATTCAACGGGCTGATTTTTACCGATGGACTCGCCATGAAAGGCGCAAGCCGGGAAAAGGACCTGTGCGTCAGAGCCTTGCTTGCCGGAAACGACATAATGCTCGGCCCGACAAATATCATCGGCGAAATAGCGTCGGTCAAAAGTGCCGTCGGCACCGGCAGGCTGTCTGAACGACTTATCGACGAGCGTTGCCGCAAAGTGCTGCAATTCAAGTATGCCTTGGGATTAAGCCACCGGCAGCACATAGACGAGGAAAACCTCGTGGCCGACATCAACTCGGATGAAGCCGAGGCCATGTGCCACAAGTTATGGTCAAACGTAATAACAGTTATCAAAAACGAAGGCTCGATATTACCATTGGGCGACATCGACAAGAACAAAGTTGCCGTGCTGACGCTCGGCGGCAAAGGCGGACTGACATCGATGTTTCAAAACCGTTGCCGCATGTATGACGACACGGGCAAATTCGACTACTACGACGGCATGTCGGTAAGCAAGCTCGCCAACGAACTCAACGAGTATGACATCGTAATTTTGGCCGTGCATTCACGCGACCGCAAGTATGCGACAGTCCTCGACCAAATCACGCAAAAAATCACAGGCAAGGTGGTGAGCGTGATGTTCACTCCTGCCTATAGCACATCGCGTTTCGCCAATGCCTTAAACCGGTCGGCTGCCGTAGTCCTTGCCTACGACGACTGCAACATGGCCCAGGACTACGCCGCACAGACCATATACGGGGGCAACCGGGCATCGGGTTCACTGCCTGTTTCAATAGCCGGAGTGGCCGATGCGGGAACAGGACTCGAAACAGAGAAGACGCGGCTCGGATATGGCACGCCTGCCGAAGCCGGATTTGACAACAGACTGAGCATGCGTATCGACTCGCTCGTAGAAGAAGGCCTCGACATGAAGGCGTTCCCGGGATGCCAGGTACTCGTGGCACGCCACGGCAAAATCGTAATTAACAAAGCTTATGGCAACCTCGACTACAAATCGGGCAAACCGGTAACCATCAATACGCTTTACGACTTGGCATCGGTATCAAAAGCCACCGGTACAATATCGGGAATAATGAAAGCCTACGACGACAGCCTTATCGACATCGACGCGCCGGCTGCACGATATATTCCGCAGCTCAAAGATACCGACAAGGACAAAATCACCCTGCGGCAGCTGCTTTACCACGAATCGGGAATGCCCCCGTCGCTCAACATGTATGACGTGATGATTGACACTGCGTCATATACCGGCAAGCTGTTTCGTCGGCGCAAGAGCGGCACATATTCAATCCCGGTGGCTCGCAACCTCTATGGCAACCGCATGGCACGCGTCCGCACCGACATAGTGTCAAGCAAAGCCACCGACGGCTTTAACACAGCCATTGCCGACGGCATATATGGGGGTAAAATCACATACGACACCATAATGCGGCGCATTTACAACATTCCCCTGCGCAAGAACAACGATTACCGTTACAGCTGCCTCAACTTCTGCCTGCTGATGAACGTCGAGGAAAATGTCACGCACCGCCACCACGACGAGTATGTGGAAGAGAACGTGTTTGCCCCGCTTGGAGCATGGCACACGCTATATCGCCCGTTGACCCGATTCGATAAAAACGACATTGCACCCACCGAATATGACCCCATGCTGCGTCGTCAACTCGTACACGGATACGTGCACGACGAAACCGCCGCCTACTCGGGCGGGGTGCAAGGCAACGCCGGGCTGTTCTCCAACGCCAACGACCTTGCAAAGCTGTTCCAGATGTGGCTCAACGGTGGCACATACGGCAACCGCCGATACTTGAAGCAGTCAACAGTCGATTTGTTTTGTAAAGACAAAAGCCCCAACTCCCACCGCGGACTCGGATTTGACAAGCCCGATACCGAAGATCCCGATAACTCGCCTACGTGCGAAGAGGCCACAGCCGCCACGTTCGGTCATACAGGCTTCACCGGCACCGTTTATTGGGTCGATCCCGATAACGACATGATTTTCATCTTCCTGTGCAACCGTGTCAACCCGTCGCGCGACAACCGCGCATTCAACGAGCTGCTCATCCGCCCACAGCTATTCTCAATCGTGTATCAAAGCCTAAAATGACACAATAGGGGGCGGCATGTGAAAATATCAATGACATCACATGCCGCCCTGTTACTAATCCTACTATAAACGGCTTACTACCAACTTTCATCATCAAAATCAAAATACGACAATACCGACACCTCCTTAAATGAATGCCGTCAGTAAGTAGTGACGCGGAACAACCGTAATCAAGGTTATCATTGCCGTGATTTATATGCCATGCATTGGCCAAATAATAGTACCTTTGCAGCGGAAAAATGAGACGCAAATTGTGAAGATGACCACCGACACCGAGGGGTTGCTTGCCTTAATCAGGGAAGGGAAAGCAATGACAGTGAGCCAACAGATATGGCTCACCATACAGCTTAGTATCCCGTCGATATTGGCGCAATTCTCGTCGATAGCAATGCAATACATCGACGCTTCGATGGTGGGCAGCCTTGGCGCAAATCCGGCAGCATCGATAGGACTGATGTCAACCACCACATGGCTATTCAGCGGCCTGTGCGGAGCCGCGGCCACAGGTTTCTCGGTGCAGGTGGCTCATGCCATAGGAGCAGGCGACATCAAGCACGCCCGCAACGTCTTGAGGCAGTCAATCGTGTCGGTTCTCACATTCGGCTGCATGATGGCCGTTATTGGAACGGCAATAAGCAGCCACTTGCCGGGATGGCTCGGCGGAGATGCCGTCATACGCAAAGACGCTTCGGTTTACTTCCTCATTTATTCACTGTTCCTACCGGTGTTGCAAATGAACTTTCTTGCGAGCGGAATGCTTCGTTGCAGCGGAAACATGCGCATACCAAGCATTCTAAACGTACTAATGTGCGTTCTCGATGTGATATTCAACTACTTCTTAATCTTCGATACCCGCACGGTAGCGATTTTCGGCTCAAACGTGCGTATGCCGGGAGCCGGGCTTGGCGTGGAAGGAGCAATATTAGGCACGGTACTGGCCGAAACCGTCACAGCCTCGCTCATGACATGGTACCTGTGCCGCCGCTCTCCCATGCTCAACCTGCACACCGACAGTGGCAGCTTCATCCCGCAACGAGCCACATTGAAGAAAGCAGCCATAATAGGAATGCCGATGGGACTCGAACACACCGTAATATGCGGCGCACAAATCATGAGTACGGTAATCGTCGCCCCACTCGGCATATTCTCCATTGCGGCCAATTCATTCGCCATCACGGCCGAAAGCCTGTGTTACATGCCCGGATACGGCATAGGCGACGCGGCAACCACTCTCGTAGGACAAAGCATAGGCGCGCGCCGAACAGACCTCGCACGCCGGTTTGCCTATATCACCGTAGCCATGGGAATGGCAATAATGGGGCTGATGGGCGTTGCCATGTACGTAGGTTCACCGCAAATCATAGGCATAATGACCCCCGTGGCCGAGATACGCGACCTTGGAGTGATGGCTCTGCGCATCGAGGCATTCGCCGAACCAATGTTTGCTGCCGCTATAGTGGCATACGGAGTATTTGTGGGAGCCGGCAGCACCATCGTACCAAGCATAATGAACTTTTTCAGCATCTGGGCAGTACGCCTCTCGCTTGCGGCCTGGCTCGCCCCAATAATGGGACTAAAAGGCGTGTGGATTGCCATGTGCATCGAGTTGTGCTTCCGTGGCACAATTTTCCTCATACGGCTATTCCGAGGCCGTTGGCTCAAACATAAAGCCCTAATATAGCACTTTCAGCCGTCGATCCACTTTATAAACTTCGCCGGAACACCACCCACTATGGCATTGGCAGGCACATCCTTGGTCACTACCGCACCTGCGGCAACAACCGCATTGTCGCCAATAGTTACTCCCGACAATATTGTAGAATTAGAACCTACCCACACATTACGCCCGAGCTTGATGGGTGCCGGATAGGTCGATTTGCGGTCGGCAGGCTCAAGTCCGTGGTTAAGAGTGGCAAACACCACGTTATGCCCTATCTGGCAACCATCGCCAATATCCACTCCTCCATGATCTTGAAAATGGCAACACGCATTTATAAACACTTCCTCCCCTACTTTTATGTTTTTCCCAAAGTCGGTATAAAACGGAGGAAACACGCGAAACGAATCGGGAACTCGATATCCGAAAAGCTCCGACAAGAAAGCCCTAACCTCATCGGGCGTATGATATGCCGAATTAAGCGCAAACGTCACACGCCTGGCCTCGTCGCTCATCTCGTCCATGAATCGGTGAATCTCGGTCGAATTCAAAGCCTTGCGAGTTTTCACATACTCTTTAAAATCTTCAACTGTCATAACTGTTTTCTTATTTTTATACGATGCAAAATTAATGCACGGCCATAAACTTGCAATAAATAATATATGGGTTTTGTTTACCCAAATTACAGTATCTCTCACCATGGCTCAAGTCGTAGCGACACGGCACACGGCACGTCGCAACTCGGTTCAAAATAATCATATGTCAAAAAAAATGTGTAATTTAGCGCACTATTTGATACAGTTGCTGCTACTTGCAGGCATGAAACAACCCAACTAATTGAATAACAATGGCAAATGATAAAAAAATAAGAATAGGTATTACACAAGGCGACACCAACGGCATAGGCTATGAAGTAATTCTAAAAGCCCTTGCCGAGCCTATGATGCTTGAACTGTTTACACCGGTGGTCTATGGCTCGTCAAAGGCCGCCACGTTCCACCGCAAGGCGTGCGGGCTGCAACCCGTGCAGTTCAACAGCATCGACAATGCAATACAAGCTCGCGACGGCGTTTGCAACATGGTGGAAATCGGGTCAGACGACTTAAAGATAGAATTCGGCACCAATAGCGAGGCCGCAGGACGCGCGGCTTTCACATCGCTCGAATGTGCCGTATCCGACTTGAAAAACGGCATTATCGATGCAATTGTCACAGCTCCCATCGACAAAAACAACATACAAAGCGACTCGTTTAGGTTTCCAGGCCATACCGAATACCTCGAATCGACGATAGGCGACGGGGCAAAGTCGCTCATGATACTCTTCAACGACAACATAAAAGTGGCTCTCGTAACCACACACCTGCCCATTGCGGAGATCGCAAGCTCAATCACCAAAGAGCTGATTATCGAGAAGCTCGAAATATTCAACGAGTCGCTGCGCCGCGACTTTGCCGTGGAATACCCTCGCATAGCAGTCCTTGCCCTCAACCCTCATGCCGGCGACCACGGCCTGCTTGGCAAGGAAGAACAGGACATAATAATACCTGCCATCAACGAGGCATATGAAAACAAAAAGATTTGCTGCTTCGGGCCATACTCGGCCGACGGCTTCTTTGGCAACGGCAGCTACGCAAAGTTTGACGGCGTGCTTGCCATGTACCACGACCAGGGACTCGCACCATTTAAAACCATAGCAATGGACAGCGGCGTGAACTTCACGGCCGGACTGCCATTCGTGCGCACTTCGCCCGACCACGGCACAGGATACGACATCGCCGGCAAAGGGATGGCGAACCCCGATTCGTTCATTGCAGCGATATATGCCGCAATCGACATATTCCGCAATCGCAAGACCTACGAAGAAATACACGCCAACCCATTGCGCAAGCAATACTTCGACAAGAGCAACGACAACGTGGTACTTGACCTCACCAAGGACGATGACGACGATGGCACCGTTCCTGTAAACGTATAACGACACAAAACACACGCAATAAAACATCTATGAACTACGCAATAATTGCAGCCGGAGAAGGCTCAAGGCTCGTACAAGAAGGGGTAAAAAAGCCCAAGCCCCTTGTAGAACTTAACGGCGAACCAATGATTGGCCGCTTGATAAGGATTTTCACCCAATGCAACGCCGAAAGCATAAGCATAATAGTCAACCGCGAAATGACCGAAGTAAAAGAATTTCTCGACACGGTGAAACTCGACGTGCCACTCAACGTGGTGGTGAAATCCACACCAAGCTCGATGCACAGCTTTTATGAACTCAGCCGCATAATGCCTCAAGGGAAATTCTGTCTGACGACGGTCGATACGATATTCAAGGAACAGGATTTCTCACGCTACATCGCGGCATACGAAGCCGAAGGCAACGAATGCGACGGGATGATGGCAGTCACTCCGTTTATCGACGATGAAAAACCTCTGTACGTCGATGTTGACAGCCAGATGTGGGTCGGCGGTTTTTACGATGCTCCCTTTGAAGGAGCACGTTACATTTCGGGCGGAGTTTATGCCCTCGACGGCAAAGCGGTAAAAGTGCTTGAAAAGTGCATGGAACGCGGCATTTCGCGTATGCGCAACTTCCAACGCGCACTCATCGAGAACGGGCTGAAGCTCAAAGCCTACGCAATCGACAAGATTATCGACGTTGACCACGCAGGAGACATTGCCACCGCCGAAAATTTCATACGCAGTTAACCAAATACAATCACACACTACATATTTTCATATGGCTGAAATAGAAATTGCCGGCATAATGCGAGCCGGTGCTTATTCGCCCAACCACATCGGCAACGATGCCGCAATATTCAACGCAACCGCCGAACACCTGCGCAAACGTGGATACATAGTAAACGTTTATAGCGAGGACCGCTTCAATTCCACCGACATACAGGAACCTGTGATACTCGACATGTGCAGGGAACAAGCGTCGATAAAGAAGCTGCAACAGCTCGAAGATAACGGTAAATTAGTCATAAACTCGGGATACGGCATAGAAAACTGCACCCGCGAGCGCATGACGCGCATCCTGCTTGGCAGCGATATCCCTTATCCCGAAAGCCTCATCGTCAACACTGACGAAGCCGTGATACCGGCATTGAAAAAGGCCGGATTCCAAAGTTGCTGGATAAAGCGTGGCGACTTCCACGCCATGCACAAGGAAGACGTGAGCTACGTGCGTCACCCCGAGGAGGCGCAGGAAGTGCTACAAGAATATTTCTACCGCGGAATAAAGCGTGCAGTCATCAACAAGCACCTTGTTGGCGACCTCGTGAAATTCTACGGCGTACACGGCACTCCTTTCTTTTACTGGTTCTACCCTCTCGACATGGGACACAGCAAGTATGGCTACGAGACAATCAACGGGAAAGCGCAAGGGATAGATTTCGACAAGGAACAATTGAAGCAGATGTGCCAACATGCAGCCGAGGAACTCAACGTATTAATATACGGTGGCGACTGCATCGTGTCGCCATCGGGCGAAATACGCATAATCGACTTCAACGACTGGCCGAGTTTCGCGCCATGCCGAGCCGAGGCTGCTCCTCACATAGCAAAATGCGTAATAAGCGAAATAAAGAAAAAATTCTAACCTTCCACTCGTCATAATGGGAAAATTTGCACAGATAAAACAACAATACAAAGACTCGCTAAAGTCGCTCGATACCGAAGAGACGCTCGACTTGATGTTTTACAGGCCTATAGGCTACATGTGGGCGTTGCTCGCAGCAAAGGTTGGCATAACGCCAAACGTGATTACGATAGCGTCGATTTTCCTGGGCGTGGCGGCCGGAGTGCTGTTTTACTTCCACGACGACCTGCTTTGGCTCAATTACATAGGGATATTCTTGCTGATATGGGCAAACAGCTTCGACAGCGCCGACGGGCAACTGGCTCGCCTCACGCACCAGTATTCGCGGCTTGGACGCATTCTCGACGGGCTGAGCGGCGACTTCTGGTTTGTAGCCATATACTTCGCAATTTGCT
>CALUNI010000010.1 GCA_944321905.1 uncultured Muribaculaceae bacterium | reverse complement strand
GATATAGTAGTCGTCGTTTCCATAACTAACGTTTCGCAAAAAGACTTTACAATCAAAAATTATGATTAACGCTAACATAACCGGTATCGCGTCATATACGCCCGACTACGTGCTCACCAACGACGAACTGTCGAAAATGGTCGAGACGAGCGACGAGTGGATTACCACCCGCGTCGGAATCAAGGAAAGGCGTATCCTTAAGGAGCCTCATGCAGGCTCGTCTTACATGGGCATACGTGCTCTTAACAAACTGCTTGAAGAAACGGGAACCAAGGCCGAGGAAATCGAACTGATTATATGCGCCACGTCGAATCCCGACTACCGTTTCCCTTCGACAGCATCGATAATAGCATATCATTGCGGTGCGACAAACGCTTATGCCTATGACATACAAGCGGCCTGTGCCGGTTTCATAGTGACGTTGCAATCGGCTTCGGCCTATATAAGAAGCGGCCTTTACAAGAAGGTCGTGGTGATTGCAGCCGAGAAGATGTCGAGCATGACCAATTACAAGGATCGCACCACATGCCCGCTGTTTGGCGATGCCGCGGTGGCGGTACTTGTTGAACCTACGACCGAGAACGTGGGGGTGATCGATGGCGTGTTCCACGTCAATGGCGAGGGACTGCCTCACTTGGTTATGAAAGCCGGCGGTTCGGTAAATCCCGCATCGGTCGAAAACGTGGAAGCCGACGAGCACTACGTTTATCAGGAGGGGCGCGCCGTTTACAAACATGCCGTAACCGACATGTATGAGTCGAGCGAAGAAATAATGGCCCGCAATGGGCTGACAGTGGATTCAATCGACTGGTTCATTCCGCATCAGGCCAATTTGCGCATCATCGAAGCCGTGGGTTCTCGTCTCGGCATCAACCCCGAAAAGGTTCTTGTCAATATCCAGCACTACGGCAATACCAGCGCGGCTTCAATTCCATTGTGTATAGACGAATACAAAGGACGCCTTAAAAAAGGCGACAAGATTGTCCTCACAGCATTTGGCGCCGGCTTTACGTGGGGTGCCATGTATGTAGTCTGGGGAATATAATCGGTCCTTGTCTCTCATAATCCCACACGACTGCCTCGGGGCGCACAACACACCACAGGCGGCTGTGGGATTTTGTTTTGGGGCTTGTTTTGAATTTCGACCGATTAGGTGCCATACAACCACACAGGTATGCTCAAGGATAAAAAGTTTATGTCAAGATTCAAAACAGTTTCTTTCCATTTCACCAAAAAGCGCAATCTAATATGCAACACAAAGCAGGATTTGTAAACATCGTGGGAAACCCCAACGTGGGAAAATCGACTTTGATGAACCGCCTCGTGGGCGAACGCATCTCCATTATCACATCAAAGGCTCAGACCACTCGGCACCGTATCATGGGTATTGTCAATACCGATGAATACCAAATCGTGTTTTCCGACACCCCCGGTGTGCTGAAGCCAAAGTATAAATTGCAAGAAAGTATGCTCGAATTCTCGGAGGAGGCTCTTGTCGATGCCGACATCCTGCTATATGTCACCGATGTCGTGGAATCGATTAACAAAAACCAGTCGTTCCTCGACAAGGTGGCCAAAATGAAAATTCCCATACTGCTTGTGATAAACAAGATAGACTTGCTGAAGGGGAACGACGACCTGGTGGCCATTATCGATAAGTGGCGTGCCGTGTTGCCACAGGCCGAGATATTTCCTATGTCGGCGCAAGAGAACTTCAATGTGGCTAACCTCATGAAACGCATAGTGGAGTTGCTGCCCGATTCGCCGCCTTATTTCGGGAAAGACGACCTCACCGACCGTCCGGCACGGTTCTTCGTGACCGAAATCATCAGGGAGAAACTGCTGCTCGACTATGACAAGGAAGTGCCTTACGCAACGCAGGTAATGGTGGAACTGTTTGAGGAAAAAGCCGATTCGATACACATAATGGCTGTGATATATGTCGAGCGCGACAGCCAGAAGGCGATAATCATCGGGCATGGCGGGCAAAAGCTGAAGCGCGTCGGTATAGAGGCTCGAAAAGACATCGAGGCTTTTTTCCAGAAGCATGTGTATTTGGAATTGTATGTGAAGGTTGAAAAAGACTGGCGCAACAAGGAGAACAAGTTGCGCTCGTTTGGTTACATAGATTAATTATAACATCTGGAAACATAATATGGGAAAACTGATAGCAATAGTAGGACGACCCAATGTGGGCAAATCCACGCTGTTCAACCGCCTCACGGGAGTGCGCGCGGCCATAGTGGACGACACGTCGGGTACCACGCGCGACCGCCAGTATGGTAAGACCGAATGGGGTGGCGTTGAAATGTCGGTAGTCGATACCGGCGGATGGGTCGTAAATTCCGAGGACATTTTCGAGGAAGAAATCAACAAGCAGGTGGCAATCGCCATCGAGGAGGCCGACGTGATACTGTTCATGGTGGACATAAAAAATGGCATTACCGACCTCGACGACCATGTGGCCGCAATATTGCGTAAGTCTCGCAAGCCGGTAATCGTGGTGGCAAACAAGGCCGACGACCTTACTTACTTCAGCGAAGCCGAGTTTTACGCATTCGGACTGGGCGACCCCATTGCAGTGTCGGCCATCAACGGTTCGGGAACAGGCGACCTGCTCGACAGGGTGCTTGAACTTATGCCTAAGGGTGCGCAGGAAGAAAGTCCTACCGACCATCTGCCTAAATTTGCAATAGTAGGCCGTCCCAATTCGGGCAAGTCCTCAATAATAAACGCTTTCATAGGCGAGGAGCGTAATATCGTAACCGACATAGCCGGAACCACGCGCGACAGCATATATACCCGCTACAACAAGTTCGGTTTCGACTTCTATCTTGTAGATACTGCCGGAATCCGCAAAAAGGCCAAAGTAAACGAAGACATTGAATATTATTCGGTGATACGAAGCATACGTGCCATCGAAAACAGCGACGTGTGCATACTCATGATTGATGCCACTCGCGGAATTGAAGGACAGGATGCCAACATATTCTCATTGATACAGCGCAATAAAAAAGGCCTGGTGGTGTGTGTCAACAAGTGGGACCTGGTTGAAAACAAGAGTACGGCAGCCATAAAGACGTTTGAGAATGCCATACGCAACCGTTTCGCGCCGTTTACCGATTTCCCCATAATATTTGGTTCGGCTCTGACAAAGCAACGCATACTTAAAGTGCTTGAGAGCGCGGTCAACGTGTATGAGAATCGCAATCGCATAGTTCCTACATCTGAGCTTAACAACGTGATGCACGAGGCTATCGAGGCATATCCGCCACCGGCCAACAAGGGCAAATATGTGAAGATAAAATATGTTACTATGCTTAAGGAAGCCAAGATTCCATCGTTCTTGTTCTTCTGCAACTTGCCACAGTGGGTAAAAGAACCATATAAGCGTTATCTCGAAAACAAAATCCGGGAGAACTGGAACTTTAGCGGAACTCCGATTAACATCTTCATGCGTGAAAAGTAGGCACTTGCAAAGTGTGACGCGCGAAGATGACGGAAGAATAACGTTAAATTAATGGTTGTTGACATTTATTTAAATAAATAAAGTTTTCTGAACCTATTTTCGTTATATCTTTGTATTGCTAAAGTAAAAGGAATTTTTTCATAATAATTACAACAAACAACAAAAATATATACTTGAATTTTGGTTATGAGGGGGGTGTGCATTTGTGAAAATGCGCACTTCTTTTTTATAAGCGTAATTTTTATGGTAATTTGTCGATTGGGGTGAAAATCACTAATTTTGGTGGAAAATTGCAATTGGAATATGAAGTGTTTATTGTTGTTAATTATAATGTTGACGGTTCTTGTGGGATGTTCTTCGGGTAGAAACTCGGGAAATAGAGTGCAGGAAGCTACTGTTGAGGTTGGGAAAGAGCAGGAACGGCTTGTTGCCGACTTTGATCCAGACTCTGCATATGCGTTTGTCGTGGCGCAATGTGATTTCGGCCCGCGAGTGCCGGGCAGTGAGGCTCATCGCCTGTGTGGCGACTATCTTGTGGCCCGGTTGAAACAGTATGGCGCGGCGGTAGTCGAGCAGAATATGAAGCTTACCACGTTTGACGGCACTAAAATCGATGCGCGTAACATCATAGGTGAATATAACCCCGATGCGCGACGGCGATTGCTATTGCTCGCTCACTGGGACTGCCGCCCTTGGGCCGACAACGACCCCGACCCTGCACGTCGCCGCGAACCGGTAATGGGTGCTAACGACGGTGCCAGCGGCGTGGCGGTGCTGCTTGAGGTGGCTCGCCATATGGCAGAGAAGTCGCCTGCCATAGGAGTTGACATACTTTTTGTCGATGCCGAAGACTGGGGCGACTCGGGCATGGGCAATGACGAGAGTTGGGGACTTGGCACGCAATACTGGGCGGCCAGTCCTCACCGCCCGGGCTACAGGCCGATGTATGGCATATTGCTCGACATGGTGGGAGCAGGTGGGGCAACGTTTGCCCGGGAGTATTTTTCCACTTATTATGCGCAAGGTTTTGTCGATGAGGTGTGGCGCGTGGCGCATGAAGCGGGCTATGGCGATTACTTTGTTGACCGGCAGGGTGGCGCCATCACCGACGACCACGTTTTTGTCAACCGTGCAGGAATTCCGTGCATCGATATCATCGACCAAAGTGGAGATGGAGGCACCGGCTTCTTCAAGCAGTGGCACACCACGGCCGATACCGTCGGCATTATCGACCCGGCCACCCTTAAGGCTGTAGGGCAGACCGTGCTTAACGTGATTTATAGTTACTAAAACATAATATTATTTATAATGAAATCTTTTGTTTATATTGCAATGGGTTCTGCTGTTTTTGCTGCGAGTTGCTCGACAGGCTCGGGCAAAATCGATTATCCCGAGACGATGAAAGACACGACTGTCGTCGAGGATTATTTTGGAACCAAAGTGGCCGACCCTTACAGGTGGCTCGAAAACGACACGTCGGCCGCCACCGAGGCGTGGGTGAAAGCCGAGAATGCAGTGACCGATGCTTACTTGGCGCAAATCCCTTTCCGCGGGGCGTTGCGCGAGCGCATGTCGCAACTGTTTAATTATGAGAAGATGGGTGTTCCGTTTAAGCGTAACGGCAAGTATTATACTTACCGCAACTCGGGCTTGCAGAACCAGGACGTGCTGTATGTGCAGGATTCTCTTGCTGGAGACTCTCGTGTAGTCCTCGACCCAAACAAGTTGAGCGACGATGGCACTGTGGCTCTGTCGGGTATCAGCTTCAGCGACGACGGCAAGTATCTGGCTTATGCCATCTCGCGCAGTGGCAGCGACTGGAATGAGATATTCGTCATGAACCTTGCCGATGGTTCAATGCTCGATGACCATATCATGTGGGCTAAGTTTACCGGTGTCGAGTGGCTTGGCGACGGGTTCTTCTATAGCGGGTATGACGCTCCCGAAGATGCCGACAAGGCTTATTCAAGCAAGAACGAGTACCACAAGGTTTTCTATCACAAGCTTGGCACTCCGCAATCTGACGACCGCGTAGAATATGAGGGTAACGACCCGCTGATGTTCTATTCGGCTTCGGTAATGGAAAACCGTTACGTGTTCATTTATCCGTCGGACGGGCAAAATACTAATATCCTGCTCAAAGACGCCAAGCAGCCGGGGGCGAAGTATCGTACCGTTGTCGGCGGCATGGACAGCCAGTGTGCTGTAATCGGAGTGGACGAGGCTCGTAACTTGATATATGTTTACACCAACAAGGATGCCGCTATGGGCAAGCTTGTGGCCTACGACTTGCGCACGCTCAAGCAGGTGAAGACTGTCCTGCCCGAAAAGGAAGAGTTGCTTGTGGGCGTGCAGCAATCGGGCAAAGACAATCTGATAGTAGAATATGAAAAGGACGCTTACAACCGTGCATATGTGTATGATTGCGACGGCAAGATGCTTAACGAGATAGAGCTTCCAGTAATGGGGTCGGCACTGTTTGTGGCAAGTTCAAAGGACGACGAAGTGATGTACTCGATGAAATCGTTCACGGTTCCCGGCTTTATTTATGCATATGACAAGAAGACGAATGTTTCGACCGAATATTGGAGACCGACGCTCGATATCAATCTCGACGATTATGTCACCGAGCAGGTGTCTTTCCAAAGCAAGGATGGTACCACGGTGCGTATGTTCCTAACTCACAAGAAGGGACTTGAGCGTAACGGCAAGACTCCTGTTTTGCTTTATGGTTACGGAGGTTTCAACATCAGCCTGACTCCGAGTTTCAATCCTCGCAATCTGCCCTTCTTGGAGAACGGTGGCATTTTTGCTTCGGTCAACTTGAGGGGTGGTGCCGAGTATGGCGAGCAGTGGCATCAGGCAGGCACGAAGATGAACAAGCAGAACGTGTTTGACGATTTCATCGCAGCTGCCGAATATCTCATTAAGGAAGGTTATACCTGTCCCGAAAAGCTTGCTTGCAACGGCGGTTCTAATGGCGGACTGCTGATAGGCGCCGTCGTCAACCAGCGTCCCGACCTTTTTGCTGCCGCGGTGCCGCAAGTGGGCGTGATGGACATGCTTCGTTATCATCAGTTCACAATCGGTTGGAACTGGGCTTCAGACTACGGGCGCAGCGACGACAGCAAAGAGATGTTTGAATATCTGCGCGGCTATTCTCCGTTGCACAATGTGAAGAACGACGGTACGGTATATCCGGCAATACTTGTAACTACTGCCGACCACGACGACCGTGTGGTTCCCGCGCACTCGTTTAAGTATGCTGCCACGTTGCAGGCCTCGAATATTGGCGACAAGCCGCACTTGATACGCATCGACAGCAAGGCCGGACACGGTGGCGGCAAGCCGGTGTCGAAGGTAATTGACGAGTATAGCGACATTTATAGCTTCATCTTGTACAATATGGGAGAAGAATACGTAGCTCCGGCAGCCAAATAGCCGAGTTATACGGATTGAGAATTAAGAAGAGCCATTTGCACTTTCTTGACGGTGCAAATGGCTCTTTGTTTTAACCCAAATCTAATGACCGTTTGGGTTTATTAGTGTTGTCGTTAGAAAATGACTTTTGTGGTGTATGAGCCTGCGGTTATGATGTAAACGCCATGCTGCGGGGCGAGCGTGATGCTCGGGTCGTTGCTGCTTACATATAGCAGGCCTGCTGCCGTATAAATATTGACAGTGTGGCATTCGGGGTTGGTGATTGTGACCATTTGCCCGTCATTCGATATGCTTATGGGGCTTGATGCAGAACTTGTTGCGTGTGCCACGCCCGAATCCTCTACTTCTTCTATTACTAAGCGGTCGAAGTAGATGTAGCATGTGTTGCTTTCTCCCGAAACGTGTATGCCTATGTTATACATGCCACTCTCATCGACCGAGAAGTTGCCCGACACACATTCTTGGGTGGTTGTGCTGTTGATTTCGGTCGGTGTCATGATTGATGTCGCAAGGTCGTCGGGAGTGTTGCCATTGCCGATGTAGTACGCTATGTAACCGGCGTATTCCTGACGCGACGAGTGGAAGTATCCGGTCACGCGGTAGCTCTTGCCTTGTTCGAGTTTTACTGATGGAGTGATGAACCAGTCATTGTTGGCATCACCGAATGCCCATTGATATTTTACCGTTCCCGATTCAAGGTCGTATATCCATGTGGAGAAGTCGTCGTTGACATCAACAACGGTGAATAGCGGGAAGCGGGTCCAGTCGGCAAGATTTTCATCGACGGGGATATTCAAGTGGTCACCCATTATCGCGTATTCGGTAATCGTCGGTTCTCCAATCAAGTTGCCGATGCGCGGAGTTATCGTGTAATAGCATATGCGTATTTCTTCGGTATCGGGAGTGTCGGAATATGACGAGCTGCCGGTTACTTCGGGTAATGTTTCTTCTTCGGGCATACGCACTATTTCATAAGTCACTTGTTGCGGGTCGATGTATCCGCCGTTCACGCCTCTTTCGGGTAGAGTCCAGTTTATCGTAACGGTTTCTTCGTCAGAGGCGGCCACTGTTATGTCGGTTATGGCGCAAGGTGTGTCCATACCTATGTATTTGGTCATGCCTGCTGCCGACGACGAGCCTGCCGAATTTGCCACCGACACCGAGAAATAGTAGTTTCCGGCAGCTTCGACGGTTATTGGCACTTCGGTTGTTTCTCCCGGTATGCCTTGCCCGGTGGCATAGGCGGCATCATCGATTCTTACTTCGTAATCAAGCGTCGCGTCGGCCAAAGGATTGCCGTCGGCATCGGTATCGGGGATGACGAAAGAGATCGAGCCCGAGAGATTGTCTTTCTCAAAGTCGAGCATGACATCTGTGGGAACTGAAGGTGCCTTGTTCTCGGTTCGCTTGGTGTAAAGGCCGGTGATTTGAGCCTTGTCGGGGAATTCCGATATCATTGTGGCCGCGCCGGTGGCGGTATCTACGGTGTAAAGAGCTCCGCCGTCGGCTGTATAGGCCGACCAGTAGAAAGTGCCGGTTTCCGAGTCTATCGTGGCCGATTGCGAGCCTGTAGGAGCCAGACCTGTGCTGCCCACAGGCGACAGTGTGGCATCGGCCTTGTTTATCTTGTACAAAACCCCGTCGTCGGCACCTATTCCGTATAGTTGCCCGGCGGCATCTACTGCAAGTGCGCACATCTGCTGCATGGGAGCTATCGCGTCTTTTCCGCCGGTTTCTACGTCTAATGTGCTCAGTACGAACGAGCCGCTGCCGTCGGCGTTGAAGCTGCAGCAGTATATGCGCCCTGTCGTCGGGTCATAAGCCATGTCGGTAGAGATGTAGGATATGTTGTAGTCATACATCGGGATGTCGGCGGTGGCGATGATTTCTTGCGATTCGACATCGCATGTGAGCAGCGACGCCACGCCCATGCCGCCAAAGTCGAGATATGTGAATATGTAATACAGCCCGTTGGCATATGTGGCGCCACCGTTTGCCATGAGGTCTCCGTTGACCCATAAGGGAGTGAACGAAGTGTTTTCGGTGGCCGGGAACGAATATATTCCCTTGGGCATGGTGTTGTTTTCTGAAAATAGGCAGCAGCCATAAAGTGTGGTCTGCCGGTTGCCGCTTGCCGGGTCTTGGGCTTTAACGTTAAGGCTCTGACTCAATAATGCCACAGCAAGCAGCGCGATGAGTAAAAAATGTTTTTTCATACAGGTGTCTGTTTTTTTATTTATGGATATCCCCGGCGAGGGGTATTGGCATACCGTGTATCGCCGGGGAAGAGTATTAATTGTAAGATTATTTGATTATTACTTTTTCGGCTTTGTCGCCAAAGGAAACAATGTAGAATCCCGATGGCAGGTCGAACGATGTGGTCTCGCCCGCCGGAGCCACGCCGCAGGCTATGCCGCGCACTGTGTATATGGTGGCTTCGGTGTCGGTCATGTTTGACACATACAGCTTCGAGCCTTCGCTCCAGGCTTTCGACGATGCCTGTTGTTCCTGTTCTATGCCACTTTCCTCACTCACGCTTACGCCGATGTTTTTCACAAGCAGGTCACCGATGTGGGTCTCGCTCGTGACATGTATCCCGAGGTAATATTGGCCGCTTGCGGGTGCGGTGAAAGAGCGTGTGATGGTTTGGAATGCCGAGTTGTCGTTTATTTCCGTGGTCGGCAGTATCTCATTGGTCATGCTTTCGGCATCGGGGGCAGAGCCAAGGAATACTTCAAATTTTTCGAGGCTGCCGTTGATTGAATTACGGGCATCGATTGTGAAGTCGTAGGTGACACCGCTTTCGAGTGTGAATTTCGGGCTTACGAGCCAATCGTCGGCTTGTGGTTCGCTATAGCTCCACTCGTAGAGGGCTGCACGGTCGTCATAGTTGTAAATCCACGTGCAATTGTCGTTGTTGCTGTCGATTACATTCCATGACGCAAACCTCGGTTCAACTTCAAATGTTTCAAGGAACGGTATTGCCAATTCCTCGCCCACGGTAACAAAATTGGTTACAACCATTTCGCTCGAGTTGCCATGAGATGTTGCCACTATGCCGTAGCTATATGTCTCGCGGTAGGTTGATTCAAGCATGTCGGTCCACTCGGTTGCAGTGCAATCTTCTGTAAGCCACGTGTAGTCGGGGTAACGTTGTATAGAGTATGTGATGTTGTCATAGTCGATGTATCCGCCGTTTATGCCACCTTCGGGCGCATTCCATGTCACGTGCATTTCTCCGTTTCCGAGGTGTTCAAGCGTAAGTTCGGTAACAGGTCGGGGTGTGTCGTAACCGGCATAAATGCGTTTGCTGGTCGGCTTGCCGTTACCGCCGTCGTTGCTTGCAGTTACGGTAAAGAAGTGGTAGCCGTCGGTTTCCAACGTCACAGCCGCTTCCACTTGTTCGCCCGGTTGCACCCCGCTCTGCGTGTAGGCTTGTGAGCCGTCAATCATGATGCTTATGGTCAAAGGCTGTTGTAGCGTGTTGCCATCGTTGTCAAGCGACGGAGCTGTAAAGGCAACCGTGCCGTTTAGTTCGCCGCCGTTCATGGCTACTTTAAGGTCGGTTACGGCAGCAGGTGTTCCTTCGGCAAAGAAATCTTTTGTCATGAACAGGCCGGTCATGTGTTCGTTGTGAGGGAAGTTGCCGATGAGCGTTGCCGCGCCGGTTTCGGCATCAACTTCATACAGCCCGCTTCCGTTGTCGGTGGCAGCCGCCCAGTAGAATATTCCTGTTTCAGGGTCGATGGTTCCTGATTGCACCAAAGAACCCAAGCCGCGTATGCCTGTATCGCCTATTTCTGATGTCTTGCCAGTCCATTTGTCGATGCTGTATAATATGCCTTCAGAGGATATGCCATATATGTTGCCATCCTTGTCGGCAGCCACTACCACCATAGGCTGGATGTCGGCGATGGCCGATTTTGCGCCGGTTTCCAAGTCCATGGTGCTGAACACGTATGAAATCGAGCCGTCGGCAATCTCGTCGATTGAGCAGCAGTAAACGTTGCCTGTGGTCGGGTCGTAGGCCATGTCGGAAGCCACATATTGGTAGCCTTCGTTTATGGTAGATGTCGCTGTGCCGAGTTCCATGTCATAAATGTTGTATGCGCATACCACGGTCGAGCCATATGGCATGTAGCATGTAAAGTAATATTTCCCATCGACATATACGCCGCCGCCGTTTGCAATGTAGTCGGTGCGGGTGGCGACCGGTGTCAATTCGATTTCTTCCTGTGGGTTGAATGAATAAATACCCATCACTGCGGCAGCGTCGTCGGAATATGCTATTGTGCCGTAAAGGGTATTTTCGGGTTCTGCGGGAGCGGTTGCAATTTCGGTGATTACTATGTCGTCAACGTGAAGCGTGCTCAGCCATTCGGCTCCTACCGAGTGGAATGCGAAGTAGTGAGGCCCGTCGGCTTCGCACACGAATTGCGTTTCCATCTGTTGCCACGTGTTGCCGTCTAATGTGGTTTTATCTATTAAGATGTTGCCCGACAGGCATTCGTCGGTCGGTTGGTCGCCGTAGGCTACTTCCAATACTCCGCCATAGCTTCCTTCGGTGCGGAATTGAAGCAGGTAGGTATTACCTTTTTTTGCGTCAAAGGCAGGAGTAATCAGCCAGTCGCTTACGGCTGCGAATCCCGGTACCATTGCTTGGGCGCATTCGTTTACGGTGTTGTAGGTCCATGATTCCTCGTCGCCGTCCACGTCGAGGGTCTGGAATTTCTCCATGCTTTCTTGCGTGTCGAATGTCTCGGTGAATAGCACGGTTTCGGTTTGAGCAGAGGCATGCGTGAAGCAGAGAATCATGCAGGCCAGTGCTGCGAATTTGTAAAATTGTTTCATAGTGTTAATGTTGTTTTATTAGGTATGTCAAAAAAAAAAAGTCTTGCCCTTGCTCGCAAGGGCGAGACTTTAGTAATGGTTATATCGATATTACAGTGAAACAAAGATAGGAAATAATTCGATATTTGGCCAATGTTTTGTTATATAATACAGTTTTAGTGTATAAATATTATTTTTATGGCCGTTCGGTTTAAAATCGAGTGCGCAGGGTCAGTGCTTTGAACCTATCCATGTGAGGCGGTGCCATATTGTTTCCAGCGGTCCGCGGCGGAAGTGGCGGAACCACCAGTGGGCAAATGCCACTTGTGCCACGAGCATGGCAATGCCAATGAGCAGGCTGTAGGTGTGGCTGCAAACCGTGTGCATAGCCAGTCCATAGCCATAATAAACGAAACTACCTATTATAGACTGGGTTATGTAGTCGGTAAGACTCATTTGTCCATATGGGGCAAGGATGCTTAGCAGTTTGCCGTTGAATGACCAATAAAGCAGCAGGAACGTCCCGGTCATGGCAAGCATGAAGGCGAGATTGTACCACGAGTTGAGCGTGGTTTCGACAGATGCAAGCATGAAAGGATTGTCGATTTGCGAAAATATGAATTGCTTCAAGTAGTACATTATTACGGCAATCGGCAGCGAAAGACACACGGTGCGGCTCCAGAATCGGCGCGAGCGGGTCAACGCCCCCTCGTCGGACGACGAGAACATGCCTTTGCGGCCAAGCAGCAGTCCGAGCATGAACAAGGCGCACGTTTGGAACACGCGCCCGTAGCACCAAGCCCAATTGAGGCTTGCAAGTTGGCCGGTGACGAAGTTGGCCTTGACCATTTCCGCAAAGTCATCGCCGCCAAGCTGCGGATACACGTCTCCAAGCGAGAATATCATCTGCTCGGGGTTGGCCGTAGGGTCGATGGCGGCGTATATGACTTTTATCCATTCAAGCGGCTGTAGCATGAGAATGACGAGCGTTACAAGCAGGGCGCGGTCGCTTATGTGCCTGACCGGGACAAGGACAAAGCCAAGTATGGCATAGAGTACAAGTATCTC
The DNA here is from genome assembly GCA_944321905.1 of uncultured Muribaculaceae bacterium. Lineage (GTDB taxonomy): Bacteria > Bacteroidota > Bacteroidia > Bacteroidales > Muribaculaceae > Avimuribaculum. The sequence goes on along the minus strand of CALUNI010000010.1, from coordinate 25,539 downwards.
GCCCGGAAAAAACGATGCGTTGATGAAGCCGAAGAGCAGCAGCAGTACAAGACGCCACATGTATCGGTTCTTGAAATCTTCGCCGCGGCGGCTGCAACTGCGGCTTTGAAGGTAGAAGGTGAATCCAAACAGAAGTGCGAATATTGCATATGCCTTGCCCGAAAACGAGAAAAACAAGAAATCCCATATCGTGTTGTCGAGGGCGTTGAGCGTGCCTGTGGTTTCGGGGAACGAATAGAAATTGAAATGCTCTATGTTGTGGAGCAGCGCTATGCCCATTACTGCAAATCCACGAAGGGCATCCACGGCAAGTATTCGGTTTTTGTTAATGATATTTGTCATTTGTCGGAGTGTGTCGATAATGAAATGAATAGAGACGCGACCGGTCGCGTCTCTATCTGTTGGGTTATACGGGTTATGTTATTTCCCGGCAACGATACGTTCAAGCCATTTTACCATGCCCAGCATCACGCCCATCGAGATGATGCACACCACGAAGAACACTGCCCAACATTGCCATATGGGCCATGCGTTGTACATCAGCGGGCCTATCCACAACAACAGGTTGCCGACTGCGGTGGCTCCCAGCCACAGGCCTTGGCACAGGCCGAGCATATTCTTTGGGGCTACTTTTGAAACGAACGACAGCCCGAGTGGCGAGATGAACAATTCGGCCACGGTAAGGAAGAAGTACATCACAATCAGTACCCACCATCCGGCTTTCACTTTGTCATCTTCGGCAAGTCCCGTGAAGTCGTTTGCCGACGGGTAGCCCATGTATGCAGAGTAAAGCGACAGGAACAAGTAGGCAATGCCGGCTATCGCCATGCCGTATGCAATCTTGCGCGGGGTGGAGATTTCCTTGCCACGGCGCGACAGTGCGCCAAACAGCAGCATGATTACCGGAGTAAGCACGATTACGAAGAACGGGTTCACTGCTTGCCATATTTCGGGCGGAATCACTGTGGTGTCAACGAAGTCGCGAGCGAAATAAGAGAGCGAAACTCCGTTCTGGTGGAACGAGAACCAGAAGAAGATTACTATTCCAAGCACGGCAAACAGGGCATACATGCGTTGCTTGATTTCCTTTGCCATCTTCAGCTTCTCTTCGGTGGTGTATTCGGCGGCTGCCGTTTCGGCTTTCTTGCCCGGAGTTGGGAATATCTTCTTTGTGGCGATGAAAATGACAAGTGAAATGAGCATTGCCACAACCGATGCTATGAACGAATAGTGTATGCCGGTGTTGAACACGTCGAGATATTGCGTGCAGAATGCGCCCATGTCGGTGATTGCAGTTCCGTCGGTAACCTTTGCCACGAGGCCGTTGAGGTTGGCCATGTCGGTGGCGGCCATATTGGCCGCATTGTCAAGGTATTCGTGGCACAGGGCAGGGAGATCGGCGTTGTATAGGAAATTGTGAGCGTTTAACCACCAGCTGCGCAGTAGCGGAGCAACGAATGGGGCTACGAGTCCGCCGATGTTGATGAACACATAGAAGATTTGGAATCCCGAGTCGCGCTTTTTCTGTGCCGCGGCGAGAGCCTCGGCGCCTTTTTTTGCTTCTTCGGCTTCATAGTTGTCATAGATTTGTCCGACGATGGCTTGCAGGTTGCCTTTGAACAAGCCGTTGCCAAAAGCAATCAAGAACAAAGCAAAGCATGTGAGAGGCAGAAGCCAATTGATGTTTTGTTCGGTAGATAAGATGGGGATGGAAAGAATCAGATAGCCGAGCGACATCACCACGAGACCGTTGATTATGGTGCCTTTGTAGTTTTGCGTGCGGTCGGCAATAAGTCCGCCAACTAAGCTGAGCACGTATATGCCCGCATAAAAGAACGAGTAAATCAAGCCGCCGACTTCTTCGCTCAGCCCGAATTTCGAGCAAAGGAACAGCGTCAGGACAGCGTTCATGATGTAATAGCCAAAGCGTTCGCCCATGTTTGACAGGGCGGCAGGGATTAATCCTTTGGGTTGGTTAAACATAGTTTTAAGTGCGTTTTTTAGAGTATTGTTATTTATTGTTTGTTGTCGGTTTTATCTTTGGCGTGGAATGCCATGGCATACATTCGCATTTGCTTTACCATTGCCACGAGTCCGTTGCTGCGTGTTGGCGACAGGTGTTCCTGTAGTCCTACTTTTTTTATGAAGTATAGGTCGCTGTCGAGTATTTCTTGTGCCGTATGGCCCGAAAGCACCTGTATGAGCAGCGATATAATGCCCTTCACGATGATTGCGTCGCTGTCGGCCTTGAAGTGAATCAGCCCGTCACTGTCTTCGTCGGCGGTAATCCACACCCGGCTTTGGCATCCTTCAATAAGGTATTCGGGGGTCTTGTACTTTTCGTCTATGGGTTCAAGGGCGTTGCCGAGGTCGATGATGTAGCTGTATCGGTCCATCCATTCGGTGAGACCCTCAAATTCTTCTATGATTTCGTCTTGTATTTCGTTAATTGATTTCATGTCGTATAATAAATTGCTCAAAAATAGGCATTTTTGGTGAAAAATGCAACAAGGGCAGTGCCAAATGCTCTGCCCTTGTCGTGTAAATTGTCGATATGTTTGTGATTTAGAAGAATCGTATCATCTTGTTTTCCACATCCACCGCGTTTTCCAGTATGTTGATGGCTTGGCTCATCACTGCCTGGTTGCCGCGGCTACGGGCAAACTGTTGCTCGGTTTCCATGTCGGTAAGCTCGCGCTTTGAAGTGTCTTGTTTTACAACTTCAAACACTATTACCGATGTGTTGGCTTCTATCGGGCCAACCACTGTGTTGGGTTGTGCTGCTGCCACGCTTGCTGTGAGTTCCGATTCGCCTGCGCCAATCTTCGCGATGTAGTTCTGTCCGAATGTCACTTGAGCCGAATCAACAGCAACGTTCATTAATTTGGCATAGCCTTCGATATCAGAAGCCTTGCCTTGGTATTGGGCAACCAGTGCGTCGCCTTTCTTCTTGTTGCGGATTTGTGTGGTAAGGGCGTTGCTTATTTCGGGTGCCGAGGCAGGCATGTATCCTTCTTCATAGATATTGTCGAGCGATGCGACAATAAGTTTGTCGTTGCTTTGCTCGTCGAAGATGGTGGAAACCGCTCCCGGTTGAGCCTCGAACAGCCATCTTACCACTTCGCGTGTACCATCGATGCCGTTTACTTGCGGTGTTGACGAGGTTACGCGGGTTGCCATTGCGTTGTAACCGGCCTTGGCTGCGTTTTGTTCAAACAGCTCTGCCGTGTTGTTCTTGTTGATGAATGCTTGCAGGCTGTCGCGCAAGTCTTCGGTGGTCTTTGTGCTTGGATATACGGTGTAGGTTATGCGGGCAATGTCATACAGTTGCTTTGGAGCTTTCAGCTCGTTTACCTTCACGTAGATTGCGCCTTGTTCCGACTGGTTGAGCGTAAAGTAGTTCTTGCCTGCGGCTTTGAACTTGGCTATCGTAGAATCGGGTGCGCCGACAAGCGTCTGCCAGAAGTTTTCTTGTCCTTGTGTGCCTTGAATCTTCTGTATTTCGGCATAAGGAGTACCGGCGTTGAGCAGGTTGAGCACCGAATCTTGCAAGTTCTTTGCACCTGCAATGCTCATCATGCTCACGTTAACCGAGTCAAGACCCATTTCTTTGCCGAGGAGCTTGACTATGGTGTAGGTGTTTGACAGGAACTTGGGTGAAGTAACGTCGCCGATTGCTGCGCGAGAAATGAAGTCGCGCTCATCGTTTTGGCGGACATCGCTCAGTCTTACAGTGGTTTCGTTGATAGACAAGTCGCTGTTGTTGCGTATGTCGTCAATGCCTTCGCTCGATACCAATTGCGTATATACGCCGTTGATGTTTTCTTGAGCCATGTTCAAGTCGGCTGTGGAAGGCGCGATGTCCACTGCAATGACGTGTCCTATGCGCATCTCTTGCGGTAACTTGTAAAGCTCTTTCTGCTTGTTGTATTCGGCAAGTATTTCGCTGTCGCTTACAGGATAATCGTCATTCTTTAAAGTCGAATAGTTGACGCGTGCATACTTGATATGGTTGGTGACGGCATTTTCCGATGCCATTTCTTTCTTGTCGAGGTTGTTGGCTTGAATGGCTCCGACGATTAGGTTTTGTAGCTTTTCGTACTTCAAGCTTTTTGTGATTTCCTCTTCGAGCGACAGCCATGCTTCTTTCATTTGAACCATGTCGTTATCGCTCAGCCCGTATTGAGTGGGGTGGAAAATGAGGTTGTGCAATTCGCTGGGCGATTGCATGCCTGCTTGTTGCACGAATTGCATTACTTGCGGATGCACGTTGTCCCCAATCATTGCGTTGGTGATTTCTTCGCTTGAGACATCGATATCGAGCGCGTCAAGCTCGTCGTTGAGCAAGATTTCTTGAATCATCTGGTTCATGACCTGGCTTTGCAGCACGGCGCCATCGAACGACCGTTGCCCGCGTGCTTGCATTTCTTGACTTGCCAATTCATAACGATGCTGGAATTCCATAGCGTCGATTTTTGTACCTCCCACATTGGCAACGGTATTGCCATCGCCAAAGAACGTTCTGCCCGAGTTGAGGAAGTCGGTTAGGATAAAGGCCAACAAGGCTAAACCTATGACAACCGTCAACAGGACTGCTTTGCTTCTAATCTTCTCTAAAGCTGCCATTTAGTATTATGTTTTTTTGTTATTTTATGCTATAAAACGCACCGTGTGTCGGTAACACGGCAAAAATATATGCCATTAAAAGCGCACAAAGATACCAAATTTTTATATTTCTGCCCAAAAAGTGTCTGAATTTTTGTATTTTCAAGCATTTAACGGTCATTTAACGGGTATGTTGTATTGCTTGAGCTTAGCAACGGTGACATGTGTCCGTATTATGGTAAAAATAAAATTTACCGTAATGTTACGGGCAGAGTTGGGCAAAAATTGTATCTTTGTTGTGACAAGGAAAAATATTAAATTAGGGATGTTTAATTTTACGCCGTTGGTAAGGCCGCTGTTTGAGAACCGCATTCGCAGGTCGTTGCGGTTTATCGATTATGGCGACGTGGTTCAGCGCGAGCAGCTTTACGAGCTGATAGGGCAGGCGAGCTTTACCGAATTCGGCCAAAAATATAAGTTTATCGACAGTCTCACCTACGACCAGTTTCGTGAGCGTGTGCCGTTGCACAGTTATGAAGACTTGAAGCCTGCAATCATGCGCATGGTGGCGGGTGAAAAGAATGTGCTGTGGCGTGGTGTTACCATGCGTTTTGCCCAGTCGTCGGGAACGAGCGACGGAAAGAGCAAGTATATACCCATAACCAACGATTCTTTGAGCCGCTGCCATTATCAAGGCGGTTTTGACGTGGTTGCACATTATTTGAACCTTGTTCCCGACAGCAGGATATTTGCCGGGAAAAGTTTCATACTCGGCGGCAGCTTTGCCAATGAACTTAAATTGAAGCCCGGCGTGAGGGTGGGCGACTTGTCGGCCAATTTGATTGAAAACATAAATCCCGTTGCCAACTTGGTGCGCATTCCCGGCAAGCGGATTGCCCTAATGGAAGATTGGGAACAGAAGTTGCCTGCGTTGGTGGATAGCAGCATAAACGAGAATGTCACCAATATATCGGGTGTGCCGTCGTGGTTCCTGACGGTGATAGAGGAGGTGATGCGCCGCAAAGGCGTGAAGTGCATACACGAGGTGTGGCCTAACCTTGAGGTGTTTTTCCATGGAGGCATCAGTTTTGAGCCGTATCGTGACCGTTACATGCAATTATGCGATGCATCGAGAATGCATTATCTTGAGACCTATAACGCGTCGGAAGGATTCTTTGCCGTGCAGACGTCGTGGGAGAGCAATGCCATGATGCTGCTGCTCGACGTGGGGGTGTTCTATGAATTCATACCTGTCGAGGATGCCGAGAGCGACAACCCACGAGTATTGCCGTTGTGGGAAGTGGAAAAAGGCAAGACTTATGCGCTTGTAATCACTGCCAACAATGGGTTGTGGAGATATAAAATAGGAGACACCGTGAGGGTGGAGCAGACGGCTCCGGTAAAGATACGGATTGCAGGGCGTACTCGCCATTATATTAATGCATTTGGCGAGGAACTGATGGTGTATAATGCCGACGAGGCCATAAAACGTGCCTGCAGGGATACCGGTGCGGCAGTGGCCGACTATACTGCGGCTCCGGTGTATGCGGCAGAAGGGAAGCACGGACATCATCAATGGCTTGTGGAATTTTCTGTGCCGCCCAAGGATACGGAGCAGTTTGCCGAGAGCCTCGACTCTCACTTGAAGGAACTTAACAGTGACTATGAGGCCAAGCGGTATAAGGGTATATTTCTCGACGGCCCGGAAATAACGGTTGCTCGCGAGGGAGTGTTCGAGCGTTGGCTCGGCGAGACGGGTAAGCTCGGCGGGCAGCGCAAAGTGCCACGTTTGAGCAATGACCGTGCGTTGATTTCACAATTGCTTGATATAAATAACGAATATTAATCATAAAAAAAACGAACACGATGTTTTCAAGATTGTTTTCCTTTATTGTGTGCTTGGCAATAGCATTGGGCGCATATGCCCAAGCTCCCAAGTATATCTTCTTCTTTATCGGAGACGGAATGGGGATGGGGCATGTGATGACGGCTCAGACCTATAACCGCACGGTGCTCGGAAATGATGAATTGCTGCCCATGATGCAGTTCCCTGTTTCTTCGCTTGCAATGACATACTCGGCAAGCAGTAAAATTACCGACTCGGCAGCGGCCGGCACGGCGTTGTCAACCGGGTATAAGACCAACAACGGAATGCTTGGCATGACTCCCGACGAAACGCCCGTTTACAGCATAGCAACCGAGTTGCAAAAGAGGGGGTATGGCATAGCCGTCGGGACTTCGGTTCAGCCTGATGATGCCACGCCGGGGGCATTTTATGCTCACGTGAAGTCGCGCAGCATGTATTACGAGATAGGCCTTGACATGGCACACAGTGGCTATGATATGTTTGTGGGGTCGAAATTGCGGGGCTTGAAGGATGCGGCCGGAAATGAGACCGGTCTTATCGACTCGCTCCGCGTAAACGGCTACACGGTAGCTTTTGGCCGCGAAGACTTTGAAAAGAACAAGGATAACGATAAAATAGTATTGCTGAATAATGATTCCACGATAGAACATTTTGGCTATACCATAGACAGCATCGACAGTAATTTGCACTTGCCGTATATAACTCAAGCCTGTCTTGAACATCTGACGAGAGTGTCGCCCGACAAGTTTTTCATGATGATAGAAGGTGGAAATATCGACTGGGCATCTCATGCCAACGATGGCGGAGCCGTGGTTAAGGAAATATTAAACTTTAACGAGGCAATAAAGATTGCCTACGACTTTTATTTGCAGCACCCCGACGAGACGCTTATCGTCGTCACTGCCGACCATAATACCGGCGGCATGCAGATGGGCGTGAAGGATGGCCCGGCCGAAGTGAACTTGAAGAATATGGATTATCAACGTGTGTCGATAGAAAAATTCCAACAATATTGCAAAGGCTTGATTGATTCGGGAAAGAACGTGGAATGGGATGCGATGAAAAGCTATCTGAAGGCCAATCTGGGCTTGTATGGCTCTATAGCCGTCAGCGACGAACAAGACGAGGCTATCCGGGAAAAGTTTGAAAAGACTTTCATCGAGCATGAGAGCGATGATACCGAAACCCTATACACTACGTATAATGAGTTTGTTAATGAGGTGTTTACGACTCTCGACCATATCAACGGCATAGGGTGGACGACAACGAGCCATACAGGAGACTTCGTTCCTGTATTTGCCATTGGTGTTGGAAGCGAGTTGTTTAGCAATGTCAACAACAATATCGACATTCCGGCAAAGATGCGCAAGATAGCAGGTATCACAAAATAAAGATTCCAGGCACAATGTTTTTGGCTCTCCCGGTTATCGCATGTCGGGAGAGCCTTTATTTTTTTAATCATTTGATTTGTCGCCGGAAAACTCATATATTTGTGTATTCTTGTTATGGGGAAAAAATAATAGCATCCAATATGATAAAATACCCGATAGGCATACAGAGCTTTGCACAATTGAGGGAGGACGGATATGTGTATGTCGATAAGACTGAACTTGTTTACAGGTTGGTAAGCGAAGGGAAGATTTATTTTTTAAGCCGTCCGCGCCGATTCGGCAAAAGCCTGCTTGTTTCCACATTGAAGAATTACTTCCTCGGAAACAAGGAGCTTTTTCACGGCTTGGCAATTGAGGGGTTGGAGAAGGAATGGAAAAAATATCAGGTTTTCCATATCGACTTCAATGGCAGTAATTTCACTGTGCCTGGTACGCTTGAACAGAAGTTGGAAAGTTTCGTTGAAACATGGGAACGCGAGTATGAATGTAGCATGAGTGGTGCCGACATAGGTACACGTTTTGCATACGTCTTGCAGCGGGCACACGAGCGCAGCGGCAGGCGTTGCGTGGTATTGATAGATGAATACGACAAACCCATACTCGATGTGCTTGATACCAACATACAAGTGCAAGCAGGCAATGGCAGGCTGCTTGAGGATTCAAACCGTGACGCACTAAAAGGGTTTTACTCGGTGTTTAAGGCTGCCGACGACCATTTGCAGTTTGTATTGTTGACAGGGGTTACGAAGTTTGCACAAGTGAGCGTGTTCAGTGGTTTCAACCAGCCTGCCGACATAAGCATGGATCCGCGCTATGAGGCATTATGCGGCATAACCCAAGACGAGTTGGAACGTTGTTTCCCGGAGTCTATAAAGGGGTTGGCCGAAGCCCGTAGAATGTCGGAGTATGAGGTTAAGGAGATGCTCAAGCGGTATTACGACGGCTATCATTTTAGTGAAAACATGACCGACATATATAATCCGTTCAGTCTGCTGAATGCATTTGCTTCGAGGTCGATACGTGATTTCTGGTTCAGCAGCGGAACTCCTACCTATCTTATACGGCTGTTGAATCACACCAATGAAGGGCTTGATGAGCTTACCGGGCGTTATTACGACCCGCAGGAGTTTGTCGATTATAAGGCAACAGTGGAAAAGCCTCTGCCTATGATTTATCAAAGCGGGTATCTTACAATAAAGGATTATAAGCTTAGTAGAGGAACTTTTTTGCTTGATTTTCCTAACAATGAGGTAAAGAAAGGTTTTGTTTCACTTGTTGCTTCGGATTATCTGAGGCCACGTAGGGAAAGTGTAAATAGCTGGGTACAAGAATTCGTAGATACATTAGAGAATGGGAATCTGGATTTACTTAACAAGCTGTTAATTTCTTTTTTTGCCGACATTCCTTATTCGATGCGCCGAAAAGACAATGAGCGTGAGCGTGAAAGATATTTTCATTATACTTTTTATTTGATTTTCAGGCTTGTGAGCGTGTATGCCACATATACCGAGAAGCAGCAGAGCGAGGGTAGGGTGGATTGCATAGTGGAGACTCCAAAATTCATTTATATATTTGAGTTTAAACTCGATGGAACCGCTGATGAGGCTCTGCGCCAGATTGAGGAAAAGGGTTATGCCCGACCTTATGAGTCGGATTCTCGCAGGTTATATGAAATAGGGGTCAATTTCTCATCGCAGTCGGGTACCATAGATGGTTGGGCGGTAAAAGAAAAAACGACGGGCGATTGAACCGTGACGCAAGATAAAAAGATTATTCTAATTGCAGAAATATGAAAATCGCAGCAATAGTGGCAGTTGACGAGGCCGACGGAATTGGGCGCAAAGGGGGACTGCTGTGCCATATGCCGGCCGATTTGAAACATTTCAAGTCGGTCACGATGGGTTATCCCATTATAATGGGACGTAAGACATTTGAGAGCTTTCCGAAGGGACCGTTGCCGGGAAGGTTGAATATTATTTTGACTCGTGATGCGTCATATGCCGCGACGGGAGCGGTGGTGTGCCATGAGATTGCCGAGGCCATATCCATTGCCGAGGCCGAAGGGCGTGAGCGATGTTTCGTAATAGGCGGCGGACAGATATATGCGGCTTTTGCCGGATATTTGGATGAATTGTATCTGACACGGATACATGCCCGATTTGACAATGCCGATACTTTCTTTCCCATGGCAGATGCCGGTGAGTGGGATATTATAAAAAAAGAAGATTACGCTGCCGATGAGCGTAATCCTTTTCCATATAGTTTTTTATACTTGAAGCGCAGCAGATAGGGTGTTACATCTCTTTTGACGCTTTTTTTGCCGGATATCTATAATGTACTAATTTTAAGAAACTTGGCGGAATCGGGGTTGAAAAGTTCATTTCTTTCCGAGTTATAGGATGTACAAACCGCAGCGTCATTGCATGTAATGCTAACCGGTGGATGGGGCTGGTGGCTGCTCCGTATTTGCGGTCTCCCACTATCGGATGTCCCATCTCCTTGGAATGTACGCGTATTTGATTTTTTCTGCCGGTGTCGAGTTCATATTCTACGAGAGAATACAAGTTCCCCACTTTGAGAGTCTTGTAACGAGTTATGGCAAGTTGGCCTTTTTGCGGGTCGTTTGTCGAGTACACCTCAAATTGTGAATTTTCGGCAAGATAGCTTCTCACCACGCCTTCCTCGTTTTCCATTTGGCCCTCTACCACTGCCACATATTTGCGGTTTATCACCATGTTGTTCCAGTTATGTTGCATAGTTTCTTTGGCCTCGGGTGTCTTGGCGATCATCATAAGTCCCGAAGTGTCGCGGTCGAGGCGGTGTACGATGAATACTTGAGACTTGGGGTTGTGGGATTTTACGTATTCGCGCATTATGCTGTAGGCTGTTCCATCCTTTATTTTATCTGTACCCATCGATAGCAGCCCGTATCCTTTGTTTATTACGAGTATGTCTTCGTCTTCATATACGAGTTCTATGCGGCGGTTGTTGAACACGACAAACGACCTGTCGAAGTTTACCGAAAATTTGTCGCCTTTTGACACAGGAAAATCAAACTGTGTGTGGGGTACATAGTTTATGGCAAACTGGTTGTGCTTAAGCATCGATTTGATTTTTGTCGCAGTGTGGTCCGACAATATTTTTGTCGCAGTGCTTAGGATAGTCCCGTCTTCGGGAGCTGTCCATGATTTGATATTGTCGGGGCGTAGCTTCTTGTGCTCCTCGTCGTTGATGTTTGCTTGTCTCATAATTTTAATTTTTATGCAAAGTTAATACATGCAAATCTTACTGGCAAATTGTAGTTTACGCCATGGTATGTGAGCAATCACGGGCATCGGTTTTCGGGTATGTTGCCGGGTGGACTTGAAATGGAGCCATAAAATACCGTATTTAGAATCGAGAAAGGCTCTAAATGGACATAAATTTTTAGAAACAATGAAAAATAGTAGAGAATATTTGCAGAATAGTAGCATTTTTCATACTTTTGAGGTCAGAAAAGGCTGAGTACCGCATATGCGGTGCAAGGCGATGAAAAGGACTACATGACTTGTGGCTGTTTTTCAAACGAAACACCACTTGGAAAATATACAGTTAAACTAAATAAACACCGAAATTATTATCAGCACTCATCATAAAGCAGATTCGATTTAGACTCGACTTCTCAGACTCAACATCATACGTACACACAGATGAATTTGCACTAAACTTGATGAAACGTAGGCAGGCAACCTCGAAGTGATTTCGACATTGCCTGTTTTTCTTTTATATGAATTTGAGCGTGGTTGTGCCGTGTGCGACCGATAACGTGGCTCGTGCGCCTTCTATCATGGGTATGTTTCCGTTGATATGGCCTATGGGGCATCCCATTGCCACCGGGTAGTCAAACGGTTCGACCATGCGTCTAATCATATGTTCCATTGTTTCTCCGTTGCGCTCATGGTTGCGGTAGTCGGTAAATTGTCCTACGATGAGGCCGCGGAGATTGGCCAACGTCCCATTCAGTCTCAGCGTGTATAGCATGCGTTCGACCCGGTATATTTCTTCGGCAATATCTTCGATAAACAGTATGCGCCCTGGCTTGAGTATATCGTATGGAGTGGAAACCAGTCCGCAAAGCACGGCAAGGTTCCCGCCGACTACAGTTCCCGATGCTTCTCCGTCGCGGTTAAGTGGATGGAACGGAAACTTGTAGCATGGCAATACTCCTTGTAGGGCATTAAGCAATAATTGGTTGCAAGCATCTTTGCTCCCATGCTCGGCGAGGTGTTTTGCCATCGAAGCATGGATGCTTGCTATGCCCGAGCTTATCGACATTGCATGAAGTGCCGATATGTCGCTGAATCCTATAATCCACTTTGGATCGCGGCGAAGGGTGGACGGGGCGACATGCTGTAGCAGGTGTATGGTTCCATATCCTCCGCGACTACACAATATGGCACGAACCGACGGCTCGGCCAAAGCCCATAGCAGGTCGGAAAGGCGTTCTTCTACCGTGCCGCTGTAACTGCCGTTTACGCCTTTGCAGTGAGGACAAACGACAGGGTCGAAGCCCCATTCTCCGAGTACTTTTGCCGCGCCATCGACACGTGCCGGGTCTATATAAGAAGCCGGCGACAAGATTGCTACCTTGTCGCCGGTGGTTAATGGTTTTGGAAATACCATATGTCGGTTATTTTACTTGGCAGCCGGGTTTTACTTCGCCTTGAGGTCCGATTACGACAAGTTTGCCGCCGGCATCCTCTGCGCTAAGTATCATGCCCTGCGATTCTATGCCTTTGAGTTTGCGTGGAGCAAGATTTGCAATGAAGCACACTTCTTTCCCTATCAAGTCTTCGGGTGCATAGTATTTGGCTATGCCGCTTACGATTGTGCGTCCGCCCAGTCCGTCGTCGATTTTGAATTGCAATAGCTTGTCGGCCTTTGGAACTTTCTGGCAATCGATGACTTTGCCTATCCTAATGTCGAGTTTGCCAAAATCGTCTATTGACACTGTTGGCGCGATAGGTTCGGCATGGAAGTTCTTGATTATGTTTTCTTGCTTGATTCGTTCCAATTTCTGTATCTGGGCATCGATTACCGAGTCTTCGATTTTTTCAAACAGCAGCTCGGGCTTTTCTACGGGCTTGCCTGCGGCAAGAATGTCGATGCTGCCCAGTTTGTTCCAGTCGGCTTCAGGCATGTTAATCATCTTGCGTAGTTTCTCGGCCGAGAAAGGCAAGAACGGTTCAAATGCTATGGCAAGGTTGGCTGTGATTTGCATGGCCATGTTCAATATTGTAGCCACGCGTGCCATGTCGGTCTTTGCAAGCTTCCAAGGCTCGGTGTCGGCGAGGTATTTGTTGCCTATCCGGGCAAGGTTCATGGCATCGCGCAGAGCGTCGCGGAAGCGGAAGTGCTCTATGTTGTTGCCAAGAGTCTCTTTTACGTTCTTGAATTCGTCGAGCGTCTGCCGGTCATAGTCGGTAAGTTCTCCCATTGCCGGTATCTTGCCCTCGAAATATTTGTGTGTCAGCACTATCGAGCGGTTGACAAAATTTCCGAGTATGGCTACAAGCTCGTTGTTGTTGCGGGCTTGGAAGTCTTTCCAGGTGAAGTCGTTGTCCTTGGTCTCGGGTGCGTTTGCCGTTAGCACGTATCGCAGCACATCTTGCTTGCCCGGGAATTCTACAAGGTACTCGTGTAACCACACGGCCCAGTTGCGCGACGTGGATATCTTGTCGCCTTCAAGGTTTAGGAATTCGTTGGCCGGCACATTTTCGGGTAGTTGGTACGACCCTTCGGCCATGAGCATTGCCGGGAACACGATGCAGTGGAACACGATGTTGTCTTTGCCTATGAAATTGATTATGCGTGTGTCTTTGCTTTTCCAATACTCTTCCCATCGGTCGGGCAAGAGCTCTTTGGTATTGGAAATATATCCGATAGGCGCGTCGAACCACACGTAAAGCACCTTTCCCTCGGCACCTTCAACCGGGACAGGCACGCCCCAGTCGAGGTCTCGGCTTACGGCACGAGGTTGCAGCCCCAGATCGAGCCACGACTTGCATTGTCCATATACGTTTGGTTTCCACTCCTTGTGTCCTTCGAGAATCCATTTGCGCAATGTCGGCTCCCATTTGTCAAGTGGCAGGTACCAGTGCTTGGTCTCTTTTTTGATGGGCTTGCTTCCTGTTATGGCAGAATGGGGTTCTATGAGGTCGTTGGCACTGAGCGACGTGCCGCATTTCTCACATTGGTCGCCATATGCGTGGTCGTAGCCGCAGTGTGGACACGTTCCCACGATGTATCGGTCGGCAAGGAATTGCTTGGCTTCCTCGTCGTAATATTGCAGGGATGTCTTTTCTATGAACTCGCCTTTGTCATACAAGCAGCGGAAGAAGTCGCTTGCCGTTTGGCAATGTATCTTGCTCGTAGTGCGCGAATATATGTCGAACGATATGCCCAGCTGCTCAAATGATTTCTTGATTATGTTGTGGTAGCGGTCAACGATGTCTTGCGGGCTGACGCCTTCGGCACGAGCCTTGAGCGTGATAGGCACTCCGTGTTCGTCGCTTCCGCCTATCATTATCACGTCCTCGCCTTTCATTCGCAGGTAGCGTGTGTAGATGTCGGCAGGAACATACACTCCTGCAAGGTGCCCGATGTGTACCGGGCCGTTGGCATAGGGTAATGCCGTGGTAACGAGAGTACGTGCAAATTTCTTTTCCATATTGTTTTTTATTATTTCGTGCAAAAATACAAAATAAATGAAAGAAATCAGTATATTTGGGAGTATTAACTATATAACGCCTTCCTACTTTTGATTGTGGGCGGTGTTGCGTGTTGTGATTGAATAAAGCAGGAAAATATGTTACGTGCGTCGATTGTTATTTTAATGGCGGTTTTGTCGATACTGCCTGTTTGTGCCACCGACGGCGGCAAGCAAAGATTTATCGAGGTAAATGGCGTGTCACAAGTAGAACTTGTCCCCGATAGGATACACTATATAGTGCAGTTGCGGGAATACTATGCCGAAGAATTTGACGGGGCCAAGCCCGAGGAGTTCAAGTCTTGCGTGTCTATGGACCAAATCGACAAGGAATTTCGTAATCATCTTTATGAACTTGGCATAAAAGATGATGCGGTGCGATTGCAGGAAGTGGGTGACTATGGATGGAGACGGGAGGGAGAACCGTTTTATGTGTCGAAGCGTTACGATATAACGCTCGACGACTTTGTGATGATTGACAAGATAAACACACGTATCGACAGGAAGGCTGTGGAATATATGAGAGTTGGAGATCTTGAATGTGATTCTATCGACCACTATCGCCGGCAATGCCGTGTAGATGCCTTGAAGTCGGCTCTAACGAAGGCCGAATATATGGCTCAAGCGTTAGGTGCGCAAGTGGGCGAGGTATTACAGATTGAAGAACCCGCCGGAGCGGGACTGGTCGAAGGCGTATCCTCTGTTGCAACATCTAATATTGCGGTAGATGCGGCTGCGGGTTATGACAATTTTCGCACCATCACGTTGCGAGCCACTGTGCGTGTGAGATTTTCCTTGAAACAATAGAAATCATGGCTGATAATTATCTTGAAAATCAATATGATGCCTATCTTGCAAGAAAGGCAAAGAAAGAGCAGCAAAAAAAGTTGCTGTTCAAGAAGCAGCTTAAAGCGTATAAAGAGCGGATGGAGCGAGAAAAGGCCAATCGTCCGACCGACGAGAATCGATAGTCATATGCTCCGTGGTTTATGACTTTATCGGGCAAGGTGAGCAAGCATCTGCCCCGGGGTTAGGCTTGTGCGAGGGTGTGTCCATGACGGGGCAAGTTCGCACATGGGAATGAGGTAGAAGTCGCGTTCGGCAAAGTGCGGATGAGGCACTTTGAGTGTGGGCGAGTCGATGGTGAGCTGGTCGATGGCTACTATGTCGATATCTATTATTCGGTCGCGATAACTGCCATCGGCATTGCGGTGGGACGTGTTGCTGATGCTTCGTTCCACCTTTTGCAGCATCGACAGCACGATGTCGGGGCGTTGGTTTGTGTTTAAGACTATGCCTTCGTTGACAAATGTGTTTTCGGAGTCGAAGCCCCACGGTTCGCTTTCCACAGGTTTGCTGCATTGCACTTCGGTGCCGAATGTGCGGCTTATCAAGTTTACTGCTCGTGATATGTTGCTATGCCGGTTGCCTATGTTTGAGCCGATATTAAGATAGTAATTCATTGGACAATAAGCAAAAATGCAGAGCCGCATGGTGGTTGGCGGCTCTACATTGGAATAGTTATTTTTGTATAAGGGTGCAAATCACAGTGTTTTCTTTACTTCCACTTCTTCAAACGATTCAATGAAGTCGCCTTCCTTGATGTCGTTGTAGCCTGCGACGCTCAGACCGCAGTCAAAGCCAGATGTGACTTCTTTCACGTCATCCTTGAATCGCTTGAGAGAACCAAGTTCGCCGGTGTATATCACAATGCCGTCGCGTATGATTCGTACCTTGCAGTTGCGCTTTACCTTGCCCTCTCGCACTATGGCTCCTGCAATGGTGCCGACCTTGGAGATGTGGTAGGTCTGCATGACTTCGGCCGAGCCGATGATTTCCTCCTTCACTTCGGGCGACAGCAGTCCTTCCATGGCGGCCTTTACCTCTTCTATGGCCTTGTATATGACCGAATAGAGCCTTATGTCAACTCCGTCTCGTTCGGCAAGGCGGCGGGCAGCCAGTGACGGACGCACCTGGAAGCCGATTATGAATGCATCGGAAGCGGCAGCAAGGGTCACGTCGCTTTCTGAAATTGCGCCTACGGCCTTGTGGATTACGTTAACTTGCACCTCGGGCGTTGACAGCTTGATGAGCGAGTCGCTGAGGGCTTCTATAGAGCCGTCAACGTCGCCTTTGACAATGATGTTGAGCTCGTTGAAGCTGCCCAATGCCTTGCGGCGGCCTATGTCTTCGAGCGTTACGCGCTTCTGTGTGCGCAATCCCAGTTCGCGTTGCAACTGCTCGCGCTTGCTTGCAATCTCTCGCGCTTCTTGGTCGGTATCCATTACATTGAATTTGTCGCCTGCTGTCGGTGCGCCGTTCAATCCGAGTATCAATGCCGGTTCCGACGGGCCGGCCTCGGTGATGCGTTGGTTGCGCTCGTTGAACATGGCTTTTATTTTGCCGTAATGAGTCCCGGCAAGCAGTATGTCGCCCACTTTTAGGGTGCCGTTTTGCACGAGAACCGTAGCGACGTATCCACGGCCCTTGTCAAGCGACGACTCTATGATCGATCCCGTTGCGCGACGCTTGGGGTTAGCTTTCAGTTCGAGCATTTCGGCTTCAAGCAATACTTTGTCAAGCAACTCGGTGACTCCGATGCCCTTCTTTGCAGAGATGTCTTGCGACTGATATTTGCCGCCCCATTCTTCTACAAGGTAATTCATGTTGGCCAGCTCTTCCTTGATTTTGTCGGGGTTGGCCGCAGGCTTGTCAATCTTGTTTATTGCAAAGATTATGGGTACGCCGGCAGCCGATGCGTGGTTGATAGCCTCGACGGTCTGCGGCATCACGTTGTCGTCGGCTGCGACAATGATGATTACTATGTCGGTAATCTTGGCACCACGTGCGCGCATAGCTGTAAATGCCTCGTGTCCCGGGGTGTCGAGGAACGTGATGTGTTGGCCGTTCTTCAGTTTCACGTTGTATGCGCCGATGTGCTGCGTTATGCCTCCGGCTTCGCCTGCAATCACGTTGGCGTTACGTATATAGTCGAGCAGTGATGTCTTGCCATGATCCACGTGTCCCATTACGGTTACTACCGGCGGGCGAGGAACAAGGTCTTCGGGCTTGTCTTCCTCGTCGTCGTGGTGGTGTATGGCTTCCGACACTTCGGCACTTACATATTCGGTCTTGAATCCAAACTCGTCGGCTACGATGTTGATGGTTTCGGCATCCAGACGTTGGTTTATAGATACCATTACGCCCAAACTCATACACGTACCGATCACCTTGTTGATAGGCACGTTCATCATCACGGCGAGGTCGTTGACGGTAACGAACTCGGTGAGCTTCAGTGTCTTTTCTTCCTGTGCCTCGAGTTCGGCGGCTTCGCGTTCGCGTTCTTCCACGGCTTCGCGTTTTTCTTTGCGCCACTTTGCCGATTTTTTAGGAGTCTTGGCCGTGAGGCGGGCAAGAGTCTCTTTTACTTGTTTCTGAACGTCCTCGTCGCTTATCTCGGTCTTGAATGGACGTTTGTTTTTGCGGTTTTTGCGGTTTTTGCCCGACGTTTCATCGCCGTTGCCGGCATTGTTGCCGCCTTTTCCCGATTTAGGCTGCTGCGAATCGAGCAAGTTCACGCTTTTCTCGATGTCGATTTTTTCTTTTCCTATGCGTTTGCGCTTTTTGCGGTCGCCGGTTCCTGTAGTGGCGCTGCTGTTGTCGCCATTGCCATTTTTGGGGGAAGAAGTCTCTTGGCGCATTTTTTCTTGTCGTTCTTTGCGCTTTTCTTCTTTTGACTTTTTCTTCGGACGAGTCTGCGAGTTTATTGCCGACAAGTCTATTTTCCCAATAACCTTTGGCTGGTTCTTTAATGTGGGAGTACCAAGGGTGAATATTTCTTCTTCACTTTTCTTCTCAGATTCTTCGGTTTCGTTGTTGCCGTTGTCCATAGCGGTGTTTGGTTCTTCTACTTTTTCAATTTTCTCGGGTTCCCCGGGTTGCTTTTGTTCATTTTTTTCCTCTGCTTGAGGTTGAGTTTCAGTGGCAGTCTCGACCTCTTGAGGAGTTGCAACAATCTCTTCTTGCTTGGCAATTTCCTCTTGTGGTACCGGCTTTGCCGCGGGTTCTGGTTTGATGGCTTGCTTCGGTTTCCCGGCTTGAGACAAGTCGATTTTGCCCACTATCTTTGGAGTGGGTATTTGAGATGCAGTGGAAATGAAGTTTTCGCTTTTCCGTTGCTGCTTGGGCTGTTGGGCAGGTTTTGCTCTCTCTTGGCGCCGTTCGCTGATGAAGTTGTCCGATTTTATTCGTTGGTCTTTGTCGGTGCGGAATGCGTCAAGCAGCATTTTGTGTTGTTCGTCAGAAATGCGGGCATTTGGATTAGATTCCACTGTGATGTTTTTTTTGCTTAGGAAATCAATTATGGTTTGAGTCCCCACATTCAAATCTTTTGCTACTTTACTTATCTTTACGGGCATATACGATTGTTAAAACTGTTATAACGATGAAGCATTAATTATACCATATATCAAGAGGGAAGACCCCGGCAGAAAGGCTTTCTTTTTCACTTTCTGCCGTATGGTCGGGAGCAAAATCAATTTTCAAATTCGGCTTTCAACACCTTGATGACGTTATCTACGGTGTCTTCTTCAAGGTCGGCCTTTTCTATGAGTTCTTCGCGAGGTGTGTTAAGGACGGCCTTGGCGGTTGCGCATCCCATGTCTTTCAGCGCCTCTATTACCCACGAGTCGATTTCGTCCTTGAATTCGTCAAGGTAGATGTCTTCTTCATTATCCTCGATGTCGCGGTAAACGTCTATGTCGTATCCTGTGAGCATAGTGGCCAGGCGTATGTTCAAGCCGCCCTTGCCGATTGCCAACGACACTTCCTCGGGCTTCAAGAACACTTCGGCGTGCTTGTTTTCCTCGTCGATGCGTATCGATGATATTTTTGCGGGGCTTAATGCGCGTTGTATGAAAAGCGACGGATTGCTGGTGTAATTAATCACGTCGATGTTTTCGTTGCGCAATTCGCGTACTATGCCGTGGATGCGTGCTCCTTTTACGCCCACGCATGCTCCCACAGGGTCGATTCGGTCGTCATACGACTCTACGGCGATTTTCGCACGTTCGCCCGGTATGCGGGCTATGGCGCGTATTAGTATCAGGCCGTCGTGTATTTCTGGAACTTCGAGTTCGAAGAGACGGCGCAGGAAGGTGTCGCTTGTGCGTGAGACGGTTATCTTTGGATTGTTGTTCTTGTTGTCAACGTTGTGGATCACGGCTCGCACGGTATCGCCTTTTCGGTAGAAGTCGGTCGGGATTTGTTGGTCCTTGGGCAACAACAGTTCGTTCTTGTCATCATCGAGCAACAATATCTCTTTTTTCCACAACTGGTAAACTTCGCCTGTTACAAGTTCGCCTTCCATTTCCTTGAATTTGGTGTAGATTGCGTCTTTCTGCAGGTCAAGAATCTTGCTAGCAAGCGTCTGGCGCAGGTTTAGGATTGCACGTCGTCCAAATTTGGCAAAGTCGATTTTCTTTGTGTGTTCTTCTCCTACCTCGCAGTCGGGGTCGGGGTTGTCCACGTCGTTGCGGGCATCGCTCAGACTGATTTGCTTGGCGGGGTTTTCCACTGCCCCATCAGGGACTATTTCGAGATTTTGGTAGATTTCGCAGTCACCTTTGTCGGGGTTCATGATTACGTCAAAGTTCTCGTCGCTGCCGAACATCTTGGCTATGACGCTGCGGAACGACTCTTCCAGAACGCTTATCATTGTGGTCTTGTCGATGTTTCTCAGTTCTTTAAACTCAGAGAACCGGTCCACCATGTCGATTGCTTCCTCTTTCTTTGCCATGTCTTCTTCGAATTAGTCTATGATGTTTTTTGTGTATTTTATATCGTTGTAATTGATTGTTGTGTCTTCTTCGACCATTATGGGGCGTTTTGCACCTTCGGGCTTAACTTTCTTTGTTATGGTAATGGTGAAATCGGTGTCGGTGGCCGATTTCAACGTGCCGCGCAGCTTGTTGCCATCCTTTGTGAGCACTTCTACCGGGTTGCCGCAATTTTTGTCGTATTGGGCTTTGATCTTGAATGGCGCGGTCAAGCCTGCCGAGCCGACTTCAAGTTCATAGTCTTCCACGTTGCGGTCGAAATTTGCTTCAATCAAGTTGTTTATTTCCACGCAGTCGTCGATTGTGATGCTGCCGCTGCGGCGTTCTATCTCGACTACGATGCGATTGTCGGCAGAAATCTCGACCGAGACTAAAAACTTGTCACTTCCGGCAAGTGCGTCGGTGACCACTTTCTCCAAGGCTGCTTTGTCTATCATCTGGAAATACGTTGTATTAATATATGTGCCGTAAAACCAAGGGTCTTTTAATGACTTGCCGTGGTGTCGGGCAGGGTTAAAAAAGTTAGTAAACGGTTTTTTAAAAAAATGAGGGAGCCGCCTGCCCCCTCCCTCAAAACATTTAGTTTTCTGCTGCAAATATACTTATTTATTGCCTTATCTGCAACATTATATAACTTACAGGCTTGTAGTTGGCCTGTATATATGATTATTTATGATAATTTAAATATGTTTAGCACAAACAAGGCTTCATGGCTTGTGAAGTAAAAAAGGTAGGAAGTGCTGTAATATATCTACTTTTGTTTCGGCTTTGTTGGTTTATCTTTGCATCATGAAAAAAATTAACCGTGTTATACTAATGGCAATAGAGAAAAGTAGAAGTGTACTTTGGCTTGTACTTGTGGCACATGCGCTTGTTGTGCAGGCACAAAGCGACACTTTGCGAAATGTGTTGATGAAGGATGTGGTGGTTACGGGTACGCGCAACGAAACAGATGTAAGGCATTTGCCAATGACGATATCTGTTGTCGGCAGGTCGCAAATCGAACAGAGCAGGCAGTCGTCGATTTTGCCTGTTTTGAACACACAGGTGCCCGGTTTCTTTTCAACCTCTCGCGGGGTCATGGGGTATGGTGTATCAACAGGCGGTTCGGGGCAGATGTCGTTGCGAGGCATTGGCGGGCCGGCGCAGGCTGGTCTGCCAACGACGGGGTTGCTTGTGCTTATAGACGGGCATCCGCAATATATGGGTTTGATGGGACATCCCATAGCCGATGCTTATCAGTCGATGATGGTGGAAAAGGTAGAAGTGGTGCGCGGCCCGGCTTCGATGCTTTACGGCTCAAACGCCATGGGTGGCGTGGTGAACATCGTGACAAGGCGGATGGCCGAGGATGGAATTAAGACCGATGTCGATGTGTCGGGCGGCTCGTATGGATCTTTCAAAGGGGAGGCTACGAATCGCGTCCGCAAGGGACGTTTTTCGAGTACGGTCACGGCTTCATATAATCGCACCGACGGACATCGCGACAACATGGGATTTGAGCAGTATGGAGGATATGTAAAATTGGGATATGATTTTTCCCGGCAATGGAAACTATGGGGCGACGTTAATTTGACTCATTTTAATGCAACTAATCCCGGCAGCGTTGACGAACCGTATATCGACAACGACCAACGCATTACTCGCGGTATGGCATCGGTTGCCGTCGAGAACCGGTATGACCGCACGTCGGGAGCACTGAGCTTTTTTGTCAATTGGGGAGACCATTGGATTAACGACGGATACCGACCCGGCGACGAGCCGCTCGATTATCGCTTCAACAGCAATGACTTGATGCTTGGCATTTCTTGGTACCAGAGTGTGCAATTGTTTCAAGGAAACCGTGTCACGGCAGGTGTTGATTATTTCCATTTTGGGGACAAGGCTTGGAACGAGTATTTTGACGGGACTCGCGACACCCAGGCCGACAAGACTCAAGACGAAGTGGCAGGGTACGTCGATTTCAGGCAAGATATAGTGTCGTGGCTTACGCTTGATGCCGGTGTGCGCATCGACCACCATTCACAAACCGGCAACGAGGTGGTACCGCAGGCCGGCCTGGCTTTCAGGCTTCCGCATGATGCCGAGGCGAAAGCAATGGCGAGCAAGGGATTCCGTAATCCGACGATACGGGAAATGTATATGTTCCCACCGCAGAATCCCGACTTGGAGCCTGAAAGCTTGTGGAGCTATGAACTGTCATACACGCAGAGGCTGATTGGCGGCAGGTTGACTTACAGTGCCAACCTGTTTTACATAAATGGCGAAAACTTGATAATGCGCTTGCCTAATCCAAACGGCAGCGGGATGCTGAACCAAAATTCCGGGCCTATTGAGAACTGGGGCGCGGAGGCAGCTGTTGACTGGACGCTCAATCACATGTGGAGCGTGACGGCCAATTACAGTTGGTTGCACATGGAGAATCCTGTGCTTGCCTCGCCTCGGCATAAGCTGTATGGTGGGGTGAACTTCGGCCTTGGCCGGTGGAATGCATCGACAGGTGTGCAATATGTGAAGGGGTTATATACCGACATAGAAACCGACACGCAGGAAGATTTCGTGCTGTGGGACTTGTCGGTGAGCTTTCGTGCCACTGATTGGCTTACGTTTTATGCCCGGGGCGAGAATCTGCTTGCCAGTCGCTATGAGGTCATGGCCGGATATCCCATGCCGCGTGCCACATTCATGGGTGGGGCGCACTTTAGCTTTTGACGTGGGGGAGTGGCCTTCATGGAGAAGGGATGGGAGATGTTAACCGCCTCACCGCCTCACTTATTGCAGACCTTCGTATTCGGTTATTGCATCTTTCCATTCTTTCGACAACGGCATGGATGTGCCTGTTGATGGGTCGAAGCCAACCATTACCGTGCGGCACACGGCCTTGACTTCTCCTGTGGCTTCGTTTACCATAGCTTGCAGCACATGGAAGCTTTTTTCGCGGACTTGTGTTATTTGGGTCTTTACGGTGATGGCTTCGGTGTAATAGGTCGGGGCAAGGAAGTCGCAATCTACGTTGGCAATAACTATGTCGAGTTTGTCCCAGTGGTTTTTTGTCTTGCGTATGGTGTTGAAATATTCGGCCTTGCCTATGTCGAAATAAGAGAAGTATATGGAATTGTTGAGGTGTCCAAGCATGTCGATGTCGTTGAACCTGATTTGTATTTGTGTCGAGTGCTTGAACGGACGTTCCTCTCTCGTCGTTGCGTGTGATTGCTTGTCGGGATTCATGCGGGGTTGTGGGTTAAACATGTTTATCTAATTTCGATGTCGTGTATTACTTCGCTGCCTACGGCCTCGTTTAGGCGTTTTATGAGAATGCTGCGGCTCATCAGCAGCTCGTTGCGCAGTACCGACGATGAAATATGCAGGTGCAGCACCCCGTTTTTCACCCATCGGCTTGTGGTATATCGGTTTATGCCTTGACCTACGATTTCGGGCCAAAGATACACCACTTGCTGCTCGTCAAATTGGCGGTCGATGTGGTCTTCTTTGAGCAATTGCTTTATTATGTCGCCCACGGTCATGGCTTCGGTGCGTTTCATGTGTCGCCTCCTTCGGTTTCCGATGATTCGATGAGCGAGAAGCTCCCGTTCTTCACGTTCCATGTGCGGTAATCCTTACCTACCTTTCTTACTATGCCGTCGAGGTGCGTGCGGTTGGTATCGGTGATGAAAATCTGTCCGAAAGTTTCGCCTGCCACCACGCCGATGATGTTTTTGACCCGGTGCGCGTCGAGCTTGTCAAAAATGTCGTCGAGTAGCAGCAACGGGGTGATACCGCTCATCCGCCTTAAGAAGTCGTATTGTGCAAGCCTCATTGCCACGGTGTAGGTTTTGCATTGTCCCTGCGAGCCGATTTTGCGCATCTGGTGCCCGTCGAGCAGCAATTCCACGTCGTCGCGGTGGATGCCGGCCGACGTGTATCCAAGCATCCCGTCGCGTTCCCGGTTGCGGTCAAGCACTTGCTGCATGTCGGCTTCGTTGAGGTGGCTGCGGTAGTTAAGTCCTACGGTTTCGGCACTGTCGGATATGTGCCGGTAGTATTCGAGGAATATCGGCGAGAATTCGTTTACCCATTCGGTGCGGGCACGGTGTATGTAGGTTGCCGATTTGGCCATTTGCTGCTCTATTGCTTCAAACAGCAGCGGGTCGCGGAATCCCTGTCTGAGCATGGCGTTGCGGGTTTCCACTGCCCGTGCGTAGCTTATAAGGTGTGCCATGTATTCGCCGTCGCCTTGGGCGATTATCTGGTCAACGAATCGTCGGCGTTCTTCGCCTGTGCCTCGTATCAGCTCCCAGTCGGCAGGCGATACCATCACGAGCGGAAGCAGCCCTATGTGCTTGCTCAGCTTGTCATATTCCTTACCGCCTCGCTTCACCGACTTGCGCTTACCCGGCTTGAAGCCTATAGATATTTCCTCGTCCCGGCCTCGTCGCTCGTATCGTCCCTGTACGAGCATGAAGTTTGATTCGTGCCGTAGCAGCGACGAGTCGCCCATCCCTGCATAGCTTTTGCAGAAGCTCAAGTAGTATATGGCATCGAGCAGGTTGGTCTTGCCCATGCCGTTGTCGCCGATGAAGCAGTTCACGTTGCGAGAGAAGCAGAGCGTCGCTTCGGCTATATTCTTGAAGTTTAATATCGATATGCTATGCAGAATCATGTGTACAAAGTTAAGCAACACTTTTGATTTTGGACAAATTTTGATTGGGTCGGCAAAAAAAATGCCAAAAAATTTGGTATGTTGGAAAAAGTGCGTACCTTTGCAGTCGAAATCAGCACCGCGTCACGGAAATGACTCCGTAGCTCAGTTGGTAGAGCAAATGACTCTTAATCATTGGGTCGAGGGTTCGAGTCCCTCCGGGGTCACACTGAAAAAAGCAGCTAAGCCATTCGCTTAGCTGTTTTTTTGTTGCGTCTTGTTGCGAGTCTCGGCTAAAACGATGGGTCAGTCCGAAAAAACGGTTGCAGTCTGCAGGAGCAAAATATGGCGAATATGGAAATTTGGTTATTTTCAGGCAACTGCTACCGAAGTTAAAAAGTAAGATTGCGGCTTCGGAGATGCCGAACTTAAGCTGCCACAGTAGTTCGGCA
>CALUNI010000009.1 GCA_944321905.1 uncultured Muribaculaceae bacterium | reverse complement strand
CCCAGATGCAAAGGCTTGTTGGTGTTTGGCGACGAATACTCTATCATCACCAGTTCGCTGTCGGGCGTTGCTTCCTTGAAGCCGTAATTAGGCTCCGAAGCCACGTGCTTGAGCATATTGCACCAAAATGCAGGCTCCACGACTATGTTCAAGAATCCCTTGATTACGTTGAACGTCTTGACGGCCTCGCAATTGCCAACGAGATATTCACCTATTTCTTGAGCGGTCGCCTCGGGCGACTTCTTCGAAGCTTTCAAGAATGGGAACACCACGACTGTCAAGTTTCCCTCAAACTCTTTTTTAGTGGTCTGGAGCGTAATCTTTTCGGCTCCGAATTCCACGCCATACAACGCCTTTACGGCATCGGCCACCGACTGGGCTATAATGTTATCAATCGACATAATTACCATAAAATAAATGCAAAGGTAAGCACAATATGCTTCAAAACCCAATCTAATATGCTAAAATGTATTATCACGCCTTGCTCCTTTCATTTGCAAATGGAGCGAGAAAATACGCCGACCGACGAGCACTGCAAAAAAAGAACCCCGTTCTCACGAACAGGATTCTCCATGTAATAGAATCTGTATAGAAAAGTATTATCAACCAAATATAATTTGCTTTATCCGCTGCAAATGTCGCAACTTTCCGCCATATGCAAAAGAGCCATTTGTTATTAAATTTGTCCTAAACGGCATAACCGACCAACCATTCCGCCTTTTGCAGCCCGCAACAGACATGCGCCGGTATCGGCATATCCCGTCCCGGCATGGCGGTCTTTTCGTGACGCAGACCGTCGCCCGGAGCAAAAAACCGCCGATTTTGTTTTGCCGTGCGACGGCCTTGCACTACCTTTGCAAACAAAGCTCAACAAACTATGAAAACTGCAGAAATACTCTCCGCGTTGCGAGACTTTAAGCAACAAAGAGGTCGAGACTACGGCATAATCACACTCGGGCTGTTTGGCAGCCGGGCTCGCGGCGACCACAACAATGACAGCGACATAGACATATGCATAGAACTTGAAGAGCCATCGTTCTTCACGCGCATGAACATACGCAACGAGCTTGAAAAACTGTTCAAATGCAAAGTAGATGTAATCTCATTGAAATCAATCATGCGACCGTTATTCAGAAAATCTTTGAACGATGACGCAATCTTTGTTTAAAGACCGAATCGCCGACATGCTTGCATACACGGTCAAGCAAGGCGAATTCATAATCGACACCACCTGCAAAGTGTCGTCGGGAAGCGACTTTCTTGCGACACAATATGGCATGATTTTATATAACAGCACATGTATGTGCCTTCAAACAATCGGAGAGACACTTAAACAAATCGACACATTAACCCGACAGCAGTTCCTCGGCACGAAATACAGCTCAACTCCGTGGCGTAACATATTCGCCTTGCGTAACATAATATCACATGAATATGCAGCCACCGACCCCGATGAAATATTTCATATCATCCACAACGACCTTTTGCCTCTGCTCGATGTAATAAAAAACATCATAGATGACATAAATTCGGGCAAACACGACGACCTGCTTTTTACAATAAAACGTACTTGACATTAGAGCCTGTTTCTGTCACGGCAGGGCGGTCTTTTCTTGACGCAGGCCGTCGCCCGGCGCAAAAAACCGCCGATTTTGTTTTGCCGTGCGACGGCCTTGCACTACCTTTGCACAATAATTTATAAAACGATATAAATAGATATGGCTCTTCAATGTGGTATAGTGGGACTGCCCAACGTGGGCAAATCGACCCTATTCAACTGTCTCTCAAACGCTAAGGCACAATCGGCCAATTTCCCTTTCTGCACAATCGAACCCAACGTGGGCGTAATCACCGTCCCCGACGAAAGGCTCAACGTGCTTGCCAAGCTCGTCAACCCGCAAAAAATAGTCCCGACAACCGTCGAGATTGTAGATATCGCAGGATTGGTGAAAGGCGCGTCAAAGGGCGAAGGCCTGGGTAACAAGTTCCTTGCCAACATTCGCGAGACCGATGCCATACTGCACGTGCTGCGCTGCTTCGACGACGACAACATCACCCATGTCGATGGCTCGGTTGACCCTGTTCGCGACAAGGAGATAATCGACTATGAGCTACAACTGAAGGACCTCGAAACAATCGAGAGCCGAATCACGCGCGTGCAGAAGCAGGCTACGACCGGCGGCGACAAGCAGGCCAAGCTGCAATACGAGGTGCTGAGCCGCTACAAGGAAGCTCTCGAACAAGGCAAGGCTGCCCGCACCGTGCAATTTGAAACCAAGGAGGAATTAAAAGCCGCTCACGACCTGTTTCTGCTCACCAACAAGCCGGTCCTGTACGTGTGCAACGTCGATGACGCAAGTGCCGTCAACGGCAACCGATACGTTGACATGGTGCGCGAGGCAGTGAAGGAAGAAGGCGCAGAGATACTCATTGTCGCAGCCAAAATAGAATCGGAAATCGCCGAACTCGACTCATATGACGACAAGCAAATGTTCCTTGCCGAGATAGGACTTGAAGAATCGGGCGTAAACCGCCTCATAAAGGCCGCTTACAAGCTGCTAAACCTTGAGACATTCCTCACAGCCGGGCCGCAAGAAGTACGCGCATGGACATTCCACCGTGGCAGCAAGGCTCCGCAATGCGCCGGAGTGATACACAGCGACTTCGAGAAAGGCTTTATCCGTGCCGAAGTGATTAAATATGACGACTATGTGGCTCTCGGCAGCGAGGCTGCCGTAAAAGAAGCAGGCAAGATGTATGTCGAGGGCAAGGACTACGTGGTCCAAGACGGCGACATAATGCACTTCCGCTTTAACGTGTAATCACATCCATATCTTGCCCGTTGATGAAGAACGTATCAAGCATAAAAGACTGCTATGGTTGCGGCATGTGCGCAACCGTGTGTGGGCAACGCATTATTGAAATAAGACTCAATGATGACGGCTTCTATGAACCTCATATCACACATCCCGACAAGTGTACCGATTGCGGGCTATGCACTTCGGTATGCGCTTTCTTTCATAACGAGCGCAGTGCAGAATTATCTCCAATCGGCTGCTATGCGGCATGGAGTAGCAACAGCGAAATTCGCCATAAGTGTTCTTCGGGGGGGGCAAGTTATGAACTTAGCCGTCACTTGTTAAAGCATGGATTTAAAATATGCGGGGTTAAATATAACCCCGAAACAAACAGAGCCGAACATTACATTGCCAAATCGGCGGAAGAACTGGATGCGTCCATCGGCAGCAAATACATTCAAAGTTATACCGTCGATGCTTTTCGGGCTGTCAACCGCAATGAGAAGTATCTTATTATCGGAACTCCATGCCAAATAGACTCATTCCGCCGATACATAAGATTGTTTAAAAAAGAAGAAAACTTCATATTGATGGACTTCTTCTGTCATGGAGTCCCTACAATGCACCTATGGGACAAATACTCACAATGGGTCAGACAGCAAATAGGGGAAGGAGAATTCTCCTATGTGTCATGGCGCAATAAAGCTAAAGGATGGCATAATTCATGGGTAATGAATATCGGCAATGCAAAAGGAAATAAAGTTATCTCCATTGCCACAAAGGGAGATATGTTTTATCGTATGTTCCTTAGTGACACATGCCTTGGCAAGCAATGTTATGAAAACTGCAAATATAAATACGACAAGTCGGCTGCCGACATACGCATAGGCGACATGTGGGGGAACAAGTTCCGAAACAACGAAGCCGGAGTTAATGCTGTAATATCATTTACTCCAATCGGAGAAAAATTACTCAACCAGACGGAAACACTGCACATTGAACCTTATAAATTTAAAACAGTTGCCGAGGGGCAGATGAAAACAAGCCCACATTATCCGTCCATAAAAAACAATGTGATGGACAAGCTTAAAAGTGATGACTGCACGCTTGGCGATACATGCAACATAGTCTTGCCATACATACAAAGGCAAAAAATTAAAAGACTGTTACGCCACCCATTGCGCACATTAATCAACCGACTAAGAAAGGCTCTTAAGGCATGAATATAAAAGTTATCACACGGCACGCACCTGTAAATTATGGTTCAGTACTTCAAGCATTGGCGTTGCAAACAGCGATTGAAAGCCTCGGACATCGATGCGAAATTATCGACTACTTGCGCAGCAACGAACATGGATTCAAAGGGATTATATCTTCGCTAAAATGCAATCAATCGTGGAACAGCAGTCCATTAAAAAGAATTGCATACATACTAATGAGGTATCCGTCCGAAAAATTAAGTGAAACATACTTCCGACGCACAAGGGAAAAATACCTGCACCTCACAAATCGTTGCAGTTCGGTCAGCGATTTGAAGAAACTTGATGCCGATCTGTTTATGACCGGTAGCGACCAAGTATGGAGTACATTTGCCGACAAAAATTACGACCCAGCCTACTTTTTGTCATTTGTAGGTGACGACAAGAAAAAAGTCGCATATGCCGCAAGTTTTGGCAAAGCCACGCTACCCTGGGAAACGCTTAACGACTACAAGAAACTTCTATCCCGATACAAATATATATCGGTGAGGGAGAATAGCGCAGTGGAAATGTTGAAACAAATAGGCATCCACTGCGACGGCACCGTCTTAGACCCGGCTCTTTTATTAGATGCCCGGCAATGGGAAAACTTTATTAATGAAAAAACAGAGGTAAAAGACTGCGTTCTTGCATACCAGATTCACAGCGACCAATCATTTGACCGATATGCCCAACAAATCGCAAATAAAATGAATCTGCCATTATACAGAATATCGCCCAACTTGCATCAAATATCACGAAGCGGCCGACTCGTTTATCTACCAAATATCAGTAAATTCCTATCACACTTTCAAAAGGCAAAAATGATAGTCACCGATTCATTCCACGGAACGGTTTTTTCCATTATTTTCAACACACCGTTCATTGAATATATAACCGACGAGCAATCATCTTGCCGCAATAGAGACCTGTTACAACTTACAGAGTTACAATCTCGCTTGGCTGCAAGCGAAAACGACTTTGAACCGCTAAATCGACTTATGAATTTTACCGCAGCAAACGCCATAATCTCGGCTCAAAGGGAAAAATCAATAAAATTGCTACAACAATTTATTAACGATTAAGCAAAAAGGTGGCGGCGGAACCGTCATGATGCTTAACCGACATGCAAGCGAAACGCAACTTGCACTGGCCGAAATTCTTATGAGAGAACGGTCTCAGAGAGATCGAATTTGCATCAAGTAATAATCACATATATGGCAGCGATTATTCATTTGCAAAATCGGTCAAAACTTCCTGTGAAATTTAGAAGTTAATATTTCCCTATATTGTTTTGGCAAAGCCAATAGCATAACAACGATCGAAACAACAACAACCAATATGTCAATCCAGACCATAGTGTCGTAATAAAAAGGAATAAATCCAAACGCTGCAATCGCAACGGGAACTATCGTGGTAACGCGTAATTCCAATTTAAGATATCGCTTTATGTCAAAGAATCTATAAAGCAGCAATATGAGATATGTTATTATCGAAGCCGTTATTACACCATATATTCCAAGCCACTTCACAAAGGAGAAATTAAGCACGATATTGACTATCGACATCACTACCATTTGCGGCACTGTGCGTTGCGTGTCAAATGCACACTGATAGATTATATTCGTAAATTGTACCATTGTATATAGCAATGCCGATATCCCTAACGGATATATATATTCCAAGCTTGCTTGATACTGATCATCCACGAGCCATGTATAAACCACCTTCAGCCCAAAAGTATAAAGCAACAGAACAATCGCCATTACAAAGATATAGCTATTAAACACGCTCGAAAAAAAGCTGTTACGGTCGGGACTGTTGTACTGTCTGTATGCCGAATCCTGCCATGCTTGATAAAAAATCACCCCAAAAGTCTGCAATATGGCCGTAAAACGCACTGCTACCGAATATATTCCATTGCCTTCAAGCCCCACATAATGCGCTATGAAAAAGCGGTCGCTGCAATTAGTAAGCCACCAATACATTGTGACAAAAATCA
The DNA here is from genome assembly GCA_944321905.1 of uncultured Muribaculaceae bacterium. GTDB lineage: Bacteria > Bacteroidota > Bacteroidia > Bacteroidales > Muribaculaceae > Avimuribaculum. Next base: position 33,624 of record CALUNI010000009.1, on the reverse strand, counting down.
GTGGCAGTGAATATTTCAGCATCTCTCTAAACAAAGCCTTTTTATCGCCATAGACTCCTCCCGACAAATACTTCCTTATGATGCCGACTTTCAATTCTATATATAATATTGCAACCAACCTTGCGAGTATATTGGCAATAAAAATCCCGACAACACCGAGTTTTAAAACAACAACAAACAATATGCTGAATATCCCTACGCCAAACGAAGCCAATATTCCCGATGCCACAAATGCCTTGGTGTCACCAAGCCCGCGCGCTACTTGCGATACCACTTCAAGCAAGCCCATTGCACACATCAACCCAAAAGAGAACCAAATATATTTGACATGGAAAAACAGCGACACCGCCGCAACCAACAGCATTGACATGGCCAACATCGCAGCCAAAGACTTATACACGACCGACAGCACAAGTTTTTGTCTCTCTTTGTCGTCTTCTGCATTTACCAAGAACCTAAACGCCCCGTCACGTAATTGCAATGTCACAAACGGCAGTAGAAAAAGCACGGCAGACAAGCACACGTCATAATAACCAAAATCACTTATATCCGAAACATAATAAGTGTATAACGGAACCATAAGAAATGTAATCAATTTTGACCCAAAATTTCCTATGGCGTAAATCCCTATGTCTTTTAAGAATTTCTTCTTCCTGCTTTCTGTGGCCATTTCCATATATTATTTCACACACTCATACATGGAACCGGTCAACTCAATATAACCTTAATTGACAACACTTCCGTTTTTTATGATTATAATTTACAAATATACAGCAAAAGAAGTGCAATCACAAATCACTACCAACAATAAAATGTCAATCTTTGTACTATTTCACTATTTCAAGATGTTTCAATGCTCACAAAGCCATTAGAGTCCGCTTGACACTGCTGTCATAATCTTATCCTATAATCCTTGCTATACGTTTATACATGATATCTACCGAAAACTCGTTCTTATAAGCATTTGCCGACTTTATGCACATATCTTTATAACACGTTTTGTCATCATATAATTTCTTTATCAGCCCTAACCAAACATCCTTTTTATTTTCTGCAAAAAAACCGGTAGCGCCATTGTCCACATAATCTTTAAGGCCAATAGAATCGGTACAGATCACAGGCTTTCCCAACGACATTGCTTGGATAGCAACAATTTGCCCCGAAGATATCTTCAAATCCCTCAATGGAATGGCAACACAATGGCAACAAGACATCAAGTAAAACATATCTTTGCCATAACAGTTATTTAATATTTTGACATTCGCAGGTACATTCTTATTTTTATAGATATCGCATGCAATGACCACCTTATACGGTGAATCTTTCAATGTATCGATAAGAAAATCATAATCTCTATTACTTCGCCCAGTGGCAAATATAATTCCATTGTCTGAAATATCGAAACCCTCAACAGGCTTGAATCCTAACGGGACAAATACAAACTTGCCTCTCGCTTTTGGAAACTGTTCTTTATAATAATCACATTCTTCACGGGCAAAACATATTATTCTATCGACATATTTGCTCGAAACAGCATAGTCGATATACTTATGATACAACGTGCCAAAAGCACCTTGTCGCCTCTTGTAAATAAATGTCATTATTGTAAGATCGTTTACTTTTTTAAGATGTAGCATACGAGACAATAAGGCAAAATCTAACCCATGAAATTGCTGATATCCTATTATCTTATTGTACCTATGCCTGTTTAATAAAACATTCAAGGCAACACAGAAATACAAAAAATGCCTCAACACGTTTTTCCACCCAACATGAAACCTCTTAGTGACAGTTTTCTTAACAACCCACTGCCCTCTTGCCATATTGCTGAGAATCTCGACAAACGACCAGTTGTCATCTACTTCAAAATCTATCGTTATAATATTTTTTTTATCGATGCTGTTTTTACGGGCCATACGCGTGTCAACTAATTGAATATAATTTTCCGATACACAGCCACAGTTTGGCGTGCTATGTTGTCCCAGTCATAATTATGTAAATCATATGCCCGGGCAGATTGTACATTTTGCAGTTTTCGCTCAATTGCCCGTCGCAAAGCATCGACATTGCCACATGGAAAGAAGTCTGTTGGCTCAAGCTCTGGCAACTTGTTGGCAGGTATGTCGCTCACAAGCACGTCGCGACCATAGCTCATGGCTTCGAGCAACGAAATGGGCAATCCCTCGTGCGACGACGGCAATACAAACAAAGCCGCATGGCTCATAAGCTGGCTCATCCGCTCTCCTCGAATAAATCCAGTCAACACCACGCCACGGTCGTGCGCCATCGCCTTGAGCGAACGCGAATACTCATCCTCGTGGTCGGCATCTCCTGCTATGGCAAGCTTGAAGCCGCACCCGTCAATACGGCCATAAGCCTCTATCAACTGGTCGAAACACTTCTCCTTCACAAACCGTCCCACTGCCACGACATAACGCCCCGGTTCAAGGCCGAGCGATTCCACATAATCGGTCTTGCCCGAGACCACCGGCCTGTTGACCCCGTTGAATATCAAGTTAGACCGCCTGCCATATTTGCTTTGCAGGATATCGACTATAACATTCGATATGGCAATGACTTCGTTGCTGAACTTCGCGCCATTGCGTTCCCCGAGCTTCAATGCCGCACGAGCCAACTTCCCCCACTTGTCGCGGTCGTAGTCGGGGCCGTGGTGGGTCATCACCACTTTCATGCCGAGCAAGCGGGCAAAAGGCACTACAATCGAAGGGCCGACGGCATGCACATGCAATATGTCGGCTTTCATCCGCTTTGCGGCAATCACGGCGAGGAATGTGTGCACAATAGCTTCAAGGCTCTTCTTCCGCGGGGCATACACGTCCTTCAGCTTCACCCCGCGATATTCATCACGCCTGTTGTCATCGGTCACATAACACGAGCGGCGTATCACCGTCACGTCATGCCCCATGGCGGCAATGCGCGGAAACAGTTCCTCGCAATGCGTCTCCACCCCGCCCATTATGTTAGGGATTCCACGAGTTCCGGTAACTACTATTTTCATGGTCGAGTTTGTTTATGTCTGTTTATGGCTTCTTCATATATATGCATCAACGCATTGTAGTGGACTTCGGGGTCGAAATGCGTCTCGGCAAACTGCCGGGCGTTGCGCGACATTTCTGTGTAATGCTCAGGCGGCACTTGCGATGCCCGCCTGATGGCCGAAGCAAGCGCATCCTTGTCAAACGCCTTAAACACAAACCCCGTCTTCCATTCTTCAATGATCTCGGGAATTCCGCCCATTGACGAACCTATTACAGGAGTCCCGTATATGTAACTTTCAATTATCGTCATGGGATTATTCTCTTCCCACTCCGACGGCACCACTACAAACGAAGCATTCTTCACCTGATCGAAAAGTTCATCTCCGCTTTTATAACCAAAGAATTTCACATTTGGCAATTCTTCACGCCGCAATTGCTCCAAAAGCGGCCCCGTACCGACTACGTGCAGTTTCAAGTCGGGCATACGACGCATCACATCGATAAGCGTAAGGATTCCCTTGCTTTCTGTTATACGGCCATAAAACAAGAAATAATCGCCATGCCCAAACGCGGGTTTTACATCATTAATGTGAGACGCAAAGTTGTAGAGTACAGTCCCTTTCTCGCTGAAATAGGCATGCCTCTTTGCATGGAACTCCATATACTTATGGCTCACGAATATATATCGGTCGATATAATCGTCATACGGAAAAAAACGTTCCTTATGCATCAACTCCAACGCGCACATCCAGCTGTTGGGGAAGTTGTGTTCAAAGCACCTGTGCAACCCGCAATTGATTCCCCAGGTCTTTAAGCAATTGTCACACAGTTTCCCCTTCAAATTGAATTGAGTGGTAGGGCATATGAAACGAGTGTCGTGCAACGTTATCACCACAGGTACGCCACACCGCTTGAACACAGGCAATATCGACAGCGACAGGCCATTGAAAATGTTGTGCAAGTGAGCAATATCGGGACGGAAGTCGGCAATGAGCCGTTCCAACTTAGGCACCGAATCCCGGTTGATTATAAACCGCGGAATACTGCCAATCTTGCGCCACACACTTTTCATGTCCCTTATTTCGGGCGCATCGACAAAGTACCTGTCATACTCCGACGGCTCATTGAGAGGATGGTGGGTACAAAATCGTGCAGTCGCATGACCATGCTCCTCAAGCAACCGAATCGTATTGAAAAACACCGATTCGGCTCCGGCTCGCAGATAATTATACTTATGTACCTGTAATACTCTCATTTCTTGCTCAAACAATTCCAAATATAATTTTCTCGCCCGACATTTCGGCTGCGACGCGAGCCACCTCGCTACGCAAGGTGCTTCCCGACACGGCCAAGTAAACAACCGGCGACACACCGTCATCGGCTGTGTTCTTAAGAGCCTCGAATACTTCATGCCCATATGAGGCAACAATCAGCACCCTGTCATATTTTTCTTCCCGAGACTGTAGCCAGTCGGCAAACTTATCGTTGAGAAGCAAGTCGCAAGGCTCTCCGTCATAGCTTGCACGTTCTAAACCAGACGACACCCTCACAGGCTCGGCCTGCGACAGGTTGTCAAGCCGGCACTCGCCTCCATACAGATTACACAAGTCGAGTAGCAGCACCTTCTTGCCCGCAGCGGCCAATTTATCGCACAAGACAGAAACCGGCGTGGCGACCGCGCCTTCACAATTTCCGTCATACAAGACAGGCACGATTTTATGGAAACCTCTTGCAAGAATCACCGGGCGCAATGCCGATGCTCCCTCGCATATCGTATAATCATCGCTCGTTTTTACCGCTACGGGCATGTCATACCCCTTGTTGACCACGTTATGCCTGTATAGCCGGTACAATACGAACAGCGTCGGCAACAGCAACGAGAAAATCAAGCCTATTATCGGGAATACTATACTGCTCAAGCGCGACGGCTCGTTCTCCTTGCAATACGCTCTGTCGATTACAGTACCCGGCACGTCAACCGAGGCCATCGTCAACTGGTAATCGGCCTTTTTCCCGAGCAAGAACAGGTACAGCTCGTTCATCATCGTGCTTTCCCTGTACAAATCAAGGTATTCGCGTTCAAGCTTGGGAGCGCTGTCAAGGCGCGAGGTGAATCGGCTGACCTGGCCTTCGAGCGTGGCGAGAGCCGCATTGCAGTTCTTCTTCTGCTGCTCCACGCTTTCAACCACAACTCCGCGCATGGCATCGATAGCCTCTGTAGCCTCGGCAAGAGCCTTGTTGTCGGGCTTGGCCGAACGCATCAACTTAATTCGTTGCAATACAAGCTCGTTATATTGATTCACGACCTCATTGGCGGCTTCGCCGCTTTCGGTCGTAGGCACAAGCGAATATTTGCTGTCGTCCGATTTCAAGAAACCGAGCATCAAGTCGCACATCGCTATTTGCGACTGCACATCGAGCATCGATTCGGTTATCTTGCTCGACGATTCAAGCAATACCTGCAATTCGGCAGGAATGTCGGTCAAGTTGTTTTCGGCCTTAAACCGCTCCATGCGCGATTCGCAGTCGGTGAGGTTGGCATACGCTATGCTGAGTTGGCGGTCGATATACTCGACACCCTTTGCGGCCTTTTCCTGACGGCTCTCAAGCCTGCGCTCGTTATACTTTGCGACCATCATGTTAAGCAAGTCCTTCGACAACTGCAAGCTCGGAGAATCATAATTGACAAATATGCCGTTGGTTCCGTTTCCGCCATCGGTTATCACGATTGCCTCCGACAAGTCCTCAATCACCTTTTGGTTGTTGAACAAAAATATGTTCATCGCCAACTGTTCGCCTTTCACATAATCATCGGTAGGCAGCAAAGTAAACTGTGCGCCATCCACCGTGACCGTAGCAGGCAAGTCGAGATCGATGCCTTCATACAGCGTGGTGAAGAATCCCTGCACTGCTTTCACGTCGGCTTTACCGTTCTTTTTTAGTTCCACTTTAAACTGGAAGCCTACGGCGGCGGTATCGAAATAATGCTCGTCGGCCACAACGAGTAATGGTGAATTGCCATAAAGCGTCTGCTTGCGCATGAACCCCTTTTTCAAGTAGTATTGGCGATTCAAACCAAGGTCCTTTACCACACCGGTCAAGACGGTGCGAGACTGCATAACGAGCAGTTCATTGTCAACCGAGAAGCTTCCACTCCCTCCCATTGAAAACATGCGCGCCGCCTGACTCATGAGCGACGACAGTCCGCCAGAATTATCCTCGTTTTCTATCAAAATGGATGTCCACACTTCATATTTAGGCTCACGTGTCAAGGCAAAAAATATCGAACCTGACATCAGCACGACAAACGTCACGATATACAACCATTTATATCGCATGACCGCAGCTTTATAACGCCGGAGGTCGATTGTATCTTTGTTAATATATGCCATATCGTTTAATTTTGTATATAATCTTTTGATAAAATTGTTTTCATATCCTGCTTGCCAAGTCTCCTGTACTTACTTACCAACATACCCAAGACCATCATTGGTATATACCCGCCCGCCTGCAAGATAGTGGCACCCGACGTGTTTTCAATCATCGCAAAGCAAACCACTATCACTCCAATCGAGAATTCGAGGCTGCGGCCAAGGTGTAATGACAGCCGCAACTTACGCCACACCCATACCCAAAAAGCGATGAACAGTGCAACACCGACAATCCCGAATTGCGCCAACTCGGGAAAGTATGCGTCAGCAATAAAATTAGGATACTGTGGCGACAATCCCCAAATGACATTTATGCCATAATCGTAATAAAGGTCGGAATAGTTTACAAAGGGTGTTGACGAATGTGTGGCAAACGAAGCAAGCCCCGAACCAAATACCGGGAAATCCATAAATACAAGGAACATAGTCGCATACAGCACCGGGCGAGCCAACGTTTCCATCACCTCTGGATCAAACGTATTAGAATCGACTCCGGTAATAAAATACAACTTAATCTTAGTCCAAGCAACCATTATCACCAAGACAAAACCTAAGGCCAACACGGCAGCATGCTTGAATGTCATTTTACGTACCATTCCGGGACGATAAATGAAAAACATGAACAATGCCATTACATACTCTCCATAAAACTTGGCTCGGGTACTCATCAACCCGACCGACAGAAGAGCTATGGCGACAACAAAGTCACGCTGCGACACCTTCCCATCCTCGTCGAGGCTGCAAAACAGGTAGAGCATCGATACCGACATCGATATCGTGCCGAGGTGATATACGTGTCCCAAAACCAACTTTGTCAACCCGGTAACAAAAATGACTGCCAACAGGAATGCCATAGCCACACACAGTGCCTTAAGCACCTGCTTCATTCCAGTGGTAAACTGCGGAGCAATGGCATAGGCCAACAAGAACGGCACAAACGCCTTCTGCTGCAATATGAAGTCGTTCAAGGCCGCCCCGGCGGTGTTGAAGTCCCTGAACAGCACGGTAAAAATGAAATAGAAGCCAAACACGCCTTCCAGCACAAACAGGCTCTTGTAACGTCGGAAATCACGGTTTACCGCCATGTCGAGCGCAACGAAAAGCAAAAACAAGAACAGCATAAGCTCATCGGCCGGCTTGAACAACTTAGGAGCAAGCGGCTGGATGAGCAATACAAACACGAAAAGCGTGAAAAATATCTTGTTCTTGCTTAACATAACACTTCACATCTTTGATTGAGGCTATGCGCTATAGCACAAGTGCTATCACCAACGTAGCTATTACAGAAATCGCGCTGATGGTGGTGGAAATCACTTGCACCTTATAGCTGTTGTTCTGGTCATACTCGGCATTAGACTTGCGCACGTCGTTTGGCTCGACATACACCACGTCGTTTTGCTGCAAGTAATAGTATGGCGACGTGAGCAGGTCGGCACTCGTTAAGTCAAGCCTGTGGTAAGTGCGGTTGCCATCTTCTTCGCGGATAAGCAGAATGTTGTCGCGGCGGCCATATTGCGTCAAGTCGCCAGCGTCGCTCAACGCGTCGAGTATCGAGTACCGTTCGGTTTTCACTTCCATTGCCCCCGGCTCGTTTACCTCGCCCATTACGTTTACCCTGAATGTCGCCATCTCCACGCGCACATATGGGTCATGCACGTCCTTCGACACCCGTTCGGTGACAAGAGAGGCTACTTCGCCCGTAGTCAGTCCCGCGACTTTCAATTTCCCCACTACGGGGAAATCTATGTAGCCATTCTCGTCAACGATGTATGCAAGCATCTTACCTTGCGTCGATAGCTCCTGGTCGGCGCTTCCGGCATACATGACCTGTGGCAGGTTATACATGGCGGTAGCCTCCGGCACTTCCGACCTTACGGTAATCAGCAGCTGGTCGGCAGGCTTCACTCGCACAGCATACTCCTTATACTTGCTTTCGAGCAATTCGGGTTTGTCGTCTATGTTTTGGAAATATACAAAGTCCTTGTTGCTATGACAACCGACAAGCATCAACGCCATGGCCACAACGAGAAATGGCAATCCTATCTTCATATTACTATTTTATCTATATTTTTAGACTTGTACTTATTTATTAACGGCAATTCTCATTTTTTAGTATGTCGTCAAAAATGCATTTTTTACCTACCGGGAACGCAATTTGCCCTCCCGATAGGAATAATGCAAAATTATGTTCAATCGATGATGAGCATTGCGTCGCCGTATGCCCCGAAACGGTATTTTTCCTTCACGGCCACATCATAAGCATGCATCACCTCTTCATATCCTCCGAATGCCGCAACCATCATCAGCATCACAGAATACGGCATGTGGAAATTGCTCACGAGAGCGTCGCACACAGTAAAGTCATACGGAGGGAAAATGAACTTGTTGGTCCAACCCGCATATGGCTTGATATGTCCGTTCATGCCCACCGTGCTCTCTATTGCGCGCAATGTTGACGTGCCTATCGAGCATACGCGGCTTTCCCTGTCCTTGGCCGTGTTAACCAGTTCCACCAACTCTTCGCCCACTTCCATCTGCTCAGAGTCCATGCGGTGCTTGGTCAAGTCTTCCACGTCGATTTCCCTGTAATTGCCAAGCCCCGAGTGCAAGGTCAAGAACCCGCGCTCCACACCTTTAATCTCCATGCGCTTCATCAGTTCGCGGCTGAAGTGCAACCCTGCCGCCGGCACCACAACGGCGCCCTCGTTCTTGGCATATATGCACTGGTAACGCTCGGCATCCTCGGGAACCGGGCTGCGCTTTATATAATCGGGAAGAGGGGTCTCTCCGAGTGCATACAAATTAGCCTTGAACTCGTCGTGAGGGCCGTCATACAAGAAACGCAGCGTGCGTCCGCGAGAAGTTGTGTTGTCTATGACCTCGGCCACCATCGAGTCGTCAAGTCCGAAATAAAGTTTATTGCCTATGCGTATCTTGCGAGCCGGCTCCACAAGCACGTCCCATAGCTTGTGTTCCTCGTTAAGCTCGCGCAACAAGAACACCTCGATTTTTGCCCCGGTCTTTTCCTTGTTACCGAAAAGTCGTGCCGGAAACACCTTCGTGTCGTTAAACACAAAAACGTCTCCACTGTCGAAGTAGTCAAGTATCTCCTTGAATATCCTATGCTCAATTTCTCCCGTCTTGCGGTGTAGCACGAGCAAGCGCGATTCGTCACGCACCGGCACCGGCTCGCTGGCTATAAGCCCTGTTGGCAAATTGTAATTAAATTCCGATAACTTCATTTCTATTATGTTATATTATATCCTTTTATTTTTCAACGCATTGCATTATCACGATTCCAGTTCTTCGGGCATCACCATGTCGCAATTCTGCAAATATTCGATAAGCTCTTCCACCTTGTGGCAATCTTCAACCCTTGTATCGCCCACCCGGGTGCGGCGCAGTGCCACAAGATGGGCTCCACTGCCTACCGCTTCTCCTATATCGCGAGCCAACGCCCTGATATACGTTCCTTTGCTGCACACGATGCGCAATGTAGCCTCGGGCATCGAAAAGTCAAGCAGCTCGATTTCATCGATTACAAGTTGCTTGGCCTTCAGCTCCACTTCATGCCCTTTCCGAGCCATCTTGTAAGCCCTTCGCCCATCTATTTTACAAGCCGAGAAGGCAGGCGGCACCTGCTCCACCACACCGGTAAATCGCTCCTTCAGCACACGTTCGAGCTGCTCGCGAGTTATATGCTCCCATTCATAGTTGGCATCGACCTCGGTTTCAAGGTCGAAACTTGGAGTCGTCGCCCCAAAGCGCAAAGTGGCCACATATTCCTTAACGTGTGCCTGCAACTCGTCGATGCGCTTTGTCGCACGGCCTGTGCATATCACAAGCACGCCCGAGGCCAATGGGTCGAGGGTGCCGGCATGTCCCACTTTTATCTTCTTCATGCCCAAGCGATGTGCCAACTTTGCCCGCACTCGCTTAACCACGTCGAACGATGTCCACCGCAACGGCTTGTCAACCGCAAACACTTCCCCCTCTATGGGGCTTAACCTTCCGTCCGATCTCATGCCATTTCAAGGCTCATGCCACATAACAACATTATAATTATCGCACCGCCGACAATTATACGATACCATCCAAAAGCCTTGAAGCCATATTTGGTCACGTAGCTCACAAAACCTTTTATTGCAAGCATGGCTACGATGAATGCCACCACCATTCCGACCACAAGCACCACCCAATTGTCGCTTAACTGCTGCATCGAGGCCGGTTCACGCAGCAATGTCCACATCTTGTAAACCGATGCCGCAAACATGGTCGGCACGGCAAGAAAAAACGAGAACTCGGCGGCATCCTTGCGCGACAGTCCTTGCTGCATGCCTCCCACTATCGTGGCCATCGAACGAGACACGCCGGGAATCATAGAAATACACTGGTACAAGCCTATGATTACCGAACGGCGCTCGGTCATTGCTGTTTGCCTTCCTTCATTCTTGGCAAACCACTTGTCAACAAACAGCATCAGCACTCCGCCAAGCACGAGCATCACGGCCACAACGGCGACGCTTTCAAGCATAGCGTCGATAAAGTCGCTAAGCAACAGCCCGAACACGGCGGCCGGAAGGAATCCAAGGAAAAGTTTCCAGTAAAAATCATATCTCGTAAGAAATGCTTCTAACCCTTTTTTCCCCTCGGGAACCGGTTTAAGACGGAAAAAACGCTTCCAATACAAACATACCACCGACAAGATGGCACCAAATTGTATGATAAACGTAAATGCTTTCACAAAAGTAGTCGATTCCACGCCAAGCATCTCCTGCGTTATAATCATGTGTCCTGTTGAAGACACGGGCAAGAACTCGGTTAGACCTTCAACGATGGCAATAATGATTGATTGAAATATATCCATACTACGAACTTAATTTTATACGGCTACTGTCTCTTACCGTAATGATTTTTTATAATTTGTTATAGTTGCACGTTCACACATCGCTGCTGTCAACAGCAGCGCAAACACGACACTGTGCCACGCCATTGTCCTTGTCGGTTTTATTTCCGATTAGGCTTATATATAATCGATACGGCCATGGCAACAAAGCCCAGAAATGCCATCGTAGGGCCAACGACAATCCGCCGGGTGCTGAATATGTCATTGTTAAACGTTTCCCCGTCGTTGGCTCCGCCAAGCATAAGCAAGAATCCCACGATTATAAGCAAGCCGCTAACAGCCATTAGCACAAAATTCATCTTGGTCAACGGAAATTGACTGCTATACTTCATCTTTTCATCGTCTTTTGAAATAGCGTTTGAGGCGTTAACCCTGCTGCTTGCTCCTATGCTTGATTTCATTTTATTTGCGTCACTTTTTATTTTTAAAATCATTTGTCTCATCGCTTAAACAACTCATCATAGTCGAGACGTATGTATTTGTTTGACGCGAGAACCGCGCCTATGCAACACAACACGATTCCCACGACCACCAGGCCTCCATACACGCACCACACTTCGGCGGGAGTAAACATCATAGACCAACCTCCCTCGACTTTATGTATATAAAAAAGTCCTGCGCTCAACAATACCGAAGCCAGCAAAGCCGCTATCAAGCCATTTATGATATTGCTCACGACTATGGGCCTGCGGATGAACCCGGGAGTGGCACCTACAAGTTTCATTGTGTATATGAGGAACCTGCGCGAATAAACCGTCAACCGCACTGTATTGTTAATCAACGCAAACGAAATTATCAACAATGCAATAGCCGCCACTCCGAGGACGGTCAGTATGCTGCGTATGTTGTCGCTTATCGCCTCTACTTGATCTCTGTGAATCTGCACCGACTCTATGGCAGGATTGCGCGACAGAGACATTTCAATCGCGCCCAAGCTGTCGGCCACCGCATACTCAGGCTTCACATGCACTTCAAATTCGGCCGTGAGAGGGTTGAAGCCAAGCACCTGCATCAAGTCTTCGCCGGTCTCTTGCTGCCATGCGAGCAGAGCCTCTTCTTTCGACACATACTTTACGCTTGCCGTGTATGGTGCCGACGACAATTGGCGTTTCACTTCCAAAATTTGCATGTCGCTTGCCGCATCCGACATCGACACGTCAAAACCGATGTTTGCCCGTATCCGCTCGGTGGCACTCCGGGCAAACAAGCCCAATATCGCTCCCATTCCCAAGAGCAAAAGGACTAATGCAACACTAATTATCGAAGTGATATTGGTGTTTACGTATGATATTTTTGATTTCTTTACCGAATTGCCCATCGATGCAACCGTTTCTTATGCGATTCACACAAAAACCGTTGCAAAAATACAACCGACAAAGCCGTTTGTCAATACCTTTTTTGAATTATTTGCTATTAATCGCACATTTTTCCATATAAAGGAACCGAAAATATGTGTAGATTTTGTGAGTTCAAGCATGTCTTGACGCCTGCCATAACTTGGCTATCTGCCGGGCTGTAAAATACGTGTTACGCAACGTTACCGCATTCTGCATGGCATATTCGGTCGAAACAGGGAATGGCTGGATGGAAAACATTGCGGCAAACCGGCTGTCGTCAACGCCCCCCACATCCACCGCCCCGGCCAAGACTACCACAGGCACACCGGCCCTGCGGGAATGAGCCGACACAGCGTTTACCGCCTTCCCCATCGCAGTCTGCGCATCTATTTTCCCTTCGCCTGTAATTACGAGGTCGGCATCGGCTATTATATCGTCAAAGCGAGCCATTTCAAGCACTATCTCGCTGCCCGGCTTCAACGAGGCATTCAGCAACGCTGCAATTCCACCACCCACGCCACCGGCAGCTCCTGCTCCCGGCATGAGAGACACATCTTTCCCGCAATACTGCTTCACCGCCGAAGCAAACGTCGCAAGCCCGCAGTCGAGCAGCTTCACCGCTTGCTCGTCTGCACCCTTCTGAGGCGCAAAAACATATGCTGCGCCATCCTCGCCCACCAATGGATTAGTTACATCGCAAGCAGCCGTGAATTCACACGATGCCACTCTACCGTCAACCTCAGATCCATCGACTTGCGCAACACGCACAAGGTTATTCCCCACAGGCCCCAGCCGGTTGCCACATGCATCGACGAATTTATAGCCCAAAGCCACAAGCAGCCCCATGCCCCCATCGTTTGTGGCACTGCCACCGAGGCCAATGACGAAACGCCTGCACCCATGCTCGATTGCATCCTTTATAAGCAGCCCCGTGCCATATGTGGTGGTTACAAGCGGGTTGCGAAGCCGCGGCTCAACTAATGGCAGTCCCGAGGCGGCGGCAAGTTCTATTATCGCCGTGTCATCGTTGTCAAGAATCACATATTCTGCAACGACAGGGCGCATCAATGGATCGAAAGTGCGGCACTCTACGCGTTTCATTCCACACTTCGCCGCCCGTGCCAGTGCCTCGACTGTTCCTTCACCCCCGTCGGCGATTGGAACGGTAACTATACTGCAACCGGGAATGACATCGCAAAAAGCACGCGCCACGGCCGAATTTACGTCGTCCGACGTTGCCGAGCCTTTAAAAGAATCACATGCCACAACAACTTTCATCTTCCAAGAAATTTTAAAGCCGCCTCTTTTATAGACGAGACGGCTTTTATCCATTATTTTTAATGTTGAGTCAAATCTTGCTTTATTAAATGCCGGAACTCATGTCCACACGAGGCATCTCGCATTTTCGTTATTTTGTAAATTCCAAGCCGGCATATATTCCGTCGTAGCCTTCGAGCAGGCTTGTTATGGCCGACAGCTGCTCCACGTTCAGCTTGTCGGAAACGAGCGTCAACAACGACTGCAACTTCGACACATCGGCCATTAAGCTAAGTGCCGAAATCGATTTCGATACTTGAACCGTTATATTGCCTATCTTGCTTGTACTCGACAACTTGTTGAATCCGAGCACCATCTCGCCCTCTTTTTCGCCCTTCTTAATGGTTCCGCTAAAAGATTTGCCACTTTTCAACGTTACCGTTATTTCGCCCTCGGCGGTTATCTTCATAGTCATGCCGTCAAGGCCGAGCTTGCTATAATACGGCATCAGCTTTTCTTTCACCACCGAAGCAGCCGCCGCGCCGCCTGCCTGCTTTAGGATGTCGTCGCTCTTAAACTGTATCGACGGGCCGCTTACGGTCCATGTCCCGGCCAAATCCTTTACTTCAAGGTTGTCGTTCTGCAACACGCCGCCAAGAATTCCACTCAATATCGACCCGCCCGAAGAGGCCGAAGAATTTGTGGCAGAATCGGTGGTATTATTGTTGTTGGCGCTATTCAAAGCCCCGCTTAACAAGCTGCCCCAGTCAAAAGCGTTCGCATTAAGCGAACCGGCAACAGCCAATGCTACTGTCAATAATAAAACATTAAACTTCTTCATCTTGCTCTGATTCATTTCTATTTTTATAGATTTATCCCTGCAAATATAATACCTTTTGGTAAAAAAGCATACCTTGCCCGACATAAAAAAGGCTACACGAAATCACATCGCATAGCCTTAGGAAAAAAATAGTATGAATAAAATGTGGTATTAGGGTTAACTCCTTATTTTACTTTAAAATATGAAAACGTCATGCCTCTGCCATAATGGCATCCCGGCAATAGTTCGTTACTATATATAATAATAGTCGATTTAAAATTCATATACTTCTGCCGAATTTTAATAGACCCAATTATTTCAAATAAAATCTTCCTAAATCGCAATCGTCTTTAAGGCAAAGCCCTTCTTCACCTTGCGATTGGAAAATTTACCATAGAGACTCCGTTGATTGGAGTTCGAGCATTCGTTGCAGAAATAGAATCCTGCGTATGCCTCGTGCTTTCAAACACGCCGGCTTTACGCTTTACATTCTATTTCCGGCCTGTCGCAAGTTTTCTTTCACCTTTGCCACCGACTCCCCCGATTACGCGGCAGTCGATTTACCATACCTCTCGCCTCGCGGTAACGCTACGTAACCTTGGCGACGCGCTGCCGCTAAGGCGGCATTCGGATGATACGCATGAGAAGGTAAAACCTTGCATTTAGACATCATTTCAAAATTTCTGTAATTTCCCATAGTTTCTCTAAATTATGGGGGAACTTCTCTCAATTCCACCCTAAAACAATCTTTTTAAAACCTTTTCATTCATAAAAGCAAATCCCTTGCCAAACTTTTTTGAGCACTATCAGCGGATTTGCAACAATTAATATCACAGTGTTTATCCGTGCAAAGATAACTGATTGCAGTGATATGTGCAATATTTGCGAAAAAAATGTGTCCCATATTTCACTCAAATTTCAACTCAAATTTCAAATTTCAGACGAGCCATAAACAGGATATCACATTATTTCGCAAAATTTACGGAAAGTAACAGTACCAAATACTACCTATTTAAAATATTTGCGCTAATTTAGCGACGTAAATACGACAATGGCATCAGAAGAACATTTCAATGACGAGGTTTTTGTGGCGCGGCTGCACGATGTTGCAACGTGCCGCGACGCATTTACCGAAATCATAAACCACTTCAGCCGCCCACTTTACTGGCAAATTAGACGCATGGTAATCGACCACGATACAGCCAACGACCTGTTGCAAAACACTTTCATGAAAGCGTGGAGCAACATCGATAATTTTCGTGGCGATGCCCGCCTCTCCACGTGGCTTTACAAAATAGCAGTCAACGAAACCCTCACTTACATAGCTCGCGAAAAAGCCCGCAACCAAGTTTCAATCGACGGCGACGATGCTTTCCTTGTCAACGACATTGAGTCTGACCCTTATTTTGACGGGGACGAGCTGCAAGTCAAGTTTCAAAAAGCCATCAACACTCTTCCCGAAAAGCAACGCATGGTGTTCAACATGCGCTATTTCGATGAAATGAAGTACGAGCAAATGAGCGAGATACTTGGCACCTCGGTTGGTGCTTTGAAAGCATCCTACCACCATGCACTAAAGAAAATTGAACAATTTTTTTCCGACGACAATTAAACCTTCATCGTTTTTAACAGTCAAAATATCGTGATGAATAAAGACAAAAAAAATATATTAACCAAATTAGGGAAAGACCCCGGCTTCAAAGTCCCGGATGGATACTTCGAATCCTTCACCGAAAATTTGGTCAAGGATTTGCCCGAGCCGGAACTGACGCCCATCGTGCCACCCACACGCTGGCAGCGCATCCGCCCGTTCGTGTACATGGCGGCAATGTTTGTCGGTATTTGGCTGATGATGAAAATATTTGACGGATGGGGAAGACAAGAACCGGGAATGTACAACCCCGAGATATTGGCCGGATTTGAGAATGAAGCCAATATCGAATACCTGCTTATGAGCGGAGACATCTCGGAATACGACATCCTCACATATGAAGGATGCGATACCGCAATGGCCACATATGACGACGATGGCACAACCCTCACAAGCCTCTGCGACACGACAAAATAAAAACACATTGAAGCCAATATGAATCATCGCATTTTTTATTTGATATCAGCACTCATGTTGTTGCATTTCGCATCGGTCTCGGCACAAGAAGAAACCGACTCGGTGAAAAGCAACAGCCACAAGTGGCTTAGCGACGTAAAAGACTACAAGTACCAGATGCTTGAACGCGAGGCTCAAATGACCGAAGAGCAAGCCGAACAGTTCTTCCCCCTTTACCAAGAAATGGAGCAGAAAGTGTTCACTGCCAACCTTGAAGCTCGTCGCATGGAAATGCAAATCTCCGACAACTTCGACAATGCCACCGACGAAGACTTCAAGCAAGCCGCGCTTGCGCTATCAAGAGTAAAAATAATCGAGGCCGAAATAGAGCAAGAGTATTATCCGCAATTTGCCAGAATACTGACCGACAAGCAATTGTTCTTGCTCAAGCGTGCCGAAACCCATTTTGCAACCGACATGCTAAGGCATTACAATCGCAGCAAGGAACTTTCCCAATAGTGAAACATACCAGCTTCAAACATAATATAACACTTAACTAACTTTTTTCTTACACCCTCTCTCCCAATCCGATTACATCTCCCGGCACAGCCGTCCAATAATGGCCGTGCGCGGGAGAGTGTTTTTTTAAATTGTTTTTGTGATTTTTTCACCACGACAGCTTTAACTAAAACTCGGATGCCGTTTCTAAAGATGTAAGAACTCAAATTTTAACAAGCTATGAGAATATCAGCTACCAATTTAATTTTGGCACTTTTGCTTGCATTTGCAGCATTGCCGGCCACGTCAGCCGACAAAGTGCCCGACTTCAATTATCCACAGACTGTCATCGAAAATGCCGACAAATCGCTTGACGCAGCCTTGAAAAAAGACAACCATGCCGATGTGGTAAAATTTCTCATACAAGGTACCATAGCCGAGGCCCAGATTTCAAGTGATTATATCCCTGAAATACTAAACAAAATAGACAGCGTGGCTGCCATCGAAACCGATTCGGCTGCCATCGCCACCATGCGCTATTTGAAAGCAGTGGTGTACAGCTCTTATTTCTCAAACAATTCATATGCAATCTCGCAGCGCAAGCCATCAGGCGACACTGCCGACGACATAAGTGAATGGACCAAAGCCGACTTCCTCGATGCAGTTACCGAAAATTTATCACAAGCTTTTAAATACAAAGATGCCTTGTGGAACACTCCCATAGGCAAATATATCGAGGCCGACGAGCTGTCGGCAACCATTTATCCGACCATGCTCGACATGATAGCATATCGCGGAGCAATGTTGATAAACCAAATCATCGAATATCGCCCGGCCAATGATGCTGCTTTTACAAGCGATGCCGCCAAACGTGCCAAGGAATTCATGAATGATGCCGTGACCGAACTTGCAAAACGGCACGAAGGAGATGCGGCTCCACACATCACGGCAGTACTGTGGCTTACCAATGCCGACGACAATTACGAAAAGACCGGCACAGTGGCAAAATCCCTTTATGAGAAATACGGCGACAATGAATTTTGCTACTTGGCATTGGAGCCGTACCTCAACACCATAGATAACGACAAGTTGAAATACGACTTACTGAATGATTATGTGTCAAAGTTCCCACGTTCTCCGTTTGCGCCCGATGCGCGCAATAGAATTGCGCAACTTGCCCACAAGAGCGTCAACCTTACCTACAGCAGCACTTTCACTTCGACCGATTCAGTCGAAATCGACATTGCGGCCAACAACGTCAACTCTTGCCGTATTCTCGTCTATCGCGTTCCCGACGGGTCAACCGTCAACAGCAAACTCGTGAACAACCGCTCGCGGTTGCAGCTCGTGGCCGAGGCTACCGCCCGGCTGCAAGGAGAAGTACCGTTCTCCGACACCGTGAAAGTAACATTAAAACCCTTGACATATGGCCGGTACATCGTGCTGCCCGACTACGACAACATACTCTCGGAAAAGTCGATTTACCCACAAGAATTCAGAGTATCCGACATCACACTTTTCCAAACCAAGAGCAGTGGCGGAGTGAAAGTGTTTGCCGTCAACTCCGTAACCGGCAAACCCATGGAGGGCGTATATATCAACCGCGTTGACAAAAACGACTTGGCTCAAACCGGGCACATCGCAGCCAACCGCACAAACGCCGACGGCTACTGCTTGATAAAAAACGACGACAAGCGTTTGCAAGAACGCGTAGCCGCAGTGAAAGGCAACGACCGCTACGGAATGGCGACATATGTAAGCGAATTTGCCCTATATGAAGCCGAACCCGAACACATCGAAGTGCTGACCGACCTCGGAGTATATCATCCGGGCGACACGGTACGATACTCTGCCATATGCTACCACATCGACCGCAACAGCAAAAACACAACCGCCAATCTGCCCGTGGAAGTGTCGTTTTTCGATGCAAACTACAAGGAAATAGCCACCGACTCACTTGTCACCGACGAATATGGACGCGTCAACGGGGCGTTTGTCATTCCTTCCGACCGCATGAACGGTAACTGGGGCATAGACATCAACAGCGACAATGCCAGCGGGGTCGTGTATTTCCCTGTAAGCGAATACAAGACACCCACATTCTTCGTGGAGTTTGACGAAGCGTCACAAAGCTATGCACGCAACGCCGATGTAACAATCGCAGGACACGCCGCATATTTTACCGGGATGCCTGTAGCCAATGCCCGGGTAAACTTGAACCTTGGATACCAAAGGTGGAATTGGTGGTACCGTTATGCCGTAAACAATTCCACGTTCATCAAAGATTTCAAAGTTGCGACCGACGACGAAGGGCATTTCACAATAACCATTCCACAAGATATCCTGAACGACAAGGAGCTGCCAAGCCGCTTGCAGTTCAACCTTGAAGCATCGGTAACCGACGATGCGGGAGAAACCCAATCGGCAACAAGACTTTTTTGGCTCGGCAATACACGTGTGATAGAATTTACCGACGGCAATTATACTTTTGAAGTGAGCGCAGGCTCTATCAGTATGCCCATCGCAGTGCGCAGTTCCAACCCGGCCGACACGCTATTGACGTGCGATTACGTCATGTCGGGGAAAGGCACGTCGAGCGGCTCTTTCACGGCTGCACGCCCAAGCATCGACTTCTCGTCACTGCCATCGGGAGAATACAAACTAAAAGTGACTATCGACGGCGACACGATAACCGAACCTCTCGAAACCGAGATTGTGATTTTCCGCGATACCGACACCAGTTCGCCTGTCGAGTCCCCGCTGTGGATTCCCAAATGCCGGGTAGCCGTAAGCAGCGACAATGTAGCATCGCTGTTGCTCGGCAATTCAGACGACAACACCTACATATACTGCATCGCCGCATCAAAGAAAGGAGTGGTGAAGGAAACATGGCTGCAATATGGCAAGGGACTGCACCGTTTCACGATAGACGTTCCAAAAGCCGAGGATGAATATATCGACCTCACGTTCATAACCGTCCGCGACAACCGGTCCTACACATGGAATCGCCGCTTGGAATCAAAGATGCACCGCGACACGCTGCACATCATGCCGGTAGCATTCCGCGACAACCTCGTGCCGGGAACGCCCGAAACGTGGACTTTCAAGCTCGTGAACCAAAGCGGGCAACTGCGCCGGGGGGCAATGCTATGCGACATGTATGACAAGGCACTCGACATGATTGCCAACCATTCATGGGAGTTCTATCCTCAGAGCGGCTACAGCATGATATACGGATACCGCACTCTTTATGTATTTCCCGCAGGTGTTTACTCGTCATTGAGTTACCATCTTGAGGAAACTAAAGATATAGGGCTGCCCGACCTTGACTTCTATGGGCGCAATTATGCCGGACGCATATATGTGAGAGGCAGATCTTACAGTAGTACAATGGCCAAGGCTTCGGTCGGTTCGGTAAACGGAATCATGGTTGCCGAAGAGATAGCCTCGACCGATGAATCAATGGCCGCACCCGAAGCCGAACTGCAGGAAGTGATGGTAGTAGAGACCGACAATGGTGCGGCTCAGTCGCAGCTCGAAAACGTACAGATGCGCACCGCCGACATTCAAAATGCCTTGTGGCAGCCGAGCCTCACATCCGACACCTGTGGCAACGTGTCGATAACCTTCAACACGCCGCAATTCAACACCACGTGGCTGTTCAAGGCCATTGCCTATACTCAAGACTTGCACACGGCATCGTTTGTGAAAGAAGTTGTCACCAAGAAGCCGATAATGGTACGGGCGGCTCTGCCTCGCTTCGTGCGCAATGGCGACCAGATCACGCTGTCGTCCATGCTGATGAATGCAACCGACTCAACACAGAACTGCACTGCCGTGGTAGAACTTTTCGACTACGAAACAGGCAAGGTCGTGCTGTCGCGGGATTTTTCAGAAACGCTCGGCGGCAAAGCTTCAAAGGCTCTCGATATCGAATGGGAAGTTCCGGCCGACATTTCGGCTATCGGATACCGGGTGAAAGCGGCGACATCTGAATTTGGCGACGGAGAACAACATCTGTTGACCATACTGCCATCCATATCGCCGGTCATAGAAACGATTCCATTCTATTTATACGGCAACAACACATTCGACCTCTCCATCGACGATAAAGAGCAATTGAGCGGTCGCATAACACTGGAGTTCTGTGACAATCCCACGTGGTATTGCGTCACCGCCCTGCCTTCGATAATGCAAGACGACTATCTCACAGCTACAGGGCTGTCGCATTCTCTCTACGCCATAGCCGTGGCGCAAGGAGTGGCAAACTCAAACCCGGACATTAAGAGGAGTGTCGATTATTGGCTTGCCAACGAATGCGACTCGACACTCGTATCCAACCTTGCAAAAAACAACGACTTGAAGATAGGCTCGCTACAGGCCTCGCCGTGGATTAACGAAGCCGACAGGCAGACGCTGCGCATGCAGCAAATAGGGCTGCTATTCGATTCCACTGCCGTTGCCTCAGAAACATCCAAGCTCATCAACAAGTTACGCAACCTGCAATTGAACGATGGTGGCTGGACATGGTACAGATACAACGGATGCTCGTCGTCGCAATACGTCACGCTACAAGTGTTGCAGCTCATAGGCGAATTGCAGCACCTCGGCTACATGACCGACAATATCGACATAAACGCCATGTCGCAAAAGGCCGTAGCATACATCGACCGATGTGCGGTCGAAGATTACGGCAGGCTGAAAGACAAGCAAGATTTATCAAGCTTCTACAACTATGCCTACGTGCGTTCACTGTTCCCGAGCATAAAATTCACAAGTTCGGCACATGACGTGCTTGACAATGTGCTTGACCGAATGAAGTCGCAATGGGACAAAGCCACGGGACTCGGCGACAAGGCTTGGTGCGCAATGACACTCTACCGCAACGGCGAGAAAAAGACTGCCCGGAAAATAATGGAATCGGTGCGACAATACAGCATCGAAAACACAAATGGCATATATTGGGACAATTTCAAAAATGGCAGCGACCGTGCGGCAGGACGGGTGGCCGTAACATCTACCCTGCTGCAAGCCTTCGGAGAAATATGCACCGACGACCGTGAAACCATCGACGGCATACGCCAATGGATGCTGTTGCAAAAACAATCGACCGACTGGGGGAATTGCAGCCTCGCCGCCGACGCTGTGTACTCGATACTTTCAACCGGGACAGAGTGGCTCGACAGCATCCCCGTACCCGCGATAATGCTTAACGGTAAGCCGCTTGAATATGGTACAACCGATTTGAGCCTTGGATACTTCCGCAAGCAGATAGAGGCCGACGGCGATAAGCTCGCATTGTCAATCTACCGCCGTGGCGCGGCGTCTCCTGCATGGGGTGCCGTATATTGCCAATACAGTGCAGAAATGGACGGCATTAAAGCCGAGCGAACCGACGACATGTCGATTGAAAAGCAAATATGCAAACTCGACGGCGGAGTTCTTGACAGCAATGCCTCACTTGCCGTGGGCGACAAGGTTGTAGTAAGGCTTGTAATAAAAAACTCACGCGACCTGCAATTTGTCACCGTCAACGATGAACGGGCGGCCTGTTGCGAACCTGCCGACCAACTTTCGGGCTACCGTTATGACGATGGCACAGGCTACTATCTTGAAACCAAAGATAGCTCTACCCGTCTGTTCTTCAACTACCTGACCAAGGGTACGCATATCGTCACATATGAGGTATCGATCACCTCTCCCGGACGTTACAACCTTGGCATAGCAACCATTCAGAGCCAATACGCCCCGCAACTCACCGCTCACTCTGCAGGTTCGACAATAGTAGTTAAATAACCCTCATCCTACCGGCGACGCAGCTGTTCAAGGTGACGATAATCATAAAAGCAAGTGCAACCATATACTTTTTCGCACTTGCTTTTATTGTTTTCCAAGAAAAAGATAAATTTGTATATCTGAAAACAGAAAGGCATGACAATACCTCAATTTATCATCAAATACCGAGAAGCATTCGGGGAAAAAGCCCCGTTGCCGGTCGCCTTCGGCTACGACTGCAATGCCGTCACCGAAGTAAAAAAGATTCCACGATGCATGATAGGCGCGATACGAAAAGTCTGCGATGGAGAAGCTCTGACGTTATCGGCCGACAACGTGCTGTGCGGTGGCGGAAAGCACTACACCGCCTTCGCTCCAATGCCGGAATATGTACCCACATTCGTGTCGGATGTCGAACACTACAAGCAGTCTAAGGAGATGGTGACGGAATGCATCCACAAATTAGGCATCAAGCCGTCGGACAAGCCATATCTCAACTTTATGCGCATTGACAGACCCGGCAGCCTCGACAATGCCTCGGGCATACTGTTTTTCGCCACACCCGACATTCTATCGGGGCTTTGCTCGTGGGCGTTTTACGACAACAACGATGACAATGCCGTCAGTACCCGGTTTGCTTCGGGCTGTTGCAGCATAGTGACATTTGCCACCATAGAAAACGAAAAAGGCGGACGCAGTTGTTTTATCGGCCTGCTCGACCCCTCGGCACGTCCTCTTATCCCCGAGAATGAGCTGACATTTGCCATACCGATGTGCCGATTCAAGGAAATGCTGCAAACCATGGAACAATCGGCCCTGTTCCAGAAAGCATATTCTGCATTGAGGAGACGAATGAGCAACGGCTAAACCATACTTCGTGTGGCAACGTTAAGGCAGCGCAGGCAATCGGAAACGATTCACGATTGCCTGCGCTGCCTTTTCCTATTTCGGTTCTCTAAATTTAACCCAAAACGGTCATTATACCGCAAATATATGTTTTTGGAAGTGCTTATTATCCACAATCCCACAATTTTTTTCACTATACAACAACGCAAGTCGATATTTTTCTTTATTTTGTAACACAGACATAATTACAATGACACTTAAAAAGATTTTGAGCGACTTCAAGCAACGGCTTGACACCGCATATTCCCCCGGAGAAATCAAAGGCATTGAAATGGCCGTACTCGAAAATATCCTTGGCTACACCACGGTAGATGCAATCATGCACGACAACGATGAGATGCCAACGTTTGTAGCAGAGAAATTCTCATCCATTGCCGACCGTCTGTTGCGTCACGAACCGATACAATACATCCTTGGCGATGCATACTTTTACGGACGGCACTTCATCGTTACGCCGGCGACACTTATTCCCAGGCCGGAGACCGCCGGGCTTATCGACATGATTGCCGACGAGAATCATTCCGACGACTTGCAAGTATTAGACATAGGCACCGGCTCGGGTTGCATAGCCATATCGCTCGCTCTTACATTACGGTTTGCCCATGTCACGGCCATCGACATAAGCACCGAAGCTCTATCGGTTGCCAAGGAAAATGCCAAGCGGCTCAAAGCCCGGGTTGACTTCCTTAAAGCCGACATACTATCCATGCACAAACCGTCAAAGCCATGCTACGACATAATCGTAAGCAATCCGCCGTATATAGCCGATAGCGAGCAGGCATCTATGGATAACAACGTCCTCGATTTTGAACCCCACAGCGCACTTTTCGTCCCCGACGACAACCCTCTGGTATTCTACAAGGCCATAGCACAATATGCCCTTGACGCACTGAAACCTGGCGGAAAGCTATACTTTGAAATCAACAGCCGCTTCCCGGCCGAGACATGCCGTCTGCTGACGAGCCTCGGCTTTGCCAACGTACAATCACACCTCGACTACCGCGCAATGCCACGCTTCGTCTCAGCCTCACTCAATTCATAGAAACTGCTTAGAATGGGTAGCCTATGGCAAGATGGAACGCAAGGCTGTCTTTAAACGATGTCATGTTGTAGTATCCGCTACGTCCTGTCTCGTATGGCGCATGAATGCCTATGCCCAAGTCGGCGCGAACCACAAGGACATCCATGTCGAAACGCAGGCCGACACCGGTGCCGACGGCTATGTCTTTCAAGAAATTGGATGCGGTCAGTTTTGCTCCCGGACGCAACTCGTCTTCCTGCAACAGCCACACATTGCCCATGTCAAGGAAAACGGCCCCATGCAAGAATCCCAATATCGGGAACCTGTATTCGGCATTCAATTCAAGCTTGAACGTACCGGTCTGGTCATAATACCCGTTGGCACTGCCATCCGAATGATAGCTGCCGGGGCCTATCGAACGCACGGCAAATGCCCGTACCGAGTTGGCTCCACCTATGTAAAATTGTTCGGCATAAGGCACCTCGAAAGAGTTGCCATAGGCATGCTCGGCACCTATAAACGCACGCGTCACGATAGAGTGTCCCGACATAACCTTTCGCGTATATATCAATTGCGCCTGTGCCTTGACAAACTGTGAAAACGGCGTACCAAACAGCTCTTTCGTACCGGCTCCCCCATGCTGCCCGGCAAGGCTCCAAATTCCCGAGAATATATTTCCGGCTTCCGACAAGGTGAATGTGAAATTGATGCTGTTCCTGCGGTCGATTGCCCTGTCGAGCGTGTAAGTGTAGCTCATCATCGGGATGAACTGGTTGCTGAAGCTGTTTTTAACGGCTCGGTTTTGCGATATTATGGAATCAAACTCAAGCGTGTGGCTAAGCAACTTGGTATAAGACAGCTTAAACGGCGTGAACGAACTTGACGAATACCTGTTGGAATGCCACTCCCACGTGAATCCGGTTGACAATTGCACCATTTTAAAGAAACTTGGCCTGTTAAGCAAGTCGGCCGAAAGATTAAAGTTGGTCCAATTGATATAACGGCGACTGCGGTCGATAAACCGCGGAGCAAGCAGGCGCGGAACGGCAAGCGTGAAATCAAGGCCAACCTCATAGCTGTTAAGACGATTGTTGCCGCCACTGCCCGTCATCCACTCATACGAGCCGTTAATCTGGCTCGTAAGCAGTTCTCCGCCGCCAAACACATTCTTATGTGTCAACCCGAACACCGCAGCCGGACCTATGTAACTGTTTGACTTAGATGCCGCCTGCACCTCAAATTTAGCCTCAAGCGGCATGTCGAGGATGCACTCTATGTTCACGTCGATCGAATCACACTTTATCGAATCGAGTGGCGTGGTATTGATTGTCACGCTGCTGAATATGCCCATGCGCGACAAGTTGTCTTGCGTCCGCTCTATTGTCCGCACCGAGAATACACGGCCTCGTCTCAACGTAAGGCACGACGGTATAAGTTCATCTTTCAATTTTACAGGCATATACTTTATCACCCGCCCCATGCGCGTTTCAATCGTGTCGGGCGTACCCTGCCCGTGAAAATCCTTTACCACCGTCTCGACATTGCCTATGTAATACTTCACCTTGGCCGCCTGTGGCATATTGTCAACAAGCTTCATTTTCAGCACCACGCTGTCGGGTACCATCACACTGTCTGCCAGATATTCGATATATTCGGGGCGGAAAAAGTAATACCCCCGGTTGCGAATCCTATTGGTGATATCGAGCCGCAACACGTCGAGCGAGTCGGTGCAATAGCGGCTTCCGGGCTGCAAGTACCGGCTGCGCCGGGCAAGAGAATCGATAAACTGCTCTACCGGCGAATCTCCCCCGGTGAGCATTACACGGCCTATCGGGCGAGGCGGAGTGACATTTATAGTATAATTAATGCGGGCTTTCTTAGGATTGTGCTTGTCAAATTCAAGTTCGTAAGTTGCCTTCGAGCCAAAATAACCGTTGTTTTCAAGGGTGGTATTTATCATTTCGACCCTCAATTCAGGGCGAACATCGGTTATCAACACAGGCTCTGCAACCAATTTTTCATAAATCCAGTGCTTGAACCCCTTGGTTGCGGTATTGTCCCAATGATTGTAAACCCACAACCCCAAGGGAAACGGATAGCGGATATAAGGCGAGTGCAGGCTGTTGTTTGGCTTAACATTGATGGTTTCAAACACCTGGTCTTTGACTCCTCCGTCAATCTCCTGCCCCTCGGGTACATTATAAGTCAAGTGATTGACTCCGGTATAAAGCACTTCGTCATCGGCAAGGCGGCTTGTGGTGGAACACCCCGACATCACAAACAGCGACATTGTGGCAACGGTGATGATAAAAAATATATTCGATATGTAGTGCTTCATTCCCGTTCCTCCTTTGTAGCTTGAATAGTGTCGTTAACTTCTTTTCCCTCAGTGCCGTCTTTTTCATCGTCGCGCCTGCGCCCGAAGTTAAACAGATACTTCAACTTTGGCAACTTGCGGCTTATCACGAAACCCACACCCGTCTGCGTCACCTCGCCTTCAAGTATGCTTTCATATCCCGACTTGTTGAACAGCCTGACATACATGCTGCCGCTCGGTGTAAGAGAATACTCAAGCGAGACATCGTTAAACAGGCTCTGGGCAATCTCGTCTTCTCCCGTCATGTCGGGACTGTAATTTCCTCCGACTACTATCTTGAACCGGTCGTTAAACAACGACTTCGACACTTGATAGCTGTATCTCATGGTTGACGATGTTACGCCATCCACAGTCTGGTCATACTGGTCGATGCCAAACGACAAGTCTATACCTTTAATATTGTTTGCCGCCCATGAATTAAGCTTAGACTGAAGGAACGAATACAACTGACTGCTACCGAAGTTTCCGCTCACTGTCGATGTTCCCGGGCCGGTATAAGTGCCATATAACAGCAGGTTCATGGCTTGTGCGCTGCGCTGCGTCTCCGACATCGACTGCAATTCATTCTGTATCGTCAAATCGCCGGTGGTCGAAAGATCGAATTTCACGTCCATGTCGCTTAGAGTATTGGTTGCCGACAACGAAATCATGAAATCGACAAGCCGAGAGTTCTGTCCCTCCTGCGTGACGTTGGCCCTTGTGGTCTGTACTGCAGTAAGGTTTAGGACAGGATTCATTATTTCCCCGTTGAATTGTACAAAACTACCCTCCTTGAAATTAAACAGCACTTGCGAAATAAGAGGAGGATTATAACGGACAAAACCGTTATTGATTGTGTATCGTCCGGTCAGCGTCATGTCGCCCAGTTTGTTCAGAGCAAAAGTAAGGTTTCCGCTGCCTTCTATTTCAGCTCTGTCAGAGCCGTTATTCGACAAATACACGTTTACCTTCGCTCCCTGCATTATGTTGAGCCTTGCAGTAAGGTTCATATTGCTTGCCGCCGGAGCCTGCAGTGAATCCATTTTCACATAAGTTGCCGAGTCGCTGAATTGCACAAACGACACAAGGCCGTCGCTGCTCTTCTGTTGCGTGAGCGTATTCACGTCGGTAGGCATCACATAAGTTATGTTTGTTCCCGACAATACCGATACCGTGGCGTTTAAATCCAGGTCGCTCATGGTTCCATGCATAGAAGCATCGAGATTGGCATATCCACGACCGAAGAGCTCGGCCTTTTTAGTCTGGTTGCTATTTACAAACTGCACGTTCTGCCCCTTTATGGAGAGGTCGATAGCCGCATCGGCAAGGTCTGATATGTCAACCGTGCCATTCACCACAAGCGGATTATTGTTAAGCATCTTCACCGAGTAATCCTTAAACTTTATCACACCCGAATCGACAGGTATATGGGTATCGGGCAAGTTGATATTCGTGCTGAAAACTGGCACCGACACATAAGTCGAGTCACATTGCAGATAGCCGTTAAGCAAGGGCTGCTCCGACGACCCCGATACCGCCATCATGCCGTTGACATAGCCGCCGGTGCTAAGCACGTTTGGCGGCAAGAAAGGATTGGCTATCGACAACGGGAACCTGTCAAGTTCAATCCATATGTCATAAAGGTTGACAGTGGATGTGTCGTTAACCGCTCCATAAGCGATGAGAGCCTGCCTGCCATCTACTTCGAGCGCGGCAGAAATGTTGGTTCCACCGGTCTGTGGATCAAGGTCGATAAGGGAATTTATCGCAAAATCGCCCACACGCTTCTTTGCAAAATAGAAATCGTTCAGATTAAGCACGCCGTCGCCCCACAATTTGTCGCCATTATACTTCACTTTCAACGACATGCCGAGTACTCCTTTTATAGGCGGTGCAAACGGAGAAAACGTGAGCCAGTCGCTAATCTGCACTTTCGATACATCCAGCAAGATGTCTTCTTGCACGTTGGCACTGTCGTCGGCCTCGGAGTGCCGGGTGGTTAGCGACACCACGCTAGAATCACATTGCAGCCTCATGTTGGCATCGAAGTGCTTGGTACGATAATTATATGAAAGGCTGTTATCCTTGTTGACATACCACCTCTTGTAGCCTATGATAGGATCCTCGGGTATGAGTTTTAGCAAAACGTTTGCCGTGTCCATCGTGGCATCTATGCCGAAGCGCACGCCTATGCTGTCGTTGAAATCATATTGCCTCATCAGCACCGTGGCGCGATTGCCCGCAACGATTCCCACCAATCCGGCCGAAGCAATGCCCGTTCCGTTACGGTTGTCGCGGTTGGCTGCGTGCAACAAGTAATTTATGCGCCGGTTGCGCTCCGTTGCATACATGCGCACCGTGTCTATCGTCAAACCGCTCGCAGTCAATCGGTCGATGTCGCCTGTCATCCTAAATGTGCTGTCTTTAACCACATTGAAGCGCATATCGTCAAACGTTATCCCGCTACTCTCCATGAACTGGCTTGCAAGGTTCTTTTTCCCGGCATTCAAGTTACAAATAAATTCGGGCATAATGTCGCGAAGCGTATCGGCATCGATTACCATTTTCTCTATTTGCGAAGCCACGACTTCTCCGCTGCGGGTAAACCGGGCAAGCAGCGTATCGACACTGCAAGGCGACTCAAGCGAGAGTGCCATGTCGCCGTTCACTATGCTCCCTGCCGTGTGAGACGAGTCGCTTTCAAAGTCCATGTCGATGGCATCGGCATAATAATAATCCTCGTCCATTGTCAAACCAAGGTTTTTCACGCTCATCTTTCCGGAATAAATGCCCCGGGCAAAATCAACCGACCCGTCACATGAAATATTGGCACCGCCCTGCATCACCGTCTCCGACATTTCAAGACGCTGCAAGTCGATATTTTCTATATCCGCGTTTACTTTCACGTCGTAAACGTCCTGCCCGATAGAGCCGTAAGCTCCAAGCCTCAGTTTAAGCACATCGTTATCCGACAAGAAGTTTGTTACAAAATTGCCATTGTTGAGACGTGCGGCAAGCCTGATGTCGCTGTAATTCTCGTTGCCAAACTCGAAGTCGCTTACTTTCATATATGCTTCAAGCGATGTCGCAGGGTCAAAGAGATCCACGCCATGCCCTTTTGCATCGACGGTTGCCGTCAATATTCCAAAGTCGCTCAACGGCAACAGTGCCTTCAGTGGCAAGGAGTCGGCTTGGAGCGACAAATCGTAATCATAAGTCTGCCCCACCCAATCTGCTTTAAGAGCCACCCCACCCGAGGGCATGGCAAGAGACATGGCACCCTTTATATCTTCGCCTTTCATCTCAACATCGCCATCGAGCTGCAACGGGGGGAAATACACCATATCCTCTTGTCCGGCTTCAAGCATCGACGGCTTCACGAAATTTATATTTTCAAAATCGCCATCCAACCCAAGTCGCAAAGCCATCTCGTCGGCCGACATGACATTACGCACCTCTCCAGTCACCGATATCGTGGCATATCGGGGCAATGCAATTTCACATGTAGCGACGCTCATATTACCTGCGGTCCCGTTCACGTCGATTTTTGCCTCCAATGGGCGGTATTGCGGTATCATGGAAAGCATGGGAGCCAACGAAGGCATGGCTCTGGCCACTTCGGCAAGCCCGATTCTTGCGTCAAGGTCAAGGCTGACCTTGCCATTTCGATCTCCGGCAATGAAATCGTTACTAACATATGCGTCGGCACTGAGAGACGACAACAATGTGGCAATGTTGAACCCATGCAACGACATTCCTTCATCGTCCATTGCAAACGTGCCGCTTGCTTCCGTCACTCTTAATCCGCTACGCTCATCTACGGTAAATCGTTCTATAGGCACCGTGATAACAGTGCCACAGTTATACAGGCTGTCGATTGATATATTCACATTATTCGCCTGCAAATAGTTCATATCCAACCCTTCGGCAGGCAAGCTCCCGCTGACGGCATAAATTCCGCCCGAACGCGTGATCCTTACCGCGTTGCAACGTATTTCCCATGGAACAGAAACCTCGGCATCATTTCCTTTAACCACGCTGTCGGCAGGAGGAAGGCTTGCGATATATTCCGCCGGAGGTGTAAAATAAGCCCCTTGCAAGCTGTCAACGGCAAGCGTGCCGGCACTTATACGCTGCAAGCCAAGGTCGATTGATGCGCTGTCGAGCGAGGCTTTGCCCACCACCACGCCGAGGCTGTCGATCGTCGGCAGCATTGCCATTGTGTATTTGATATCTTCAAGGCTCACATTCCGCACGCAAATTTTAAATGGCGACGAAGCCGCAGTGTCGGGAGCCGCAGGCTGAGCCTTGTCGCTAAACAAATCAAGATTTACATCACCGCCACGCATCACAGCTTCACCCACGTCGAGCGAACCTGTGGCAAGGTTGTAATCCACGCCGCTGATATCCACCAATTGCACTCTGGCTTTCAGCAACATCGACGAGTCGGCACTCGTCATGCCATAAATGGCATCTTCGAGCCTGGCTCCGGCCACTTTCACGTCGCCGCGCAACAGAGGTTTAAGTTGCACGCTCGTGACAAGACTGCCTATGCCGATTATGGTATCACCGTCATCGACGACATTAACATCATCAACACGTAAATCAAGAGGGAATTGCAGCCTTATCACGCCTGCTTCTACTTGCCAACCCGTAGCTTTCGACACCTGCTCGATGGCAATTCCTTTTATGGCATCTTGGACAAACGGCACATATAGCAAGACCGGAAGTAAAACCAACAATCCGGCCAATACTGCCGCAGTCCAAAGCAATATTTTTTTTATACGTTTGATTTTCAACTCTTCAATACATTAAGCGCGTTTCATCTAATCAAAAATACACAATTTTCACCACTGGGCAATGACAATGCTCCAAAATTTATGTTTTACCCAAATCGGTCATTAGACTTGTCCCAAGAAAAAAACTCCCGCAGACCGGCCGCGGGAGTACAAATATCGATTATACGTTTTTCTGAATCTCACACAATATGGAGTTGGAGTCTGGGACACAAAAGCCTGTGCCACGCGACATGCCATCAATAATTGCGTGCAAAAATCACGCGCTGTGCCGATGGCTTGCCCGTTACCATGCACTTGCCGGGAGTCTTGTCTCCGTCGAGAGGTATGCAGCGAATGGTTGCCTTCGTCTCTTCCTTGATTCTCTCCTCGGTCTCGGGCGTTCCATCCCAATGAGCAAGGATGAAACCGCCCTGCTCGATTTTTTCCTTAAACTCGTCATAAGTGTCGGCAGTAGTAGTCTTAGACTCCCGCAACGCCAACGCTTTATTGTATATGCTGGTCTGCATCTCTTCAAGCAGCTTCTGCACACGCTCCTCTATGCCGTCCATAGGCTCGGTGGCTTTTTCAAGCGTGTCGCGGCGCATAACTTCGATTGTGCCGTTTTCAAGGTCGCGCGCACCGAGGGCAAGCCGCACGGGCACGCCTTTCAACTCGTAATCGGCAAACTTGAAGCCCGGACGCTTGTTGTCGGCGTTGTCATACTTCACGCTTATGCCCATGTTGCGGAATTTCTCCACCAACGGAGCCACCTTGCGACTAATCTCTTCAAGCTGCTCGGCACTCTTGTATATCGGCACAATCACAACTTGTATCGGAGCCAGATGCGGGGGTAACACCAGACCGTTATCGTCGGAGTGGGTCATAATCAAGGCTCCCATAAGACGCGTCGATACGCCCCACGACGTAGCCCACACATATTCGAGTTCGTTGTTCTTGTTGATAAACTTCACATCGAATGCCTTAGCAAAGTTCTGGCCGAGGAAGTGCGAAGTACCCGACTGCAATGCCTTGCCGTCTTGCATCATGGCCTCGATGGTATAAGTCTCAAGCGCGCCTGCAAATCGCTCGTTGGCCGACTTTACGCCTTTTATCACAGGCACGGCCATGTAACGCTCGGCAAAGTCGGCATACACGTTAAGCATCTTCACCGCTTCTTCCATGGCTTCCTCCTTTGTGGCGTGGGCGGTATGCCCTTCCTGCCACAGGAATTCGGCCGTGCGCAGGAACATGCGAGTACGCATTTCCCAACGGAACACGTTGGCCCACTGGTTGCACAAGATAGGAAGGTCGCGATACGACTTAATCCAGTTGCGATATGTGTTCCATATGATTGTTTCCGATGTCGGACGAATTATCAGTTCCTCTTCAAGGCGAGCGTCGGGATCGACCACCACTCCGCGCCCTTCGGGGTCGTTCTTCAAGCGATAATGCGTAACCACGGCACACTCCTTTGCAAAGCCTTCCACATGGTC
>CALUNI010000008.1 GCA_944321905.1 uncultured Muribaculaceae bacterium | reverse complement strand
GACATTGTTGGAGAAATATACCCCCGACTTGATAATTAACACAGGCGTAGCCGGCGGGGCAGATAAAAGCGTAAATGTGATGGATGTTGTTGTTGCAGACAGGATAGCTTATCACGACGTGTGGTGTGGTCCCGGAACCGAATATGGGCAAGCAGCGGAAATGCCCCGTTATTTTAAGACAGATGGCAGGGTTTTGGAATTACTACCGTGTCGCGACAACGTAAAGAAAGGGCTGTTGTGTTCGGGAGACAAATTTATCGACAGCATGGACAGCGTCGATGCAATAAAATCTCACTTTAGCGACGCGCTTGCTGTGGATATGGAATCTGCTGCCATTGCTCATGTTTGCCATAGATGCGGTGTGCCTATGGCTTGCCTGCGAGTAATAAGTGATTCGCCCGGTGCGGGTCATAACAACATAAAGCAATATGAGGATTTTTGGTCGGATGCACCCAAACAAACTTTTGAAATAGTAAAACAATTATTGGAGAATTTGAAATAGAGTTTGAAAGCATATGGAAAAGATTGATAGTTTTAAGGTTGATCATACAAGGTTGTTACGCGGGGTTTATGTGTCGAGAAAAGATTACTTGGAAAAAGGTGATGTGGTGACGACCTTCGACTTGCGAATGAAAGAGCCGAATAAAGAGCCGGCAATTGGGCAGGCTGCAATTCATACGATAGAACATTTGGGTGCCACTTTCTTGCGCAACCATGCGGAATGGGGAAGTAAAATAGTATATTTTGGTCCCATGGGATGCTGCACCGGGTTTTATTTATTGCTATCCGGAGATTATGTTCCGCAGGATATTTTACCGTTAATGGTCGAGATGTTTTCTTTTGTGGCGGCTTACAATGGCGAGATACCGGGTGCTTCGGCTCATGATTGTGGAAATTACATGCTAAATAACTTGCCGATGGCAAACTGGGAGGCCAAGAAATATCTGAAAGAGGTGTTGGAGTGCATGTCGGATGCCAATATGACTTATCCCGTTTAAAAAATAAGATTGATATTTCACTGATTTCAATAATTATTGCGAATTTTGCAAACAAATATTTTATAGATATTACTCTTTATGGAATTAGAGACAGGTAGCAAGAAGCATATTGTCATTATAGGAGGCGGCTTTGCCGGGTTGAATGCGATAAAGGTTTTAGATAAAAATAAATTTGACATTACTCTCATAGACAGGCATAACTTTCATTCTTTCCCCCCTCTGTTTTACCAGATAGCATCTTCGGGTTTGGACACGGGCAGTATTTCATTCCCATTCAGAAGGGAAATGAGGCATATGAAACACGTCAGATTCCACATGGGAGAGGTAAAGAATGTGGATACTGAGAATAAGACAGTTACCACTCAATTCGAGACTATAAGTTATGACTATCTGATTATTGCAGCCGGGACTACAAGTAACTTTTTTGGCATGAAAGATTTGCGCGACAAGGTATATACCCTTAAGTCGGTGGCCGAGGCCATAAGATTGAGGAATGAGTTACTTGACAGGCTTGAACGAGCCAGCATAACAAAAAGTCACGAGCGCAAGAAACAATTGTTGAGTTTCGTGGTTATCGGAGCCGGGCCAACAGGCGTGGAGGTTGCCGGTGCCATAGGCGAAATGAAACGTTACATAGTCCCCAGAGAGTATCCCGAATTAGAGAAGGATGATATAAAAATCTTAATCGTAGAGGGAGCCGACAGGGTGTTGCGTACAATGAGTGAAGACGCGTCGCGCCATGCACGAGAATATTTAGGGCACCTTATGGTTGACGTTAAGCTGAACACCACAATGGTGAGCTATGACAACAATATTGTGAAGTTTGCCGATGGCGAAGAAGTATATTGCGAAACATTGATTTGGACTGCCGGCATAACGGGCGAGCCTATAGGTGGGTTTGATAAATCGGTCTATGCTCGCGGCGGACGATTCATAGTGGATGCATTTAATAAGGTAAAAGGGTATGACGACGTGTTTGCCCTTGGTGACATCGCCTACCTTGAAAGCCCGGAATACCCTCACGGGTATCCTCAATTGGCACAGGTCGCTATCCAACAGGCTCGCTGCTTGAGTGAGAATTTGAATTCGGGACGCTTCGATAAGGAATTTAAGTACAAAGATAAAGGTTCGATGGCTACCGTAGGGCGGAATAGGGCAGTGGCCGATTTAAACAAGTTGCATATGTATGGGCGGCCTGCATGGTTTACTTGGATGTTTGTTCATCTGATTTCGATACTCGGCATGCGAAACAAGTTAACCGTGCTGATTAATTGGATTTGGGCGTATTGCACATACTCAACTTCGTTACGGTTGCTTGTGCGTCCGACCAAGTATCCATATCGCGGTCACTGGGATTTGGCAAAAGAATGATTGTAATATTTTAAAGAGAGATTATGAAGGCTTTTAAAGTTGTTATTTTTATATTAGCATCGATATTAATAGTAGGTTGCTCAACGTTGAAGAAAAGCAATAAAGCTAAAGTTGTGGAGGAAAGCGTCGATACTGTAAATGTAGGAAGAGTGCCCAATGAAATTGTCATAAATAACCCTGCGAAACAGGTAGCCGGTGAATGGACATTCATGTCTATAAAGGATAATCCGGTCAAGACTTTAGAGCGTCCATTCTTCACTCTTGATTTTTCAGATAACAGATTTTATGGCAATAATGGCTGCAACGTTATAAATGGAACTTTTGAATGCGACAGTTCGTCAATTAAGTTTGACAATATCATTTCAACAATGATGGCCTGCGACAATGAGACTTCGGAACAAGATGTCATGAAGGCGTTTGGCGAGGCTACGTCTATGAAGTTGTTTGAAAAAAAGGATATCAAGTACCTGCATCTTTTAGCCAAGAATGGCCACACTTTGGCTATATTGAAAGAGCAGAATCTGAACTTTATGAATGGGGCGTGGACTGTTGAAGAAATAAGTGGCAAAAAAATTACCGACGAAAATGTAAAACTGGTGATAGACCTTGATCAATTGTCGTTGCATGGGAATTCGGGATGTAATATCGTGAACGGGTCAATATACATTGATTATGGGAAAGACTGGGGCGTGCAGTTTCAACAATTGATTTCGACGATGAAGATGTGCGAAAATATAAAGACTGAAACAGCACTCTTGGTGGCTTTGGAAGAAACAGAAACGTGCAAGCCAATCGATGGTAATCAGATTGCTTTGTATGACAACAAAGGTGAATGCGTAGCGGTATTAAAAAAGTTGCGTTTAAAGTGACAGATATGTAACGCACAACCTAATTGCAATTTTACTGTGCAAGAGGTAACAGAGCGTCGGCTAAGGACTTGATTAGATTTTGCAATATTTCTATAAATGCGGGATGTGTCTCGGCAATGCAAAACCAAGTAAGCTTTGCATTGCTTCCGACTTTCACTGTATTTGGTGTTAAGTCAAATTGTTTTTGAGCAGAATTTAATTATGTTTTGTAGCTATTATGCTTTTTGGCATATATTTTGTATGCATATTGTTGTATTTGTAAGCTAAGCAAAAGAGATGATTAACTACTTCAATGATTTTGACAACGAGCCAAACGATGAAACTCCACATATAATGCCTATATTCACAGAAATAAAGGGAGAAGGCACGGAGAGCAAAGACGAATTGACCGACATGAATGACATGCCGATTCTGGCTTTGCGCAATATGGTGCTTTTCCCGGGGATTACATTGCCTGTGGCTGTAGGACGAAATAAGTCGTTGAACCTTATACAAGACGCGCAAAAGAAGAGAACTAAAATAGGCGTGGTGTGTCAGGTTAACGGGAAAACCGAAGATCCCGGGTATAAAGATTTATACCATTATGGCGTTATCGCTGAAATAATTAAGATATTCGAGCTGCCCGACAACACGACTAATGTGTTGTTGCAGGGACTGTCAAGCTTTAATTTGAAGGCAATTACTGCGCGAGAGCCCTATTTAAGGGGAGCCGTAGAACTGATTAATGAGATGCACCCCGACGAGGATGACAAAGAATTTGATGCTTTGATTATAAGCATCAGGGAAATGACATTTGACATCCTTAAGAACATGGGTGAAGGTGCCAAGGAACTGGCCTTTGCAATCAAAAACATTGACAATCCAATATATTTGATTAATTTCCTTGCGGCAAATTGCCCTATAGAGCCATCAACAAAACAGGAACTGCTGGAAGAGAGCGATATCAAACAGCGTGCGTACAAGTTGTATTCAATACTGTCGAAGCAAGCCCAGTTGCTTGCAATAAAAGCTGACATACAATCAAAGACGCGTGAGGACTTGTCGCAGCAGCAACGTGAGCATTTCTTGCAGCAGCAGATTCGTACTATTCAAGATGAACTCGGAAACACTTCTGATGATGATATAGAAGAATTGCAAAAACGGGCAGCAGAGAAACATTGGAGTGAGGAGACTGGAAAAGCTTTTGAGAAAGAATTAAAAAAATTGGAGCGGATCAACCCCCAATCTCCCGATTTTTCTGTACAATATGCCTATCTCGATACATTGCTTAATTTGCCGTGGAATGAATATACGACCGACAATTTCAACTTAAAAAAAGTAGAAGCCAAGTTGAACAAGGACCATTATGGGCTTGAAAAGGTCAAAGACCGCATATTGGAGCATCTTGCTGTATTGAAGTTGCGTGGGGATATGAAGGCTCCCATAATTTGCTTGTACGGTCCTCCGGGAGTTGGAAAAACTTCGTTAGGCAAGTCTATTGCAGATGCCCTCAATAGAAAATATGTCAGAATTTCATTGGGTGGCCTTCATGACGAAGCTGAAATACGTGGGCATCGGCGCACATATATAGGAGCTATGCCCGGTAGGATAATTCAAGGGTTGATTAAGAGTGAAAGTGCCAATCCTGTGTTCGTTCTTGATGAAATAGACAAGCTTGGTCAGGATTTTAAGGGTGACCCGTCTTCAGCATTGCTTGAAGTGCTCGACCCGGAACAGAACAGCCACTTTCATGATAATTATGTAGATCTCGACTTTGATCTTTCCAAGATATTGTTTATTGCGACGGCTAATTCGTTGTCGGAACTGTCGCAACCGTTGCTCGACCGTATGGAAGTTATCGAGATAAACGGATATATCCAAGAGGAGAAGGTGGAGATAGCAAGAAAGCATTTGATACCAAAGCAGCTTGGAGAACATGGTTTTGCGCCGAAAGAAATAGATTTTCCAAAGGCGACCATAGCCCGAATCATCGATTCATATACCCGAGAGTCGGGAGTTCGCCAACTGGATAAGTCCATAGCTAAAATATTAAGACGGATAGCTCGACTCAAGGCCTCGAATGAAGATTTCCCCACAACTATTACGGTTGAACAGCTGAAAGACCTGTTGGGCCCCGAGGAATATTTTAGGGACAAGTATGAGGGGAACGAGTTTGCAGGCGTTGTTACAGGGCTTGCGTGGACAGCGGTAGGTGGCGAAATATTATTTGTCGAATCTTCCATATCGAAAGGGAAAGGCGAAAAATTGACGCTTACCGGCAATCTCGGAGACGTGATGAAAGAGTCGGCAGTCATTGCCTTGCAATATTTGAAAGCGCACAGTTCCTTGTTTGGCATCGACTATGAATTGTTTGACAAGTACAATGTGCACATACATGTCCCCGAAGGTGCAATACCAAAAGATGGTCCGTCGGCAGGTGTGACTATGGTGACCTCGTTGGCTTCAACCTTTACGCAGCGCAAAGTACGTCCCAACTTGGCTATGACCGGCGAGATTACTTTGCGGGGCAAAGTGTTGCCCGTTGGCGGAATCAAGGAAAAGATTCTGGCAGCGAAGCGAGCCGGTATAGTTGACATCGTTTTGTGTAAAGAAAACAAGAAAGATGTTGACGAAATAAAAGAAGCATACTTAAAAGGATTGAATTTCCATTATGTAAGCACTATCAAAGAAGTAATAGACATAGCTCTGCTGCCAGACAAGATAGATAACGCCATAGAATTGTAAATATATTCTGTGGATACGGAAGTTTTTTTGTAATTTTGAGAGATTGTTTTGAATTTTGCAGTTGGATATTTTATGCCTTGCAAAGGCATGGTAGGCTATGAATGATGGCATAAAATGTACCATATTCAGATCGATATGCAAAATTTAAACAAGCCTCAAATTGCATATGAGTCAGTTAAATTAGTATAATAATCATAACAACATGAATGCAGATTTTAGGAATTATGCCGTGAAGCATCTCGGCATGAATGGACTTGCACTCGACCAATATACCGGAAAGGTAAACTCAATTGCGAGCAGCTATATTTCTCCAACCATTATCGAGGAACGCCAACTGAACGTGGCGCAAATGGACGTTTTTTCAAGGCTGATGATGGATCGTATCATCTTTCTTGGCACGATGGTTGACGACTACTCGGCAAATGTGATTCAAGCGCAATTGTTGTATTTAGACTCTTGTGACCCAGGCAAGGATGTTTCTATATATATAAATTCTCCCGGCGGTTCGGTTTATGCCGGTTTGGGCATATATGACACTATGCAATATATATCGAGCGACGTTTCTACAATTTGTACGGGAATGGCAGCATCGATGGCAGCTGTATTGCTTGTCGCAGGAGAAAAAGGCAAACGGTTTGCTTTGAAACACTCGCGCATAATGATTCATCAGCCCATGGGTGGAGTTCAAGGACAGGCTTCCGACATTGAAATAACAGCGAGGGAAATATTGAAGTTGAAAGACGAGTTGTATGCGATTATATCGCAGCATTCGGGTCAACCGTTTGATAAAATTGTCAAGGATTCTGACCGCGACTATTGGATGACATCTGCCGAGGCTGCAGAATACGGAATGATTGACAAAGTGCTTGAGAAACAAAGCAAATCGGCTCAGTTGTAGAAAACAGGTAAAATGGCAAAAAAGACAGAATCATATTGTAGTTTTTGTGGCCGAAGTTCGCGCGAGGTTGATCTGCTTATGCCGGGAATAAACGGCTGCATATGTAGCGACTGTGCGGCACAAGCATATGAAATTTCCAGAAATTATCTTGCGGAACATCATACCAAGGCGGCAGACATAGATATAAACGAGGTACCCAAGCCTACGGCAATAAAAGAGTACCTTGATCAATATATCATAGGACAAGAGCGAGCCAAAAAATACATCTCGGTGGCAGTTTATAATCATTATAAACGCTTGGCACAGAAAGACGACGATGTAGATATTGAAAAATCCAATATAATCATGGTTGGACCTACCGGCACCGGGAAGACTCTTATTGCCAAGACGATAGCTCGGTTGTTAAAGGTTCCTTTCGCTATCGTCGATGCAACTGTTCTTACCGAAGCCGGATATGTAGGCGAAGACATAGAAAGCTTGCTGACCCGATTGTTGCAAGCATGCGATTATGATGTGAAGCTCGCAGAGCGTGGTATCGTGTTTATCGATGAAATAGACAAGATAGCACGCAAGGGAGACAATCCGTCGATAACAAGAGACGTGAGCGGCGAAGGTGTGCAACAGGGCTTGCTTAAGTTGCTTGAAGGTTCTATAGTAAATGTACCTCCTCAAGGTGGACGTAAGCATCCCGAGCAAAGGATGATTGCGGTCAACACAAAGAACATATTGTTTATATGTGGTGGTGCATTTGAAGGTATCGAGCGAAAAATAGCGTTAAGGCTTAACACCCATGCCGTCGGCTATGGAGCTGAAGCAAACAACAAGCGCATTGCGAGAGAAAAACTTCTGCATTATGTTACACCGCAAGATTTGAGGTCGTTCGGGTTGATTCCCGAAATAATAGGACGTTTGCCTATCTTGACGAATTTGGAAGAACTCGACAGGGATGCTCTTCGCAGGATACTTGTCGAGCCAAAAAACGCCATAGTCAAGCAATACATAAAATTATTCAAGATGGATGGGGTGGAACTGCGTTTTGATGACGCGGCTCTCGATTATATTGTAGATAAGGCTATAGAGTTTAAGTTAGGTGCGCGCGGCCTAAGGTCTATTGTCGAAACCATAATGATCGACGCAATGTATGAGGTTCCATCTACCGATAAGAAGGAATTTGAAGTGAGCAAGGATTATGCCAGAATGCAATTGAATAAAGCCAATTTTGATATGATCCAACAAGTGAATTAGTGAATTAGGTATAGTCAAATGTATTTGGGATCTGCAACAAGGATGTTTTGAGAGTGGGTTAAGGGTGTTGTTCTATTTCATATCCAGATGCGGTACATGCCAAAATGGAAGAACATTATCGAAAACGATTCTCAAAATATCCTTGATGTGGATTTAGGCGGGTACTAAAATTTATTGGAACAAATATTTGTTTTTTCTGCCGTGAAATATTATATTTGTTCTACAATAAATAATCTTCACTAATAACATGGCAAATAAAGAACTCCTAACATCGACTTTGAAAAAGTATTTTGGTTTTGATACCTTTAAAGGGAACCAAGAAGCTATAATGGAAAACTTGCTTGACGGCAACGACACTTTTGTCTTGATGCCCACAGGAGGAGGAAAATCGCTATGTTATCAATTGCCTTCATTGATAATGGAAGGGACGGCAATTGTAATTTCGCCACTTATTGCGTTGATGAAAAATCAAGTTGATGCGATGCGAAATTATAGTGATGAAGACGGTGTGGCGCACTTTTTAAATTCCACACTTAACAAGCAGGCCATAGATCAAGTAAAAGAAGATGTGGCAAGCGGCAAAACGCGATTGCTATATGTTGCACCGGAGTCTTTAACCAAAGAAGAAAATATTGATTTTTTAAAAACAGTAAAGATTTCTTTTTATGCTGTGGATGAAGCCCACTGCATCTCGGAGTGGGGGCATGATTTCAGACCCGAGTATCGAAGAATTCGACCTATAATAAATGAAATAGGCAAGCGACCCGTAATAGCGCTTACGGCTACGGCTACGCCAAAAGTGCAGCACGATATACAAAAAAACTTGGGTATGATCGATGCCAAGGTGTTCAAGTCGTCGTTTAACCGACCGAATCTCTATTATGAGGTCAGGAACAAGACCAACAATATAGACAAGGACATTATAAAGTTTATAAAAGAACGTCCGGGAAAATCGGGAATAATATATTGCCTCAGCCGGAAAAAGGTCGAAGAATTAGCCCAAATCTTGCAGGTCAATGATATTAAAGCATTGCCATACCATGCCGGAATGGATACTGCAACTCGCACTGCCAACCAAGATGCGTTTCTTAACGAGGATGTGAACGTGATTGTGGCAACCATTGCTTTCGGAATGGGCATAGACAAACCCGACGTGCGGTTTGTGATCCATTACGACATACCTAAAAGCCTTGAAGGGTAT
This sequence comes from uncultured Muribaculaceae bacterium, assembly GCA_944321905.1. Lineage (GTDB taxonomy): Bacteria > Bacteroidota > Bacteroidia > Bacteroidales > Muribaculaceae > Avimuribaculum. The sequence goes on along the minus strand of CALUNI010000008.1, from coordinate 30,992 downwards.
TATCAAGAAACGGGAAGAGCCGGTAGAGACGGGGGCGAAGGCTTGTGCATAACATTCTACACAAACAAGGATTTGCAGAAGTTGGAGAAATTCATGCAAGGCAAGCCCATAGCAGAACAAGAAATCGGGAAACAGTTACTGCTTGAGACTGCGGCGTATGCCGAATCGTCGGTATGCCGCAGAAAGACTCTTTTGCATTACTTCGGAGAAGAATATAAAGAGGACAGGTGCGGTAACTGCGATAATTGTTTAAATCCAAAGAAACAAGTGGAAGCTAAGGATGAATTGTGTGCGGTGATAGAAGCTGTCATCGCGTTAAAGGAGAAATTCAAAGCAGATTATGTGATTAACGTTCTTATAGGGAAAGAAACGAATGAAATAAAGTCATACAATCACGAAAGCCTTGAGGTGTTTGGTTGCTTGCCGGGGACGGATTCAAAATTCCTTGGGGCGGTTATACGTCAGGCTATTATAGCCGGCTATCTTGACCGCGACATAGAAAACTATGGATTACTGAAGGTGACTAAGGCCGGTATGGATTTCTTAAGCAATCCCGGTTCATTTAAAATAGTCGAAGACAATGACTTCTCGGATAGTGATGAGGAAGTGGTGGCAAAAAGTGGAGTCTCATGCGCTGTCGATCCCGAATTAAGTGCAATATTAAAAGACTTGCGAAAGAAGATAGCAAAGCAGCACAATCTCCCGCCATATGTCATATTTCAAGATCAATCGCTCGATGCCATGGCTACAACCTATCCCATAAGCATCGAAGAATTGGTTAATATCCCGGGCGTAGGCCCCGGCAAGGCAAAACGCTATGGAGAAGAGTTTGTAAAGGTCATAAAGCGACACGTTGAAGAAAATGAGATTGAGCGGCCTGAAGATTTGCTTGTCAGAAGCGTTCCGAATAAAAGTAAGTTGAAGATTTCTATAATACATGGCATTGACCGTAGGATTCCACTGGACGAGTTGGCCGATTCAAAAGGTCTTGAATTTGATGAGTTGCTAGATGAAATAGAGGTAATCGTTTACGCGGGGACTAAAATAAATATTGATTATTATATTTCGGAAATAATGGATGAAGACCATTTGGAAGAAATATTTGATTACTTCAAAGAGAGCGAGAGTGACGACCTTGAAGCAGCCATAAAAGAATTGGGCAGTGATTTTACCGAAGAAGAAATAAGACTGGTGAGAATCAAATTCCTGTCAGAATTAGGTAATTGACTTTCCGGCAAGCGCAAAAAACGAGGGTGGTGCAACATCAAGCACATCCTCGTTTTCTCATCTTATATGGTTTCTTTTGCCTTGTAAAAAAACATTAAATAACATGTTGCTCATCTGTATAATTAATAATAATTACTAAATTTGTGGGCAATTAATGATATAGCAGGGCTACAAAAGAGGTTGGCATGTCACGCATGACGCTATAGTTGTCGCCTATTGCATACAAGTATAAATATATATACATTAAACATTATAAATATTACCTTTTATGTCATTTATTGCAGATCGCGTAAAGATGGATGGACTCACATTTGATGATGTCCTCTTGATTCCGGCATATTCGGAAGTCTTGCCAAACAATGTTGACCTGTCAACGAGGTTTTCACGCAATATTAAGTTGAATGTGCCGTTGGTATCGGCAGCAATGGATACAGTAACCGAAGCTCAACTTGCGATTGCCATTGCGCGAGAGGGCGGAATAGGGGTGATACATAAAAACATGAGTATCGACGAGCAGGCGCGTCAAGTACACATGGTAAAAAGAGCAGAGAACGGCATGATTTATGATCCGGTGACAATTTCCCGCGGATCTACTGTCAATGATGCTCTTAATTTGATGAAAGAATACAAAATCGGTGGCATTCCGGTTGTTGACAACGAGGGCTATTTAGTGGGAATTGTCACTAATCGTGACTTGCGTTTTGAAAAGGACTTGAGCAGGCCTATCGACGAGGTAATGACCAAAGATAATCTGATAACCACAAGCCAATCGACCAATCTTGAAGAAGCTGCTGACATACTTCAACGTCATAAGATCGAGAAACTCCCTGTCGTTGATAAAAACAACAAACTTGTTGGCCTTGTAACGTATAAAGATATAACCAAGGCAAAAGACAAGCCTAATGCCTGCAAAGACCATCTTGGCCGTTTGCGTGTGGCAGCCGGCATAGGTGTTACGAGAGACAGCTTGCAGCGTGCCGAGGCTCTTGTAAAAGCAGGTGTTGACGCAATTGTAATTGATACGGCTCACGGGCATTCAAAAGGTGTCGTAGGCGTGTTGCGCGAAGTGAAAACCTCTTTCCCCGATATAGATGTGGTTGTGGGCAATATCGCAACCGGCGAGGCAGCAAGGTTCTTGGCAGACAATGGTGCAGACGGAGTGAAAGTGGGCATAGGTCCGGGTTCTATATGCACTACGAGAGTGATTGCCGGCATCGGCGTGCCTCAATTGTCGGCTGTGTATGATGTATATAAGGCTTTAGAAGGAACCGACGTTCCTCTGATAGCCGATGGTGGCATCCGTTACTCGGGCGACATAGTTAAGGCATTGGCGGCCGGAGCCAATTCAGTCATGCTCGGCGGAATGTTTGCCGGTGTTGAAGAGTCTCCGGGCGAAACCATCATATTCAACGGTCGAAAGTATAAGTCATACAGGGGAATGGGGTCGCTTGAGGCTATGGAAAACGGTTCAAAAGACCGTTATTTCCAAGCAAGCGTCACCGATGCTAAGAAATTGGTTCCCGAAGGCATCGCGGCACGTGTGCCATACAAGGGTACGTTATATGAAGTGGTGTACCAGATGCTTGGTGGATTGAGGGCCGGCATGGGATATTGTGGAGCAGCAACAATCGACAAGTTGCATAATGCACAATTCACACGCATAACTGCTGCCGGTGTAGCAGAAAGCCACCCGCATGACGTTACTATAACAAGTGAAGCTCCGAATTATAGCCGGGGCTAAACAATAGAGGTTATTCAATAGCTCGCTAAAAGATATAGCATGCTTAAATTAAATGCGTAGCTGCGTGAGGGCATTGCTACGCATTTTTTCTGTCACAAAAACAAGGGATACATAATTTTTACCGTAATGTTACGTTACAATTATAGTATTAATTTTGATAATTAAATAAAGAACATATGAGACCAATTAAATTACTAACGCTGCCCATTGCCTTGTTTTGTATGATGCCTTTAATGGCTAATGACAACGACCCGGTATTGATGGAAGTGGGAAATGATGCCGTAAAATTATCGGAATTTGAATATTTATATAACAAAAACAGTCAACAGCAATTAGAAAAAGAATCTCTTGACGATTACCTTAAAAGATTCATAATATACAAGTTAAAAGTAGAAGACGCAAGGGCAGCCGGGATTGACACCACAAGTGCCTTTAAGAAAGAATTCAATACATATAAAAACGAACTTGCCGAACCATATTTGCAAGACAGCTCCGTTATCGAAAAATTGGCATTGGAAACATATGAACGTATGAAAACCGAGGTTGACGTTGAACATATAATGTTGCCGCCGGTTCCGGAATATGCCATGCAACAATCTGTTGAAAAATTAGACAGTTTAAAGCAGTGCGTGTTAAACGGAGAGGATTTCGGAGACTTGGCCGTTAAATATTCGGTTGATCGCTCTGTGCAACGCAACAGAGGCCATTTGGGATATCTGACCGTGGGCAGGACTCCATATTCATTTGAAAATGCAGCATATACCACACCTGTGGGGGAAATGACGATTGTAAGAAGCAATTTTGGAGTTCATTTGATAAAAGTCTTAGGCACGCGTCCGGCTCAAGGAGAGGTATTGGTTGAACATATTTTAAAGTTGTATCCCCGCTACGCCAATGATTCGATTAAGGCAGCAACTAAGGCTGTTATGGACAGTATCTACAATGTGGTGAAAAGTGGTGCAGATTTTGAAGAAGTGGCAAGGGCTGAATCAGAAGACCCCGGGTCGGCCGCACAGGGTGGAAAACTCCCTTGGTTTGGAACGGGTCGGATGGTGCCAGACTTTGAACGCGTATCATTTGAGCTGCCTCAGGATTCTATTTCAGAACCATTTGAGACGCCCTACGGTATCCATATAGTAAAGAAATTGGGCAGTCGCGGCTTAGGTTCCTATGCCGACAATAAAGATGTCATATTAATGATGATTAATAGGGACGAACGTGCCGGCATGCCAAGACTTGAACGCATAAAGCAATTAAAGCAAAAGTACGGGTTGCAGGAAAATGCACAATTTATCGATTTGGTTACAAAAGAGGTGGAGGCATATGGCAAATATGATTCTACATTCGTTCAGAATCTGAAAGACAACATAAATTGCGAAGCATTTGCTTTTGCCGACAAAAAAGTTTCGTCGCAAGATGTATTCAAGGCTCTTAACCCCGATGCGTCTTTAGACAAGGAATCGATAGTGGGATATATAAGTGCCGTTATGACGAGGTTGGAAAACTCGATGATTGTAAATTACGAAATGGGACAATTAAGTAACGAATATCCCGACTACCGTAATTTGTTAAATGAATATTTCGACGGCATGATGTTGTTTGAGATAAGCAACATGAAGGTGTGGGACAAGGCTAATCGAGACACCGAAGGCTTGGAAGCATTCTTCAAAGAGCATAAAAATGATTATACATGGACTGAGCCGAGATATAAAGGGTATATTATTTATACGTCTAATGATTCGCTTGAAACCGAAATCAAGAAAGCCATAACCGTCATAGGCCGGGATTCATTGTTCCAGACGTTAAGGAAACAATTTAAGCGTAATATCAGAATAGAACGTCAATTAGTTAAGAAAGGCGAGAATCCGATAGTTGACGAACTTGCATTCGGATGTGAACCGGCAGAGAAAAAAGATAATAAATGGGTTGCTTATTTTGAATTTGAAGGGAAAATAATCGATCAGCCCGAAGAAGCCGGAGACGTGAGAGGACAAGTAACCGCCGATTACCAAAACGAGCTTGAAAAAGAATGGGTGGCTCAATTGAAAGAAAAATACAAAGTGAAGATAAATAAGAAAGTCTTGAAGAAAATCAGAGATTAATTATCAGCAAAAATGCTTCCTCGGCTATCTCCCAAGGAAGCATTTTTTGACTATGAACACCTATGTAACCTTTCGCAATGGTAAAAAATACGAAAATGGATATCACCTACGTGATTAATAATGAAAAACTGATATCTTTGCATTCGATAAACAGCGATTTGGCCTTCAAATAAGAGAAAGAGACTCTGTCGTTGTTTTGAAAATCGGAAATTTAAAATAAAAAATGGTGAAAGCAAAGATTTTTTTTATAGCCACGATGATTGCACAAGCAATCATGTCGAATGCTCAAAATAATATTATCGAGGAGGTTGCTTGGGTTGTTGGCGATGAGCCGATATATAAGTCTGAGATAGAGGAACAATACATGCAGATGCAGTATGAAAAGCAATCCATTGATGGTAATCCATACTGCGTCATACCCGAAAGAATCGCTATTAACAAATTATTCCTGCACCAAGCAAAAATAGACACCGTGGAGGTGCAAGACGCATTGGTGATGCAGCAGGCCGATAGCAGGATAAATTATTTCATTGCAAATTTAGGGTCGAAAGAGAAGGTTGAAGAATATTTTCGTAAGCCGTTGCCCGAATTGAGAGAGCAAATGATGGATGTCATCAGGGACCAATATTCGATACAAGAGGTACAACGGAGCTTAACATCCGATGTTAAGGCGACTCCGGCCGATGTACGCAAATATTTTTCCACGCTTTCGGCCGACAGCATACCATTTGTCCCGTTGCAGGTTGAAGTCCAAATAATCACACTCAATCCCGTAATTCCACAACAAGAAATAGATGACGTGAAGGCTCGTCTCCGCGATTATACAAATCGCATCAATTCGGGTGAGAGTGACTTTTCGACTCTTGCCATATTATATTCCGAAGACGGGTCTTCGATATACGGAGGCGAAATCGGCTTCAAAGGAAGAGGTGAATTGGTACCCGAATATGCCAGCGTGGCTTTTAACTTGAATGACACAAAAAAAGTGTCGAAAATAGTGGAAACCGAATTTGGCTATCATATAATTCAACTTATAGAGAAGCGCGGTGACCGTATAAATACACGGCATATATTGCTTAGGCCAAAAGTCTCGGAGAAAAATTTGACCGACGCTTTAAACAGACTTGATTCTATAAGGACTGATATTGTGGCAAATAATTTCACTTTTGAAGCAGGAGCCCAGTATATATCACAGGATAAAAACACAAAAAACAACAACGGCATGATGGTCAATCAGCAAGCAGGCGGAACCAAATTTGAAATGGCAGAATTGCCGCAGGAAGTAGCAAAAGTGGTTGACACGTTACAAGTAAATGAAATATCCAAACCTTTTATAATGATTGACCGAAGCAGCAACAGGGAAGTTGTGGCTATCGTAAAGTTGAAAAATAGAATTGAGGGGCACAAAGCCAACTTGAGTGAAGATTACCAGATGATACGTTCAATGTATGAAAACAGTGCCAAAGCTAAAATTATAGAAGACTGGGTGAAGAAGAAGCAGAAAGAGACATACGTCCGTATTGAAGAAGGGTGGCGCGATTGCGATTTTCAATACGATTGGTTAAATAATAATTGAGTTCATTCGTCAGAAAATGTTTTTAAAAAAAATATTCAATTCACCGAGGCATAAGGTCTTAATAGGGGCTTTATGCCTTTTGGCTGTTTCGTTGCTCGATATAATATTCAATGGTTATACGTGGGCGCAGAACCATGGCAATGTCGATAGGGGAGTAACGCCTCAAGTGCCCTTGGCCGACAGACAGCAGAAAAACAAAGTGTTTTTGGAGCATGCCGACTATCTCGTAGCCGATGAGAAAATAAGTACCGAATACCAGATTTTAAGAGGAAATGTCGTTTTTAGAAAAGAAGGAGTTTTCATGTATTGCGACAGTGCCTATTTTTATGATTCCAGTAATTCGCTTGATGCATTCGGAAATGTGAAAATGAATCAGGGCGATACGTTATTTGTGTATTCAGATGTGATGTATTACAGTGGTACTGATGAGATTGCACAATTGCGTTATAACGTCAGATTGGAGAATAGAGACATGACTTTATACACCGACAGCCTTGATTACGACATGATTGAAAATTTAGGCTATTATTTCGAGGGCGGGCGTATAGTAGATAGCGAGAATGAATTAGTGTCGGTATATGGGCAATACGATCCCGACACAAAAGATGCCGAATTCCTTTTTGATGTGGAACTTGTCAATGAGAAGTATGTAATGCATACCGATACGTTACATTATAATACAAATACGCATATTGCCGATATAGTCGGGCCCACAACTATCGTTTCGGATAGCAATATTATATATTCGCAGCGCGGTTGGTATAATACCGAGGCCGATAACGCCACGCTGTATGACCGTTCGATACTTGTCGGCAATAATGGGATTAAACTTACTGGAGATACACTTTTTTATGACCGTACCTTAGGTTATGGAGAAGCATTCGGTAACATGGTCTTAACCGATTCTGTTCATAATTCTATCCTTGACGGGAATTATGGTTTTCATGACGAGAAAGAAAACAAGTCGTTTGCGACGATTAGAGCGAGAGCAAGAGAAATAAGCGAAAATGACACCCTTTATTTGCACGGCGACACCATACGCACATATACTCTTGACGATTCAACAAGGGTGATGATTGCAGAACCGAATGTGCGTTTCTTTAGGTTTGACGTGCAGGGAATATGTGATTCCATGACATTCGTCCAACGTGATTCTATTTTGTACATGGATAAACATGCCATATTATGGAGCGGCGAAAGGCAGATTACAGGAAATTCCATTGACTTGCATATGAATGATTCGACTGTTGATTATGCCTTATTGCCCGATTATGGGTTCATGGCTGAATTTATCGGGGAGGTATATTTTAATCAATTGTCGGGAAAAGAGATGAAAGCATATTTTGAGGAACAAGAATTGCGCAGGCTCGATGTCAACGGCAATGTTCAGTTGATTATGTTCCCGATGGAAGAAGATTCGACTTATAACAAATTAGTTGATGCTGAAAGCAGTTATATGATAGTCTTATTGAAGCCCGGACAAGAAGTCGATAAGATAACCATGTGGCCCGAAGTCTCGGGGAACGTAACGCCTTTATACCTGTCAAGAAAATCGCAATATTACTTGGCCGGGTTTGCATGGTATGATGTTTTACGACCAAAATATCCAGACGATATATTTGTCATTCCCAAAGAAATGGAAGAATTGTTTAATGCCCCTGTTAACAACCGTCGAGTACATAGAAATTAACTTATGAGCGATGTTATAAAATTATTACCCGACTCTGTTGCCAATCAAATTGCAGCAGGAGAGGTCATACAAAGGCCTGCGTCTGTCATTAAAGAGCTTGTGGAAAACTCGATAGATGCCCATGCCGACGATATTACAATTATTTTAAAAGAGGCAGGAAGGACTCTTATTCAAGTTGTTGACAATGGAGATGGCATGAGTGATACTGATGCCCGATTGGCTTTTGAGAGGCATTCGACTTCAAAAATCCGCAATGCATCAGATTTGTTTGCTTTACACACTATGGGATTCCGAGGCGAAGCGTTGGCATCTATTGCTGCTGTGTCGCAACTTGAACTGCGCACTACCAAGAAAGGGAGTGAGATGGGAACGCACATAACAATAAGCGGGTCGAAATGTGAATCCCAAGAGGCCGACGTGTGTCCTGCGGGTTGTAATTTCATGGTGAAGAACCTGTTCTTTAATGTGCCGGCACGACGCAAATTTTTGAAATCGCCTAAAATAGAATTAGCCAACATTGTTAAAGAATTTGAACGCTTGGCATTGGTAAATCCGACCGTGGAATTTTCATTGTACAACAACGACAGCATTCTATATAAATTACAATCCGGCAATATCAAGCAACGCATAATGCAATTGTTTGGGAATAAAATAGAAGAGCAGCTGATACCTATTTCCATAGATACTACGATTGTCAGGATAGAAGGTTTTATAAGCAAGCCGGAAAATGCACGCAAAAGAAATTTTCTGCAGTACTTTTTTGTGAACGGAAGATACATGCGTCATCCATACTTTCATAAAGCCGTGTTGTCGGGCTATGAACAATTGATACCCGAAAGTATGCAACCTAATTATTTTCTTTATTTTTCGGTTGACCCCGAAACGATAGACGTAAATATACATCCGACCAAGACAGAAATAAAATTTGAAAATGAGCTTCCCATATGGCAGATCCTATCTGCGGCCACAAAGGAGTCGTTAGGCAGGTTTAGCGTGGTTCCGTCCATAGACTTCGATACTGACGATGCCCCCGATATACCTGTTTTTCATATTGAACGGGACAAGCCGTCTCAAGTTGATTCCCCTAAAATAGACATAGATGCCTCGTATAATCCTTTTGACAGTGTAAAAAGCTCAATGGGAACAAGCGGTAATTACTCATTTCACAAGGTGGACCCTGTCGTGGATTGGGAGAAATTATATGAAAGATTTGAATCCTCGAAGAAAAGCAGTGTCGACAACATGATCGACGAAATGCAGCTTGACGATTTTTCAAACAGGTCGTTGCCGGATAATTCTTTGCAATTATCTGATACTAACAATACCGACTGCCTGCAAATTCAGAACAAATATATAGTGTCGCAAATAAAGTCGGGGTTAATGATAGTTGACCAACATCGAGCCCACGTAAAGGTCTTGTATGAGAAATTCTTGAAACAATTGTCGGGGCGTAGTTCCATATCCCAGCGTATCATGTTCCCCGAAATGTTGCAGTTGTCGGTTTCTCAAGGTATTGCCCTTGAAGATATTCATGAAGAATTGGAAAATGTGGGATTTGACATATCTAATCTTGGTGGTAATGATTGGTCTATAAATGGAGTCCCTGCGGGAGTGGAAGGTATAGACATAAAAGATTTGCTGTTACAGGTAATTGATTCGGTTTGTGAAGGAGGAAAGTCAATATCTGACAGGATAAAGGAACATATCGCACAAGTCATAGCAGAAAAAGCTGCCATACCATATGGTAAACAGCTCTCGCCACAAGAAATGGATACTCTGTTGGGAAACTTGTTGCAACTTGAAGCTCCTAATTATACACAAGATGGTAAGACCGTAATAAACATATTGACGATCGACAGTATCAATAAAATGTTTTGATGCTGAGTCGGTGAATAGTCGGCATCTTGATTACGAAGAAGCTCAAAATGACTTGCGCAAATATCAAATATTGCAAAATATGAACTTGTGTGCACGCATACGCTAAGTTTAGTGTGGTACTTTATTTTGTCAAGACGAATAAATTGGTTATTTTTGAGAGCCTGTTTTTTATTGCAAGAAGCAGGCTCGTTTATTTTAATTAATTATAGGATAGTGATGAAATTTGTCATATTAATTTTAGTTCTGTTGTCGGCAATCCCTGTTTCATATGGTGCAACACTTGAAGAAGCAAAGAAAGTGTATCTGTCGGGAGATTATCAGGCAGCCTTGCCGTTGCTTGAAGAACAATATCGCAAAAACAAGCGCAATGCATCGGTAAATCAATGGATTGGCGTGTGTCTATATAATCTTGGCCGCTATGACGAGGCTCGTGATTATTTTGAGTTTGCCAAGACTCGACGTGTTACCGAAGCTTACAGATATCTTGCTTTAATCAATTTTTATGATTATAAGTTTGACGATGCCGATGAAATGTTTAGCAAGTATTGTTCGGAGTTGAAACGACTTAAAAAAGATATTCCCGACGAAGTTGTCGAGTCGGAAAATCGTTTGAGCAAAGCTAAAATAATGCTTGATCATGTAGAAAAGATAAGCATAATAGACAGTATCGTGGTTAATAAAGATATGTTCTTTAAATATTACCGCTTGTCTTCGGGAGTGGGAACTTTGAATGGCCTTGATATTCTGCCGTTTAATGTGCCCGACAGTGCATCGGTGGTGTTTATGCCCGAGAGCAAATCAAGAATGATGTGGGGCATGACTTATACCGAAGAGTCGGATTCTACAGTAAAAACAAGGAAATGCTTGTATGAAACGCAGAAATTATATGACGGTAGTTGGGATAACGCCACTAAGTTGAGCGATATAGTGAACATTGATGGAGATTCTTCTTATCCATTTATGATGACAGATGGTACGACGCTGTATTATGCCAATAATGGCAGTGAATCGATAGGGGGGTACGATATATTTATCAGCCGCAAAGATTCTGAAACAGGAGAATTTTATCCTCCGCAAAATATCGGTATGCCGTTTAATTCGCCATATGATGATTACATGCTTGTAATCGATGAGTTTACCGGTGTCGGATGGTGGGCAACCGACAGGAACAGAATACCCGGGATGGTTACTATTTATGTGTATGTTCCCAATTCGGTCCGCGTCAATTATAGCCCCGAAGATCCCAATTTGATGTCTTATGCCAAAATAACAGATATCGCTTCTACGTGGGATGGAAATGACTATACGGGTAAATTAAAAGAAATAAGGTCATTGAAACAAAGCAAGAAAGAAGAACGTAAGGACTTTGTCTTCCATTTAAAGAATGGCGTTACATACACGAAATTTGAGCAATTTAAAAATGCCGAAGCTCGGCATAGAATGGAAGAACTCATGGTTATGCAACAAAATAAAGTAAGCGACGAAGAAAGACTTATGCGGTTGCGTACACAGTATGCCAAGGTGACGGGCGTGCAAAAAAATTCGTTGTCGGGTGAAATATTAAGGCTTGAGAAAAAAGTTGATGCATATCCCGAAGAAATTGAGCAGATAGAAAATGCGATAAGGAAATTAGAATTAAAATAACTTTTTAACGCCATAAAAAATATGTTTGGAATGGAAATAACGATTATCATTGTGGCAGTGATAATATTAATAGCACTATGCGTCTTTTTTTACTACGTCCCTTTCTTTTTGTGGATTTCTGCGAGGGTGTCGGGTGTGAAAATTTCATTGATACAGCTTTTCCTTATGCGCATAAGGAAAGTTCCGGCCAATATCATCGTCAGGGCCATGATAGAGGCTCATAAAGCGGGCTTAAGCGACGTAACGCGCGACGACCTTGAGGCGCATTATCTTGCCGGAGGAAATGTCGAGAAAGTTGTGCATGCTCTCGTCTCGGCTGCTAAGGCTAATATCGACTTGGGATTTAAGATGGCGACTGCAATAGACCTGGCAGGCAGGGACGTATTTCAAGCGGTTCAGATGTCGGTCAATCCAAAGGTTATCGATACGCCTCCTGTGACTGCGGTGGCAAAAGACGGGATACAATTGATTACCAAAGCTCGTGTAACGGTAAGGGCTAATATACGTCAATTGGTAGGCGGTGCAGGAGAAGATACAGTCTTGGCTCGTGTCGGAGAAGGCATCGTATCATCTATTGGCTCTTCGGAAAGCCATAAGCAAGTACTTGAGAATCCCGATTCAATATCTAAGTTAGTTCTTAGGAAAGGATTGGACTCGGGAACTGCATTTGAGATATTGTCAATCGATATCGCAGATATCGATATAGGGAAAAATATCGGAGCCATGTTACAGATGGATCAAGCTCAAGCCGACAAAAACATAGCTCAAGCCAAGGCCGAGGAACGCAGAGCAATGGCTATAGCCCTTGAACAGGAAATGAAAGCAAAGGCACAAGAGGCAAAAGCCAAAGTGATTGAAGCCGAGGCCGAAGTGCCTAAAGCAATGGCCGAAGCGTTTAGAAGCGGAAACCTTGGAATAATGGATTATTATAAAATGAAAAACATAGAGGCCGATACTACGATGCGTGAAGCAATAGCCAAACCAGCAACGCCTCAAGGTAAATGAATGTTGTAGTTGGCGGCAGGCTTTACGTCATAGTTATATGAATTAGCGTAGAAGATTTATGATAGATTTTAATAAAATTAAAAGTCGAAGCAAATTATACAATTTTCATTCACATACACAATTTTGTGACGGTCATGCTCCAATGGAGGATTTCGTAAAAGAAGCCGTCGCTGAAAATTTTACCGACTATGGCTTTAGTCCTCATTCTCCCATTCCGTTTGAGTCGCCATGCAACATGAGTATGTCGGCTGTTGACGATTACATGAATGAATATAACAGGCTGAAAAGTCTGTATGGCGACAGGATAAATTTATACTTGTCGATGGAGATTGATTATTTGGGATCACAATGGGGTGCCACTAATAAGTACTTTGACACGATTCCGTTAGACTATAAGATAAGTTCGGTACACTTTATCCCATCATTTGTAGATAGCAAACTATATATAGACATTGATGGGCGTTATCCTGCGTTCAAGCAAAAAATGGAATTATATTTCAATAATGATATCAAGGCGGTCGTAGAGAGCTTCTACAAGCAGTCAATTGATATGATTGAAGCAGGCGGGTTCGACATTATTGGACATTTTGATAAAATAGGGCATAATGCAAGTCATTTTAAAGAGGGCATAGAAAATGAAGATTGGTACCATAAGCTGTTTATGCGCACATTTGAAGCAATCATGGACAATCACTTAATAATCGAAATAAATACGAAAGCCTACGTAGAGCATAATCGTTTTTTCCCAAATATAAAGTATTTCGATTTGTTGAGAAAAAGTGGAGCTGCCTTATTGGTTAATTCGGACGCGCATTATCCTCAATTTATTAATCTGGGACGAAACGAAGCAATGAGGCTGCTTGAGTTATAATCGTAATGTTGAAACATAATAACAAAGAACGAGAGGATAAACCTACGCACATAAGTAGTATCCTCTCGTTTTTTATAGTGCTGTAAAAAGTATCTCTTATTTGCCTTCGATAGCTGCTACGCCCGGCAGAACCTTGCCTTCAATAGCTTCGAGCAATGCGCCACCACCTGTTGAAACATACGATACCTTGTCGGCAAGACCAAACTTGTTGATACAAGCAACTGAATCGCCACCACCAACAAGCGAGAATGCGCCATTGGCTGTTGCTTCAACAATTGCATCGGCTATGGCACGAGAACCGCCTGTGAAGTTGTCAAATTCAAACACACCGGCAGGGCCGTTCCAGAGGATGGTCTTTGCAGGAAGTATGGCAGCTGCAAATGCCTTGCGGGTTTCGGGACCTGCATCAAGGCCTTCCCATCCGTCGGGTATTGCATTGGCCGGGCAAACTTGAGTGTTGGCATCGTTGCTGAAAGCATCGGCTGCGATACAGTCACTGCCAAGTACAAGGTTCACGCCCTTTTCTTTAGCCTTCTTAATGATGTCAAGAGCAAGGTCTAACTTGTCGTCTTCACAGATTGACTGGCCAATCTTGCCACCCATTGCTTTTGCGAATGTGTATGTCATGCCACCGCATAGAATCAAGTTGTCAACCTTTTCCATGAGGTTCTCGATGATTCCAATCTTTGTGGAAACCTTTGAACCACCCATGATGGCGGTAAACGGACGCTTGATGTTATTGAGGATATTGTTTACGGCATTAACTTCTTTTTCCATTAAGTAGCCAAGCATCTTATTGTCGGCATCGAAATAATCGGCAATAACTGCCGTAGAAGCATGGCGACGGTGTGCGGTGCCAAATGCATCGTTAACGTAGCAGTCGGCATAGCTTGCAAGAGTCTTTGCAAATTCTTTTTGACGCTCCTTCATTTCTTTCTTGGCAGCGTCATAGTTGGGATCTTCTTTGTCTATGCCTACGGGCTTGCCTTCTTCTTCGGGATAGAAGCGCAGGTTTTCGAGCAATAATACTTGGCTGGGTTGTAGTGCGGCAGCTTGATCGGCAGCTTTAGCACAATCTTCGGCAAATTGGACATCAACACCGAGTGCGGCCGAAACAGCAGGAACGATTTGCTTCAACGACAACTTTGGGTTTACTTTGCCTTTGGGCTTGCCCATGTGAGACATGATGATTAATGCGCCGCCGTCGGCAAGGATTTTCTTCAATGTGGGGAGTGCGCCGCGTATGCGGGTGTCGTCGGTGATGTTGCCGTTTTCGTCGAGAGGTACGTTGAAGTCAACGCGAACAATTGCTTTCTTACCAGCAAAGTTGTAATTATCAATCTTTTGCATAATGAATAATATTGTTAAAAGTTATTGGTAACTTATATGCAATTTCTGTATCGCAAATTTACTTAATCTATTGCCAAAATTTAAATATTTTGATTTACAAAATGTTAAATAATGCCTTTTGATTTAAGTAAGGTTTCCATCTGTTGTTGCATTTCATGTGCTTTTGTTGCGGCAACAGTGGCAAAATCTTTTCCATTCGATGCGTGGATGATGCCACGTGATGAGTTTACAATTAATCCGCATTCGTCGGTCATGCCATATCGGGCTACCTCTTCGAGGCTGCCGCCTTGTGCGCCCACACCGGGAACAAGTAAGAAATGTTGTGGCAGTATGCGTCTTACGTCTTCAAACATGCGTCCTTGAGTTGCCCCTACAACAAACATCATATTGCCGTGATTCCCCCATGATGCGGCTTTCGACATTACATCTTCAAATAAATAACGGCCATCGGCATCGCGCAGCATCTGGAAGTCGTGCGACCCTTGGTTGGATGTCAGTCCAAGAACGATTACCCATTTCCCGTCAAATCCGATAAAAGGGGTTACACTGTCTTCGCCCATATACGGAGCTACGGTTACAGCATCTACACCAAGTTGCTCAAAGAAGCTGCGTGCATACATTTTTGAAGTGTTTCCTATATCGCCGCGTTTTGCATCGGCAATAATGAAGATGTCGGGATAGTTGTCTGAAATATACTTGACGGTATGTTCAAACATTTCATATCCGCGTGTGCCCAATACCTCATAGAATGCGAGGTTGGGCTTATAGGCTATGGCATATTCGGCTGTCGCGTCAATGATCTGTCGGTTAAACTCAAATAGGTTGCCGTCGAGGCAAGTTGGCATCTTTGCCGTGTCGGGGTCGAGTCCCACGCATAGGAACGACCGTTTACGGCGAATGTTATCAATAAGTTGTTGCTTGTTCATTGTTTTATTGTATCTTTTATGTTAAACAAATATCCTCTTATTGTGCTTATGTAGATGCTGTCGTTGTCGCCCATGTTGCCGGTGATCTGGGTAAGGACGAATTTGAAGTTGTCACGGTTTTGCGGCAACCCGGTATATGGGGAGGTGTTGTAGTCGGTGTCGTCGAGCTTATTGAGGGTGGGGAAGTCGATGTAGATAGTGTCGCCCTCGGCTATTTCTACCGGCTGTCGTTCGTTGCGGCTGAATGCGAGTGACGTGTCGTTGTAACCGTGTATTTCCACCTCAGTGATGCGCGTTGCGCCGACAGGAATGCCGATGCCGTCGCTCAGCGTGGCGTAGAAGCCGTAATAGTCTCCTGCATTAATCGTGTCAACCTCGTCGTCATACAGCTTGTAGCTGTAGAAGTATATACTGTCGGCGACAAGGTGGCTGTATGCTCTTGAATCATACATATCGGCCAAGTACATGAACTTGTCGTTGATGCGCTGTCCTTCCTGCTCAGACAGGGTGCTGTTTATCCAGTTGCTGTATTGTTCTTCCGAGAGAGGGGGAGTGTCGGTGCAGGTCTGCTCCATGACAGTCTTGATGTCACTGCGCAGCGTGTTGAGTGTGATACTGGCAAAGTTGGCACCGGGCAGCACCGATGTGAACAGGAACACCGCCGCGAACGATGCCGGAATCCAGCTTATGCGCCGCGCACGGGTGATGAACAGTGTGATGCATACGCCGTAGCACCACAGGTTGAATGCCGCAAGGTAGAGCCGGGCTACTGTGATGCCGTAGTCGCTGAAACGGCGTGCGATACCAATGGTCATAAGCACCAACAGCGGCATTATAAGCATTGGTAACCAACGGGCAATCAGTTCGTTGCTCTTTTTCTTGACAGGGAATTGGCGAAAGGGGTAGAGTCCGGCCTCGATAGCCACGCAACCTGCCATGAGCACAGTCACAAGCCAAGACACATATCCGTCGGGCAATTCCCACATCACGAGTATGCGCACGGCATACACGTAAAGCACTGCGGCGTAGCAGGCCACGAGCGGGATGAACACATAGTGTACCATTATGCGCAGGAATTCGTTGGTGCGCGGCAGCGGGTCGTGCTTGGCCTCGTCGGCAGGCAGCATCCCGATAAAAAACAGGGTGGCAAATCCCACGTTAATGATTATAGACACGTCGAGGTATATTTCTTCGCGGATGTCGATGTCAAACAGCATTGACACCGAAAAAAGAAGTAGCTCTATGCCTCCCGTGAACAACATTCCGGTGATTGATGCCTTTATATAGGCCACGGCGGTCTTCCATGCGAAGTTCCAGATTGGTAAGTCGCCTTTCTCGTGGTAAAACGGTATGATGAATGCGGCGATGACTATTGCTGTTACCGCTGCGGCGTGTGCTATGACGATGGTGGTGGTTGGATCGTAAGCGTACAGGAATACGGCATCGGCAGCCAGCAATACTTGCCCGACCGTTTGTACCGCTAACCGATGGAAGTGGCTTTCCATCTCCTCGCACCACAGTTGCAGCATCACCGACAGTGGTATGCCAACTGAGAGATAGTAGGTGAGAGTGGCCGCGAGGCGGTCGCCGGGGTCGAGGTTGTGGCTTAGGCACAGCAGCCAACAGGTGAGCGCGGCAATGAAGAATACTGCCGCCGGGAAACGGCGGGCGCACCTGCCAAGGCCTCTCTTGAGGTCGCCGACCCACCGTGTGGCAAAATTGCTTTTCATTATATATGGTTGATTTATATTTCGCTTGCTTTCAGCTTTTCGGCGTTTTCGGCCACTATGAGGTGGTCGATGCAATCTTGTATGTCGCCGTCCATGAATGCCGCAAGGTTATAGATCGTATAGCCTATACGGTGGTCGGTGATGCGCCCTTGCGGGTAGTTATATGTCCTAATTTTTGCAGAACGGTCGCCGGTAGAAACGAGTGTCTTACGACGAGATGCAATGTCGTCGATGTATTTCTGATGTTCCTTGTCGTAGATGAACGAGCGCAGGCGCGTCAGCGCGCGTTCCTTGTTCTTTGGTTGGTCGCGCGTCTCGGTGCATTCTATAAGAATCTCCTCGGTCTCTCCAGTGTTGGGATTTTTCCACATATATCGAAGCCGCACTCCCGATTCTACTTTGTTTACATTTTGTCCGCCTGCGCCGCCACTGCGGAATGTGTCCCACTTGATTTCGCCTTCGTTGATTTCCACATCAAAAGGTTCGGCTTCGGGAAGCACGGCTACCGACGCTGCCGATGTGTGTACGCGTCCTTGAGTTTCGGTTGCCGGCACACGTTGTACGCGGTGAACTCCCGACTCGTATTTTAATGTGCCATAAACATTGTTGCCCGACACGGTGAAAATTATTTCTTTATAACCACCTGCCGCACCTTCGCTGGAACTTGACACATCGACTTTCCAATCTTTGCTTTCACAATATTTGGCATACATGCGGAATAGGTCTCCGGCAAACAGTGCCGCTTCGTCTCCGCCTGTGCCGCCACGTATTTCTACGATGGCATTGCGGCTGTCTTCGGGATCTTCGGGAATCAACAACAGTTTGATTTCTTCCTCGATATGTGGCAACTTGGCGTTTCCTGCTTCCAACTCCTCTTTTGCCATCTCGCGCAATTCTTCGTCGCTTTCGCTTTCAAGCAGCTGCTTGGCATCATCGATATCGGCTAATGTCTTACGGTATTGGCCTGTGGCCGCAAGGAGTCGTTCAAGATCTTTATATTCTTTGTTCAGCTTTACATATCGTTTTTTGTCGGCAATGACTGCCGGGTCGGTTATCAATGTGCTAATTTCTTCAAAACGAGCATCTAATCCTTCAAGACGCTGCAACAGTGGTGTAGTCGTCATAAAAAATAAAATTCAGAGTTTTCTTGTTTTTATTACAAAGTTACATTATTTTTGAGTAACTATATAAACTTATAGAAAATAAAATATATGCAGACAGAAATAAAACAATTGTTTGAAACGCGTACAAGTGTACGTCGTTATGAGTATGACGCGATTCCTCAAGAAGCCCTTGATACGATTTATACAGCCATAAGGAATTCGCCAACCAGTTATAACGGCCAACAATTTACTGTAATAGATATTGCCGACCAAGAGACGAAATTGAAATTATATGAAATAACGGGTCAAAAGCAAATAAAGACATGCAATCGCTTTATGGTGTTTTGTGCAGACTATAACCGTATAGGGGTACTTGCAAAGGCAAAAGGAATAAGTATGCCTGAGTTTTACAATACGCTTGATGGGTTTACGGTAGGAGTCATCGATGCTGCCATAACCATGCAAAGTGCGGCCATTGCAGCGCAGGCGTGCGGACTGGGATGTTGTTGCGTGGGATATGTGCGCACAGCCGACCCTTCGGCTGTCGCAGATTTGCTCAAACTGCCGAAAGGTGTGTTTGTAGTGTGCGGACTTGCAATAGGTGTCCCCCGCGAGCATCCTGATTTAAAGCCAAAGTTGCCAAAAGACTTGACGATACATCAATCACACTATACCGATCGTGACATGACCGCAGAACTTGTGGCGTATGACAAGGAGGTAACACAATACAATGCTACTCGTTCTGGTAGCAAGAGTGAAAACGACTGGTGTGACCATATCCTTGATTATTACCGGGAGGCAATGAAATATCGGATGCTCGATGCGGCCAAGTCGCAAGGGTTTGATATTGTAAAATAGGAGTAAGATACTTTATGAGAGTGCCTTGGCAACTCAATTTTTAATTAACAATAATATGAAGAAAATCACTGTTTTATCATTAATTGTGGTGCTGTCGGCCATGTTACCGATTGCAAACGCGAAAAAGATGGAAAAGTCAAGTAAAAATCCTTTCTTGGAGCCATACACTACAAAGTATGAGATTCCGCCATTTGATAAGATAACGTATGACGATTATCTTCCTGCCATAGAAGCAGGCATAGCCGAACAACGGCAAGAAATAAATGCAATAGTAAATAATCGCGCAATACCCGATTTTGACAATACAATATTGGCTCTCGATAATTCGGGACAGACGCTTAACAAGGTGTGTTATGTACTTTTTGCCCTCACAGAGTCGGATAATACGCCGGAATTTGAAGAAATTGCGGCTAAGGCAATGCCCATGGTTTCGGCAGCAAGTGACGAAATCAGCATGAACGAAGCACTGTTCCAACGTGTAAAACAGGTGTATGACCGCCGTGAAGCATTCAACCTCGATGTAGCCCAGACTCGTTTGCTTGAGCATTATTACAAAGACTTTGTGCGCGGTGGGGCTTTATTGTCGGCTGCGGATAAAGATTCTCTTAAACGCATCAATCAAGAAATATCTAATTTATTCTTGGATTTCAGTTCCAATGTGCTGAAAGAGACCAATGCAATCCAAATAGTGGTTGACAACGAGGCCGAACTTTCGGGATTGCCGGAAAACACCATTGCACAAGCTGCCGAAGAAGCTGCAAAGCGAGGCTTAAATGGCAAATGGGTGTTTACCGTACATGGAGCAGTAAGGTTGCCGGTTCTTACGTATGCCGACAATCGAGACTTGCGCCGAAAAATGTATGAAGCATATACGCATTTATCGATGAATGATAACGAATATAATAATTTTGCGATTATAAACCGTATCATCAAATTGCGCACGCAAAAAGCTAACCTGCTTGGCTTTGACACATTTGCCGATTATCAAATCGATAATGTTATGGCTAAGACGGTGGAAAATGCCGAAAAACTGTTGTACCAGATTTGGACTCCTGCTGTCGCAAAAGCAAAGGAAGAGGTGGCCGATATGCAAGCATATGCCAATGCAAACGGTGACAATATAACCATAGAACCGTGGGATTATTACTATTATGCTGAAAAAGTAAAAAAAGACAAGTTTAATTTCAGCGAAGATGAAGTGCGGCCATACTTCTGCCTTGACAATGTTGTAAAAGGTGTTTTCTTGATGGCGAATAAGTTGTATGGCATAACTTTTACCGAGATAAAAGATGCTCCTAAATACAATCCTGGCGTAAAGGTTTATGATGTTAAAGATGCCGACGGCTCGCATCTCGCAGTGTTCATGACCGATTATATGCCACGTGCATCGAAACGCCAAGGAGCCTGGATGAGCGAATTCAAAGGGGAATATAATTATGAAGGTGTGAGTGAGCGTCCGATTATATTTAATGTAGCAAGCCTTACCGCACCGACAAAAGATACTCCTTCCTTGTTGACCATCGATGAAGTAAAAACCGTGTTTCATGAATTTGGTCATGCTCTACAAGGAATGCTTACCACGGCCTCATTCCGCGGACAAGCCGGAACAAACGTTGACAGGGACTTTGTGGAACTGGCATCGCAAATCGACGAACATTGGGCCGTGGCTCCCGAATTCTTGAAAGAATACGCATTTCATTACAAAACCGGTGAAGTAATACCCGACAACTTGATTGCAAAAATAGATGAAACGGGTAAGTTCAACCAAGGTTTCATGACAGTAGAACTCGTAGGTGCGGCACTGCTTGATCTCGAATGGCACAAAGTGAACTATTGTAAAGGCGATATCGATGTGATGAAGTTTGAGCAATCGGTTGCCCGTCGCATAGGTTTGCCGCGTGAAATACAATTCCGCTATCGTAGTACATACTTCAACCACATTTTTGGCAGCGATGGATATGCGGCAGGTTATTATACTTATTTGTGGGCAGAGGTTCTTGAAGCAGATGCTTTTGAAATGTTCCGCCAACATGGAATATTTGACCAAGCAACAGCGAAGTCTTATCGTGAAAATATTCTCGAACCCGGTGGCAGCGAGGATCCGATGATTCTATTCGAGCGTTTCCGTGGTCAGGCTCCGACAGTTGATGCCTTGCTTGAAAATCGTGGATTAAAGTAACTTGTATTAAACCCAAAACGGTCATTAGACCGCAAATATTTGTTTTTGAAATGCTTCTTATGCCGCTTTTTAGTTTCTATCGGCAAGTTTTCAAGGCACAAAAAACTTGCTTGACATAATACTAAAAATCATCATAAAAATCTAACGACCGATTTGGGTTAAATAATAGTTTGTATGGGGCTGTCTCGGTATGCATGAGGCAGCCTCATCTTTTTGGGGGACAGTGCAAACAAAAACACTTCAGCGTTAATTGCGCTGAAGTGTTTGAATGATTTTTATAATAAAGTTGATTATTGTTTTCCCGAGGTTGCAACCGACGAATCGATTTTACGAACCAAGCCTTGAAGTACGGCACCCGGACCAAGTTCTACGACTTCGGTAAGGCCATCTTTGACCATGTTTTGGATGATTTGTGTCCATTTGACAGGTGCGGTCAACTGGGCGATAAGGTTGTTCTTTATTTCGGTCGGGTCGGTATGTGGCAAAGCGTCAACATTTTGGTAAACAGGGCATACCGGTGTGTGGAAGTCGGCTGCATTTATTGCGTTTGCCAATTCGTCGTGGGCAGGTTGCATGAGGGGAGAATGGAATGCACCACCTACCTTCAATTTCAATGCACGTTTTGCTCCTGCTTCAAGCATCTTGGGACATGCTGCGTCAACACCGGTAACTGTGCCGGAAATTACTACCTGACCGGGACAGTTATAGTTGGCCGGAGCAACGATGTCGTCAATTGATGCGCAAATTTCCTCGACTTTCTCATTAGGCAAGGCGAGAACGGCAGCCATAGTGGAAGGTGTAACCTCGCATGCCTTCTGCATGGCCATCGCACGAGTGGCAACAAGCTTCAAGCCATCTTCAAAAGACAATGCACCCGCAGCGACAAGAGCTGAAAATTCGCCAAGCGAATGACCTGCAACCATATCGGGGTTGAAATCGTCGCCGAGTGTCTTGGCCAGAATCACAGAATGTAAAAATATTGCAGGCTGTGTAACCTTGGTTTGTTTTAATTCGTCTTCGGTTCCCGAGAACATAATATCGGTGATGCGGAACCCCAGTATTTCATTGGCTTTTTCAAACATGTCGTGGGCAAGAGCGTTTTGCTCATACAAATCCTTACCCATTCCTACAAATTGTGCCCCTTGACCGGGGAATACAAATGCTTTCATATTCAAGAATGTATATTAAGTTTGAATTATACGGCTACAAAGGTAAACATTTTTAACGGCATATAATAATTATATTGTTTAAAAAACTTATATATTTGTACCCTACAAATTTATAATCAAGCGATTGAATATATGGCAAGTGTTTTAGGCTTAATCCCTTTATTATTTGGGAGCGTGGGTATGCCCGAAGTAATCATAATTGCTATTATCATTTTGCTGCTTTTTGGTGGCAAAAAGATTCCCGAGTTAATGAAAGGGCTTGGCAAAGGCGTTAAAAGTTTTAAGGAAGGGATGAACGAAGTCTCTAACGAAATAAACAAGCCTGTTGACAGCCAGCAGCCGTCATCTGAAAACAAAGAAAAGGCCAATAAATAAGGGACAGTTTGTCAGCAGAAGAAAACACTCGGTCGGACATGACTTTTTGGGGGCATCTTGACGTATTGCGCAGGGTGTTGTTCAAGATTGCAGCCGTAATAATAATGTTTGCGGTTGTGTTTTTCATATTTATGCCTACCATTTTCGATAAAGTGATATTGGCTCCTTGCCGGGGAGATTTTTGGCTATATGAATTTTTCCACAATGTAACATCTGCTTTTCCTTATTTGCCACAATTTGACACCGACGGGTTTGAGGTTCATTTGATTAACATACAATTGGCATCTCAATTGTTTATTCACATGAGTTCTTCATTTTGGCTGGCAATAGTGTTTTCGTTCCCATTTATACTTTATTTTATATGGGGGTTTGTTAAGCCTGCATTGTATGACCACGAGATACGAGGGGTGAGGCGGGCATTCATGTTTGGAAACTTAATGTTCTTTATTGGATTGGCCGTAGGCTATTTTCTTGTATTCCCAATTACATTGCGCTTCCTTGCCGAATATCAGCTGAGCGAGCTTGTACCTAATCAAGTGTCGCTTGACTCATACATGAACACGTTCTTGTCTATGATTTTTATAATGGGAGTTGTGTTTGAAATGCCCTTATTGGCTTGGGCTTTAGGGGCGATTGGATTGCTTAGGCGAGATTTCTTCAAGCGTTACCGCAAACATGCAATAGTAATCTTATTGATTATAGCGGCGATAATAACTCCGACAAGCGACCCGTTTACATTAATGATTGTTTTCTTGCCATTATACATGCTTTATGAAGCAAGTGCTTTTTTCGTAAAACCCATGCGGAATGAAACTCTGAATGAATAATCGAATGTCAAACTATATAAAAAACAGATAAATTGGCACGTAAAAGAAAAATATTACCCGAATTTGAGAATGTAACCATAGACAGCGTTGCCGCTGAAGGCAAAAGCATTGCGAGGATTGACGAGATGGTCGTTTTTATACCATACGGTGCTCCTGGCGATGTTGTAAACGTGAAATTGGATAAGAAAAAGAAGAATTATGGCGAGGGGCATATTACGAAGATGGTAAAATCATCGTCGTTGCGGGTAGAGCCGATTTGTCCACACTTCGGCATATGTGGAGGTTGCAAATGGCAGCATTTGCCTTATGACTACCAACTTAAATGCAAACGGCAACAAGTGGTCGATGCATTGCAACGGATAGCCAAGGTGGAATTGCCCGGTATAAACGAAATCTTAGGTTCGGTTGAAATAGAGCGTTACCGCAACAAATTGGAATTTACGTTTTCAAATAAATGTTGGCTCACTTTTGAGCAAATGAACAGTGGAGAAGTATTTGAAGATCGTAATGCATTAGGATTCCATATACCCGGAGCGTTTGATAAAGTGCTTGATATAAAAGAATGCCACCTTCAGGCAGGAATCTCAGATCGTATCAGACTGTTCATTAGGTCATATGCCATCAGCAACGGCTATGAATTCTATGACATAAAGCAGCAGTCTGGTTTCATGCGAAACATAATCATTCGCACAACCACTACAGGCGAAGTAATGCTGATAGTGGTATTTGGAGATGACGACCATGAGAAAATAAATTCTTTGCTTGAAGCCGTAAAAATAAAATTTCCGGAGATTGTATCGTTGATGTATGTGGTCAATAAAAAAGTGAATGACACTATTGCCGACCAAGATGTGCTATTATACTCCGGTAAAGACCATATCATAGAGCGCATGGGGGACTTAAAATTCAGGGTAGGACCAAAATCGTTTTACCAAACCAATTCCCTCCAAGCTTATGAATTATACAAAGTGGCACAACGGATGGCAGCACTTACAGGAAATGAACTTGTGTATGACTTATATACAGGTACCGGAACCATTGCCAACTTTGTGGCTCGTAATGCCCGTCAAGTAATAGGGATAGAATATGTTCCCGATGCCATAGAGGATGCCAAACTAAATTCAGAGGCAAATAATATTACAAATACAAAATTCTATGCAGGCGACATGAAAGATGTGTTGACAAAGGAGTTCGTTGCCAAGCATGGCGTCCCCGATGTCATGATAATCGACCCGCCAAGAGCCGGTATGCATCAAGACGTGGTGGATGTAATACTTGAATCAGAGCCGGCAAGAATCGTGTACGTAAGTTGTAATCCGGCCACTCAAGCTCGCGATATAGCATTGCTTGACGCAAAATATAAAGTGGTGGAGGTACAGCCAGTTGACATGTTCCCCCACACACAGCATGTGGAGAACGTCATATCGATGATTAAGCGTTAATCCGAAGGAATGCCATTTAAGGCTAAATTGGCATTGTAATAGCGGGAATCATTTGTGACATTCCTCCCTATAAACGGAGGAATGTCATAATTATAATTGCTTGCAGGCAATTCTATCTCGGCTAAGGTCAGTCCTTTAAGATGTCCCTCAAATACGTCAATTTCCCATTTATTGTTTTTGTATTCGACTATATATCTGGTCTTCTCTACAATTGGCCTTATGCATAAGGTATCCAGCAGCATTCCGGCATCGGTGACAGGTATAGAGTATTCGTATTCGGCACGAGTGTCGCCTACGGTCATACCTTTGATTGTCAGATAAGCCTTGTCGTCTTTGATTCTGACACGCACAGTCCGTTCTATTTCCCTACATATGTACCCTTGCCTGATTACAGATTTGCTTGAGGCAAGAGCCATAAAAGAGTTGTCGGTTACAAGATACTTGTGTTCTATTTCCTGTCCCATTTTAATCTATGTATCGTTTTGTCAGGCCGGAATAAGCGTCGATTCTGCGGTCGCGCAAGAATGGCCACCATCGGCGCACATGCTCGCTGCGAGACATGTTAACTTCTACTATGGCATCAGCTTCGGTATCGTCGGGAGCTTCATATAATAATTCGCCTTGCGGACCGGCAACAAAACTGCCGCCCCAGAATGTAATGCCCGCAGTGTGACCCGATTTGTCGGCTTCATATCCCACACGGTTTACAGCTACAACCGGAAGTCCGTTTGCTATGGCATGGGCACGTTGAGAAATGCGCCAAGCGTTTCTTTGACGTTGCTTTTCATCGTCGGTATCGGAACTTTCCCACCCGATAGCTGTCGGGTATATCAAAATCTCGGCACCTTTCATGGCCATAAGGCGTGCAGCCTCGGGATACCATTGGTCCCAACAAACAAGTACGCCAAGGCGGCCTATCGAAGTATTTATTGGTTCAAATCCCAAATCGCCGGGAGTGAAATAAAACTTCTCGTAATAAGCAGGGTCGTCGGGAATATGCATTTTACGGTATTTTCCGGCAATGCTCCCGTCTTTGTCAAATACAACAGCCGTATTATGATACAAGCCGGGTGCTCTTTTTTCAAATAGGGAAGAAACCAATACGATGTTACATTCATGGGCTACCGATGCATATTCTCCTGTTTCTGCCCCCGGGATGTCGTATGCCAAATCAAAACATGAAATATCTTCTGTCTGACAAAAATATAGAGAATCGTGAAGCTCTTGAAGAACAATCAGTTCTGCTCCATTCTGAGCGAGATTGCGTATTTTTGAAATTAATCTGTTGCGGTTATCTGTTTGTGAATCAGAGTTGTGTTGCTGTATTATGCCTATTTTAATGATTGAATTCATATTCCTAATTTGTTAAAAAGTTCCTTTAATTAATTGCATGGTAATGCAATGCAAAGACCCGTGTTGCTTTATTAAAGCCCTACAATCAATACCGACAATACTGCGCGTAGGGAATAATTCTTTAATAATTTGCAAGGCTTCTGCGTCGGTTTGTTGCCCGTAAGTCGGGACAAGAACCTTATGATTTGTAATAAGGAAATTGGCATATGTGGCCGGTAGCCGAGTGCCTTCCTCGTCGTATATGGGCGGGGGAAGCGGCAATTTTCTCAGAAGGTATGGAATGCCGTTGACGTTTGTCGCACACATAAGTTCTTTTTCCATTCGTTTCAAATCCTCGTAATGCTCGTCGTTAATATTGTCGCAACCTACATATGCGATTGTTGAATTCGGACACATTCTTGCCAAGGTGTCGATGTGGCTGTCGGTGTCGTCTCCGCTTAAAAAGCCATGATTCAGCCAAATGATTTTCTTTAAACCAAATTGTTGCAGCAGATAATTCTCTATTTCCGATTTTGAAAATTCGCCGTTACGATTTTTGGACAACAGACATTCGGATGTGGTCAATAATACTCCGTGTCCGTCGCTCTCGATAGATCCACCTTCAAGGACAAAATTCAATCGATTCTTTAAATCGGTCTTAAATGCGCCAAACTTTGACAGGTTGGAATTGATTAAATTGTCATGGCAAGCCGGGAATTTAAGTCCCCATGCGTTGAATTTAAAATCACATAATGCCGGTTTTCCGTTTTCAACAATAGAAATTGGGCCGAAATCTCGAGCCCAAGTATCGTTAGTGGGCATTTGATAGAAATGCAGTCGCTCGGTAGGCAGATGCAATAATTTATTCTTGACTGCATCCGGCTCGGGGGTAACTATTATCAAATCTTCATCATCAACAATAGCTTCAGCCACCTTTATGTAGCATTTTTCTACTTCTTCAAGTATATAATTCCAGTCGGTATCTTTGTGTGGCCATGCAATCAATACGGCCGATTGTTCTTCCCATTCGGCAGGCAATCTCAATTTCCCTTCTATCATCTATTATTAATTTTCGTCTTCAAATTGTATAAAACTATCCCATATTGAATCTTCGGATTCAAATATTTGTTGAATATATTCGCGATAGCCTTTTTTAGGCGAATAACCAAATTCTTCGCACCATGAAATGTAGTCGTCTTTTATAGTATTATCTTCATTAAGCATACGCTTAAATTCACTTTCGACAATATCGATGCTTCTGTACTGGTCAATTAAAGAACGTAATAGCTTTTCCATATCTGTCATAGTGATAGAATTTTAGACTTTACTTTTCAAAAGTACGAAAATTAAATGTAAGGCATTTGGCGCATATATATTTTTTAATAAAAAAAACGTATTATAACATCAAGTTATTGTATAACAACGAGACTGTTATAACATTTTCACAATAATGTCATTCCTATGTCATAACAGTCTCTGCAGTATTAGCCTATACTACTTTACAGCAGGTTCTTGATAGATAAGCGAATATTTATTAAGTTCTGCCATGGTTGTGTAGTATTCATATTCGATGCTCATCATTTGATTTTGGGCATTCAAGAAATATATCGATTCTTGAATATAATCAAGCAACGATATCTGATGCCCTTCAAGAGCTTTTTTAAGCAAGTCTTGGTTGGCTTGGAAATCAAGGCTTGATTTATAAATCTCTAATTGCTTTTTCAGAGATACAGCTTTTGCAAATGTTGACTTTATTCGAGCAATGCTTGTTTTCTCGATACCTTGTTTCGCAAAAGTATTTGCTATTTCCTGGGCTTTGGCCGCCTCGGTTTTTTTCCTGTTTGCAAACAGTGGAATAGATGCGCCAATGGTGAAACCGTTAAAGCCGTCGCCAATTTCATTAGAATATTTGTAGCCTACACTAAACTTTGGCAGCCATCCCATGCGGGCTATGGAACTTTCTGTTTTCAAAGCGTCTTGCATCTCATTATAGTAATTACTTTCCGGGTCATATGTGTCATATTGCTGAACATATTCCTCGAGAGGAAAAAATTCTTCGGATGGGTATCCTGCAAGTCCGTCGGTCAATGTTTGTGACAGGTCGTCAGAACCATTAAGGGCATTTAAATCGGCAATGATTCCGTCCCGCTCAACTTTTAAATCTTCGAGAGCTTGGGATGTGTTTGCCAATTCAATGCGTAATTTGTTAATATCTAAGATTGTAATTTCTCTTTGATTCAACGCCAACGAATAATTGTCATACATCTCGGCATAGCGGTCGTGGATACATTGCCATACAGCTATTTTTTTATTTATATTTATGATATCAAGGCACAACAGCTTTGCTTGATACAAAACTTCAAGACGCTTGGTAATTGCCGAATAGGAGAGGGCATTAGTCTTGGATTTATTTGCTTGTTTTCGGCTTTTGTACATTCCGGGCCATTCAAATCCTTGCGATATGCCAATCGCCCATTTGTCACCAACTGATTTTGACCCAAACAAATATTCAAAATCCACAGAAGGGTCTTCAAGATAATTAGTAGAAGCGATGTCGATGCTATCTTTTTTTAACATTGCCATCGATGCCTTTATGTCGGGATTGTTGGCCGAGATGGCCGACAGGATACCATCGAGACTGTCGCCTGCATATGCCATGCTGCTGCAAAAAACTGACAAAAAGATTACTATCGAGCTAATATATTGTTTATTCATCTTTATTGCGATTATTGAGATAATAAATTATAGGAACGACAAATAAGTTAAGTACCGTAGATGTCAACAATCCGCCTAAAATGACTATAGCCATAGGACTTTGTATTTCATTTCCCGGTTCCGAACTTTTAACCGCCAATGGAATCAAAGCCAATGCCGATGACAATGCGGTCATTATGATAGGATTGAGACGATCGAGTGAACCTGTAAATATGCGGTGATGTAATCCCATACCTAAGTTTTGGAGATGATTGTAATGCGACATCAATAGCATGCCATTACGAGTGGTGATGCCAAGCAAGGAAATAAAACCGATAATGGCAGGAATGTTCAATTCACCAGAAGTAAAAAACAGTATGAAAATGCCGCCAATCATGGCGAGGGGCAGGTTGAGCAGCACGGTAAATGCCTGTGAAGTGTTTTTAAATTCGTGATACAACAGCATGAACACAATGAGCAATGCAACTAATGACGCTATCAAAAGCGTCTGAGAGGCTTGTGCTTCGCTTTCAAACTGCCCTCCGTACACGATATAGTAACCTTCGGGCAACGTAACAGACGAATTTATCGCATCTTGTATGTCGTTTACTGCACTGCGTAAATCTCGTTCGTGGACGTTTGCCGAAATTATTATACGCCTGCTCACATTTTCGCGATTAATGGTATTCGGTCCGTCGGCCGAGGTGATGTCTGCAACGTTCGATAAAGGAATTTTTCCAATATTGCTGTCAATCATGAGATTCTTGATTTTTTCCATCTTATCGCGGTCGGCATCGGCAACTTTTAGTGTCAAGTCATATGGCAGGCCGTCTTCATATACCGAGGACACCACCACTCCCGACAAGGCTACATTGATGAACTGTGAAAATTGCGGCATAGTAATGCCGTATCGAGCCATCAGTTCGCGTTTAGGCGTTATGTGCAATTGTGGACGGGATACCTGTTGTTCCAGATTTACGTCAACAATTCCATTGATTCCGCTTATGCAGTTCTTGATTTTGCTGCCTATTTGATAAAGTTGTGGCAAGTCGTCTCCAAACAGTTTTATTGCGATTTGCGCTTTCGACCCCGACAGCATTGCATCGATTCGGTGCGATATCGGTTGGCCGATTTCTATATTAGCTCCGGGGATGGCCGATAGTTTGTGTCGCAGCTCCTCTATCAAATCTTCTTTTGTGCGGCCCGAGAGCTCATAAGGAGCCTCTATTTCAGATACATTCACGCCAAAAGAATGCTCAGACAATTCAGCACG
>CALUNI010000007.1 GCA_944321905.1 uncultured Muribaculaceae bacterium | reverse complement strand
TTTCCTCCTTCTTATTCTTTACGTGGGTCAATATATTTAGCGGCCTCTTCGAAACGTCCGTAGTGACCTTTAGCTTTTTCAAGTGCCTCTTCGGGAGTAGCACCATTCTTGAGAGCGTCGGTGAACTTGCCAAGGTGCAAGAATTCGTAGCCGATGACTTGGTTGTCTTCGTCCAAAGCCATGCGAGTGCAATAGCCTTCGGCCATTTCGAGGTAGCGCGGACCCTTTGCCAGCGTGCCGAACATTGTGCCTACCTGGCTGCGCAAGCCCTTTCCAAGGTCTTCGAGAGAAGCACCTATTACGAGGCCGCCTTCAGAGAAGGCAGATTGTGAACGGCCATAAGCGATTTGCAGGAACAGTTCACGCATTGCGGTGTTGATGGCGTCGCACACGAGGTCGGTGTTGAGAGCTTCAAGCACGGTCTTGCCGGGAAGGATTTCCGATGCCATGGCGGCAGAGTGGGTCATGCCCGAGCAACCGATGGTTTCAACCAAGGCTTCTTGGATTATGCCTTCCTTGATGTTTAGCGTGAGCTTGCAAGCTCCTTGTTGCGGAGCGCACCAACCAATACCGTGGGTAAGTCCCGAGATGTCCTTGATTTCTTTCGACCTAACCCATTTTCCTTCCTCCGGTATGGGGGCAGAGGGGTGGTTAGCGCCCTTTTTTACACAGCACATGTGTTGTACTTCCTGTGAATAAACCATAATAGTTAATTATTTAATCTGTGAGTGTTTATAATAACTTGTCTGTAGTCAGAGTATCAACAACGTTTCGTGGCTTAAATTCCACGATATCATAGCTGTTGCGAAGTTACTCAAAAAAACGCCAACAGCCAATATCGCAACGGCTTTTTTATGATATTTTTTCGCAATTGCCGCATTATAATACTCTCGATTACCTGTTTGTGTGAGGCATCGAACCTCTTGCCGCATATGAATAAACCGCGCCACGCGGTTACGTCGTTGTAACCGATGGCGCGGTCTTGCAAGCTGAGATTTAGGTTGTGTCTTTGTCGCATTTTGCCGTCATGGCAGTGCTTGTTTATGACGGGAATATGCGGTTTGCTCTGTTGTTATTTGCCTCCTTGCTCGTAGTAGAGGGTGCGTGATGGTTGGTCGCAAACCTCGGCCGGACCGAAGTATTGAATCGGACCCGGATACATGTAGCAGGTGTTCAGAGCCCATTCGTCGCGTTGCTCTGCAAACTTCTGGAAAGGCTTGCCGTTGAGGTCAACGAGGGCTTTTTGGATAACCGGTTTCATCTTGCCGTTGCGGCGTTCCATGTTCATCATCATGGTGATTGGTATGCCGCCTGCAACCCATTGAACCGAAGGCTTGGTGAGGTTGCGAACCGACGACATGTAACCTGTTGCGCCACAGTTGATGAGTTGGGCTGCGTTGTAGCCGAGTGCATAGCAGTAGTCGGCATCGAAGTTCGACGGGTCGGCGCAGCGTCCTTCGTATCCGAAGAAGTGGTGTTGTGCGGCAAATTTGCCCACATACTTGCCTGCTTCTTTCATTTCGGCCAATTTCTTGCCTACCATTTCGCTAAGCAGCTTTTCGGTTTCGATGAGTGAAACTTGTACGTTGCCGTGAGGGTCGCGGTCGAGTGTCAGCTGGCGAGCGACGCCTTTTGGAAGGCTTTCAAATATCTTGGCATTGTCGGCACTGAGGTTAGTAACGACAAAGTCGCGCTGTTCGTCCTCGCTTTTCGACGCGAAGTCGGGAGTGCGAGCAAGCAAGTCGTTAAGTTCGGCTATGAGAGCCTTCATTGCCGGGATGAATTCGATTAATCCTTCGGGGATGAGGACGGTGCCGAAGTTGTCGCCGTTCTCGGCGCGCTTTGCAACCACGGCGGCGATGCCGTTTACGATGTCGTCGAGGGTCTGGTTCTTGGCTTCAACCTCCTCGCTGATGATGCAGTAGTTGGGTTGTACCTGCAATGCGCATTCAAGGGCGATGTGGGATGCCGAGCGGCCCATCAGCTTGATAAAGTGCCAATATTTCTTGGCCGAGTTGCAGTCGCGTTGTATGTTGCCGATGACTTCCGAATAAACCTTGGTTGCAGTGTCAAAGCCAAACGAAGTCTCAATCATGTCGTTCTTCAAGTCTCCGTCGATGGTCTTTGGGCAACCTATGACTTGAACGCCTGCATTGTGAGCCTTATAGTATTCGGCAAGCACGCAGGCATTGGTGTTGGAGTCGTCTCCGCCAATGATTACAAGTGCCTTGATGTTTAGTTCGCGCAGGATTTCAAGGCCTTTTTCAAATTGTTCCACTTCTTCGAGCTTTGTGCGTCCCGAGCCTATAATGTCAAAACCACCTGTATTGCGATACTCGTCGATAATGCTCGAAGTGAGTTCGATATACTGGTGGTCAACAAGTCCGCCGGGACCCATCAAGAAGCCGTAGAGTCGGCAATCTTTATTAACGGCCTTGATTCCGTCAAACAAACCGCTTATTACATTGTGTCCGCCGGGAGCTTGTCCGCCCGACAAGATAACACCTACATTGAACGGGGCTGTCACCTTTGCCGGCTTGGGATCTTTCTCGAATGTCAGTTCCGGCAGCCCGTATGTGTTGGGGAACAAAGCCTTGATTTCCTTTTGGTCGGCTACCGACTGTGTTGGTTCGCCTTCCACTGCTTTTACTGCTCCCCAAAGTGCTGAGGGCAATTTGGGTTGATAGGCAGCACGAGCCTTCTGCAATGCGCTCTTCTTTGTCATAAGTTGTTATGTTAAAAAAGTAATAATTAATTCGTTGTTCTTTTTTGCAAATTTCGCAAAAAAAACTCATATCGGCAATAAATAATCATTTAAAAAAATGCAATGACTCTGTAGCTTTGAGCGTTGCCGCATTGTAAGTCAGCGACAGTCCCGGAAAAGTAAGTTATCTTTCCCGGGACTGCGTTTAAATATCATGATGTGTTATCGGTTCATAACCTTGTATGAGCGTTGTCCGACGGTGACGATGTAAAGGCCCTTGACGGGTAGTGCCAGGGTGGCTGTGGTCGTGCCGTCGGCGACGGTACTGCCTGCCATGCGCCCGTCAACGGTGTATGCGGTGATTTGGCTGCCCTGTGCTGCGTTCTTGACTGTTAGGATGCCGCCGGAGCAGCCGAGCAGTACCTCTTTTTCGGAAGCCACAGGACTGACCGAACTGCCGCCGTGGATGTCGGTGACGGCATACACCGCGCCGTCGGTCGGTACTGCGTCGTAGTCCTTTCCCGGTTCGAGCCGGTCGGCAATCCGGCTGAAGTCGGCTATGAGCATCCAAGTGCTGTCGTCCTCGCCGTAGTAGGAATAAGGCTCGTTGCTATAATTGTATCCGATGTCGGCTTGTGCGACAATGTTATTGCCGTCAAGCAGTTGCACACTGTTTCCACTTTCCACAACCATTATCGGTTGGTCGTAATAGAAAATCACCTTACTTAGTACGTTGGTCTCGGGGTCGAAGATTTTTTCCACGTCCACGTAATCGACCTTGGGATATGGATCCACGATGCTTCCCGTCAGGTTGATGGCAATCTCTGGGTTTGCCATGTCGGCACCGCCACTAATCCATATGCATCCTTTAGGGATGACAAGCGTGTAAGGCACTCCATCCTCGAAGCCTATGCCGTCGGTGACGAAAACCACATCGCCGAAAACATTGTCACCCTTGTTGTTGAAAGGCATTTCCTTGACAAATGCCCCGTCGCGGTATATTTCTACTCTTGAGTTCTGAAGGACTATATGTTCGTTGAATTGCAATCTGGTTTCCATTGCCAAGCTAGCACCCTCTTGAGGCATACTCCATATGTCGGCGATGTAGCTTGGTACGCAGAATCCACATGAAACGGTTTCGTTGTAGATTGTAGGGTCATCTGCATCATAGATGCACCCTTCGGGTATTTGAACGGTGTACATCCGGCCTTTGGGCAGGATATCTACATCCGAGTCAAGAAATATAGATTTTGTTCTGAATGTATTGTCGTTTATGCGGATTCCACAGGCAGCCACAATTTCGTCTTGGTGATAGATGTATGCTTTTGCATCTTCTTTAATTGCTAAAGGGTGTGGATAGGAAAAATGAAAAATAATATTATGATTAACTGGGTAATAAAAAGGAATGCAATCCACGACCATGCATGACGGTGTTGGCAATGTCTCGGCAAGGCTTGCGCCAGTAGATAGCAGCAGCGTTATTGTTGCCATAAGTATTTTTGCTTTCATAGTGTTATGGTTTTATGAGTATGTTTGGACGAGGTGTGTTCATAACGGCTTTGTATGCGTTCACCATGCCGTAGCCGTAGTGCGAATTCCAAGAGCCGTTTTTGCGGTTCTCGTTATAGGGCATGTCGCCCACCTTTACAGTGCTTTTTTCAATTATGTCGTTGACTTGCGTAACGGTGAGATATGGATTTCGTTCAAGAATCAAGGCCGCAATTCCCGCCACATGAGGGCAGGCAAGTGAAGTCCCGCTTTGGTAGCTGTAAGAGTTGTTGCCGCACGTGTCGGTGGTCAATATGTATGATCCCGGTGCCACGACATCCAATTTGTTGCCGATACAGGAGTATTGTTCCCATGAGCCGATAGAATCGACAGCCCCGACTGCAAGGATTGTGTCATTGCAATTGGCAGGGAAAACCACTTCTTCCGCAGGGTCTCTGTTTCCCACGGAAAAGACAATTATGCAGCCCTTGCCGTCACGGCC
Source organism: uncultured Muribaculaceae bacterium (assembly GCA_944321905.1). Classification (GTDB taxonomy): domain Bacteria; phylum Bacteroidota; class Bacteroidia; order Bacteroidales; family Muribaculaceae; genus Avimuribaculum. The sequence goes on along the minus strand of CALUNI010000007.1, from coordinate 37,392 downwards.
ATATTTGAAAGCTTCTTCAATAGCTTCGATTATGTTCGGGTTTATCGGCCAACAGTGCCAAGAACAAGAAATAATGTCAACTCCATTCTTATACGCCCATTTGATGCCTTTTGCCCTGTTGTCTTGACTTTCTACGGAGTTAAGGGTGTTGCTGATTGGAACTATCGTGGCATCTGGGGCTACGCCCGTGATACCATGTCCGTTGTTTCTCACTGCGGCGGCAACGCCTGCACACCACGTGCCGTGTGGCTCATATAGCTTTGCAGGAGATGTCCCAGTTTCAGAGTCGTAGCTCAGAGGATCCATGTTGTCGGCGAGGTCGATATGGTTGGCTTTGACACCTGTGTCGAGTATGGCTATCTTGACCCCGCGACCTGTTGCATATCCCCATGCCTTGCTGACTGAAATGTCAATGTCCTCGAAAAAAGTATTGTAAAGTCCCCATTGGTTTACATTCAAGGGATCGTAAGAGATGTCGGCATCGTTTTCAGAAGAGAATCCTGGCGTGGATTCAGAGAAATATCCTGTTTCATACAATTTGTTTGCGACTTCTAATGAAGCCAAGCCGGTGCTTGAAGTTATTGTCAAAAGATACCATAAAGGAGAGAATTCATCCTGCTCTACGATTTCAAGGTGGTATTTGTCGGCTTCTTGTTTAAGCAATGGGAAATCTTCGGACTTCTTAAGTTTGACCTTGATATAAGGAGTTGTAGCCACGTCGTAATCCTCAAGGGTTTTATAGCAGGGCAGCAGTATGGCGCTGCTTGATGGCATGGCTTTTTTCAGAGCCATACGCATGGTTGTAGGCTGTGTGCTGTCGGCTGCTTCATATACGGTCATGTGAAAGCGTTTACCCTGCAACTCTCGGGCTACGCCGTATCCCGGGATGCCCGACCGCGACATTGCCGACTGTGCCTGTGATGCAGGCACGGCCACACTCATCCTGTTGGGCGATTCCACGAGGCAGATTTTCTGCCCGCGGCAGTAATAATAGGCATCGCTCCCTATTGCGGGCGGCACCACGAGTGCCAGGATGAAAAGTAGAATGGTTGTTTTCATAGCAATATTGTTTTTTTGTTATTTCACGATAATATTGTGGGTGGATTCCTTTCCGCCCGAGGTGGTAACGTTGAGGACATACATGCCTGCCTCGTGTATGCCGAGGTCGGCCAACGGGATTGTGACGCTGTGTCCCGAGGCTGGGACTGACGTAACACGCGAGCCTGCGATGCCGTATGCGTCGATGCGGCTTATTTCATTGGTCGATGAGATTGTCACCGACAATTCGCGAGAGACCGGATTGGGAGAAACTGCCACACGGCTGTCGGCCAGTTCAATGCCGGTAGCGTCGGCGGCCATCGTTCGTAACGGCTGTTGTGCCTCGATAGTGGGGTTTAACGGATTGATAAGAATGTTACATGATGTCTCGGGGCTTGAAGAACTGAAATTGCAGGCATGTAGGCCTGTGGTTTTAACCAAGTAAGATTGGATAATATATGCATTACGTTTTATAATAGGTTTGTAACTTTCAAAGAAAGGAGATTGTGTGTCATAGTAGAAGCCGACAATTCTTTCGGCATCGGCACCTTCTACAAACAGCATCGGGTTAGTGGCTGTTTCGGGCGAAATGGCAATTGCACTGTAATAATTGCCATCGGCAGGAATTTCATAATCTACACTTGAATAATATATTGGTGCGGATTCGTATGAATATTTGTTGTTTACTACCAAGTTGGCGATGCTTAGTAAACCATTTTTTGCACTGCGCATTTTTACCATATATAGGCCGGTTTTCGGTATTGTGATTATGCCTTTTGCGACTTGTCGATTGGCATTGCCTGCGGACACTTCAGATGGGAATTTCCAATTCAAGCCTTGCATTTCTTCCGTAGAGGGAAGTAATATATTGTTGCTAATAATATTATTGCTTGGGTTGTTAGTGGAATGGCCATTTGCTGTTGTGGAATTGTCGTTTGTTGACATGGTATTTTTGATAAACACACCACAATATGCCACGTCAATTACATGCTCTACGGTGCTTGAAGATTGAAAATGAATGTCGTCTCCTTTGTTGAAAGTGAAGAATTTATAAGTGGAATACTTTAATGGGACATTGGCGAATGTCACATAACCAGTGGCATTGCCAGTTGTTTCGGGCGATGATGCCGCGGTCTCGCTCATTGTCGAGGCTCGGTTGGGATTTTTGGCTTCCTGCATGAAAGTGTCGTAGGCGGTCGATGAGAATGCCACGGCGTTGCCGTTCCGAGCCAGGCGGACAGACTCAACCGCCGGGACTTCGGGTGACGGGGTGGCTACTGAAATCACGTTTGTGCCACTGCTTAGGGTGATGCTTGGCGAGTCGTCGATGGCTGCCGACTGCCAGTTGCCGTTGGTCGGCGTTATCGCCCCTGCATGGGTTCCGTTGACGTAAATCTCGAATGTGGTGTAGCTGCCGTCGGCATACAGTGCCGGTTGCAGCCAAAATGCGGCGTGGTAGTTGCCGCTTTCGAGGACTTCGACGCTGAAATTTCTGAAATTAAGCGTGCCGTCGGTCGATTCATACGCGTTTTTCAGCGACAGCACGTTTGTCGATGTCAAGAGTTCCTGCGGGGACTCTTGCGATGCGGCCTGCGCCAAAGGGTGGCAGCATAGGACGGTGGCAATGATGATTGGAATTTTCAGGCTCATGGCTTGTGACTTTTGGGTAAATGATAAGGACTGACTTAAGAATTGAATTAAACAAGGGTTGCAAATAGAGGAGTCGGGTAGAAACCGGTAAATGCAAGGTGCGACTCATATAAAATTGATACAAATAAAAAGAATTCTTGCGACAAAAACAAGAATTTTGCAATAAAATTATGTGAATATTTAATTGCTTCAATTGTTTCAAGACACGTAATCTTTAGGTATGAGGCAGCATTGCAATTATAAATGGGAATGTCAATAGTCGCGTATTGGCGAGGAGTTTTTTGTGTGAGTTTTTTGTGTCGGCATTTGCAATCTTGCCGTTACGAGGCACATTGCGATATTTGGGGATTTTTGTAACTTTGTGGGCTTATTTAAAGAATGGAAATGGCATCAGAAAAGGATATAGAGATCAAGGGAGCGCGCGTAAACAATCTTAAAAATATAAATCTCACCATTCCACGCGGCAAACTGGTGGTTGTCACCGGGTTGTCGGGGTCGGGGAAGTCGTCGTTGGCATTCGACACGCTTTATGCCGAGGGGCAACGCCGATATGTGGAGAGCCTGTCGTCTTATGCGCGTTTGTTTCTTGGCCGTATGCCCAAGCCCGAGTGCGATTTTATCAAAGGACTGCCGCCTGCCATAGCGATAGAGCAAAAGGTGAACACACGCAACTCTCGTAGCACGGTGGGAACTTCGACCGAGATTTATGATTATCTGAGGTTGTTGTTTTCACGCATAGGGAAAACCATATCGCCGATTTCGCACCAAGTGGTAAAAAAACACACGCCTGCCGACGTGTTGGCTGCCATCAACGCCCATGCCGACGGAACGCGCTTTGCCTTGCTTGCCGATATCGAAATTCCACAGGGGCGTAGTTTTCAAGAACAGCTCGATGTCTATATCAAAGAAGGATATTCGCGACTGGAGCATAACGGTTCGTTTGTGTCGATACAAGACGTGTTGGGCAATGGCGAAGGCAATGCCGATGAATATCACTTGCTTATCGACCGAATGGCTGTCACACATGCTCACGAGGATGACGTGAGGCTACTTGACTCGATAGAAACTGCCTTTTTTGAGGGACATGGCAAGTGCCGCATAAAAGTGTGGGACGGTGGCGATGTCAAGGATATGGAATTTTCTACGCGGTTTGAAGCCGACGGCATGACTTTTCAGGAGCCTACCGACCTAATGTTCAACTTCAACAACCCTATCGGCGCATGTCCCGTGTGTGAGGGGTTTGGTAAGATAATAGGCATAGACGAGAATCTTGTCATCCCTAATAAAACGTTGTCGGTTTACGACGATGCCGTGTTCTGTTGGCGCGGGGAGAAGATGAGTGAATGGAAAAGGGAGTTCATAAAGATATTTTCTCCAATGGGATTCCCGGTACACAAGCCATATTTCCAGCTCACCGAGGAGCAAAAGTCGTTGCTCTGGCATGGCAACAAGCTGTTTCCGGGCATAGACGGTTTCTTTAAATATATCGAGAGTAAGATATACAACATACAATACCGTGTGTTGCTTGCCCGATACCGAGGAAAAACTACTTGCCCCGAGTGTCACGGTTCGAGGCTTAAGAAGGAAGCATCGTATGTGCTAATCAACGGCAAGGGCATTGCCGACTTGGTGCGGATGCCGGTGTCGGACCTTTATGGCTGGTTTGTAAACTTGCCTCTTGACAAAGAGGATGCCACCATTGCCAAGAGGCTGCTAGTGGAGATACGTAACCGAATCAAATTCTTGATAGATGTGGGACTCGGTTATCTGACCCTCGACCGAGTGTCGTCAACGTTGTCGGGCGGTGAAAGCCAACGCATAAATCTCGCAACCTCGCTCGGCAGCAGCCTTGTGGGGTCGTTGTATATCCTCGACGAGCCAAGCATAGGGTTGCATTCTCGCGACACCGACAGGCTTATCAACGTGTTAAAATCTTTGCGGGACATAGGCAACAGCGTCGTCGTGGTGGAGCATGACGAAGAGATAATACGCGCAGCTGATTATCTGATAGACATCGGCCCCGAGGCAGGAAGCAACGGGGGGCGAGTGGTTTATCAAGGTGACGTGCCGCATTTGCACGTGGCAACGGAAAGTTACACGTTGCGTTACCTTACCGGAGAGTTGCAGATACCTGTGCCTGCCATGCGTCGCAAGTGGAGAAACTATATAGAAGTGAAGGGCGCGGCCGAGAATAACTTGAAGAGCATCGATGTCAAATTCCCCCTTGGTGTCATGACCGTCGTCACCGGAGTGAGCGGATCGGGCAAATCGACACTTGTAAAAGACATATTGTATCGGGCATTGATGCGTAACCTTGGAGAGGGTGGCGACGCTCCCGGTACTTTCTCGGAATTGTGTGGCGACCTTAAGTCGGTGCAGGCGGTGGAATTTGTCGATCAGACTCCGATAGGCAAGTCCACGCGCAGCAATGCTGCGACATATTTAAAGGCGTTTGACGAAATCCGCAAGTTGTTTGCCGAGCAGCAGTTGTCGCAGCAGATGGGTTACAATGCCGGTTATTTCTCGTTTAACTCACCCGGTGGTCGTTGCGAGGAATGCAAGGGCGACGGGACCATAACCATAGAAATGCAATTCATGGCCGATATAACGCTGCAATGCGAGAGCTGCCACGGCAAGCGGTATAGCAGCAGCGCGCTTGAGGTGGAGTACAGGCACAAGAATATCAGCGACGTGCTCGACATGACGGTTAACGAAGCCATCGAATTCTTTTCGCAGGGCGGCGGCAATACCGAAAAGAAGATTGTCAAGAAATTGCAGCCGCTACAGGATGTGGGGCTCGGCTATATAAAATTAGGCCAGTCGTCGTCAACGTTGTCGGGCGGAGAAAACCAACGTGTGAAGTTGGCTTATTTCTTGAGTAGCGAAAAGCAGGTGCCGACCCTTTTCATATTTGACGAACCGACCACAGGGTTACATTTTCACGACATAAACACGTTGATGATGTCGTTTAACCAGTTGCTGAGGAACGGCCACACGGTGCTTATTATAGAGCATAACATGGATGTGATAAAATGTGCCGACTACGTCATAGACATGGGCCCCGAGGGCGGAGCCGAAGGCGGGTCGGTGGTGTGCGTGGGTACGCCCGAGGATGTTGCGTCATGCACCGCAAGCTATACGGGTCGTTATTTGCGCGAAAAGTTGAAGTTATAACCGAGTCACTATTAACGGCTGAGAATCCTTGTGCAGTAGGATAGATTTGTTTCTACAAAGAATTAACTCTATTTTCTATATATTGCATAAGTTCTGTTTCTCGTTTTTGTTGGATTAGTGAAAGAATTGTTTGTGCATGATAAATGTCATATATGGATATTCTTATTATAGAAGTATTTATAGCATAAGAATACACATCTTTTACAAAATCATAAAAAGCACGCTGTTTCCAACGTGAAGAACCAATGTCATCTAAGACTCCGTTGGGTGAACTTATGCCATATTGCTTATCAGAGGAATTTGTGCGCCAAAATTTGCCATAAGTACGGCATTCATCCTCATATTTTGTACAATATTGCTGATAATCTGCCACTTTGAAATTTCTCCAATCTTTATATATTGGAGAGCTTAAGGTTTTTAAACGATACCTATTGAAATGATTTTCTTCATCGAACTCAATAATAAAATCTTCCAAATCTATATCATATTTGCCTATATTCAATGGGACTTCGTCCTGTTTTCCTCCTAAAGTCCTATACATGTCAGCTATAACGCCATAGAGGTTTGCCTTTCGAAACACTTCATCATTAGGCTTATTATGATTCCCTGAATTATATAAGCCAAGACAAATTTTTTTCAAATAATCTTGTTTATTAGGCATAATGTTTTTTAGACGCAAAATTATCATTCATATATATCTTTGGCAATAAAAAGAACGTAGTTTAGTCAACAATCTTAGACTTTGTATTTGAAAAATCTTAAGTACTAATGGCACAACTAATATCATCGGCAACAAAACTGTGTGTTCACTATGTAATGCAGTAATTTCAAGAGCCGCAAACAAGCGATATCGGCAAATCATAGAATAGCACCGGGTCTTCGACCTTTTTTTGGCGGAGACCCGGTGCTTTTGTTTGTACTATGTGGCCGCTTAGCGCGTTAATCCTTCTCGTAGAACGGAACGCCCACAAGCTTCATGTTGAAAACGAGGTGGGAATATGGAAGGACGTCTCCCATGCCCGATGCACCATATCCCGAAGAGTATGGGACTATGACTTCGCATGAGTCGCCCACATGCATTTCGGTGGCGGCAATCACCCATCCCGAGATTACATTGGTCAGAGTGGTGCGGCGCACGCTGTCGGCAGGCGCCGTGCTTAGATATGACGAGTCGAATGGCGTGCCGTCATACAGCTGCCCGTGATAGATGAAGTCAACCGTTGATGTGTAATACGGGCTTAGGTTACCGCGGGTCAAGGTGGTGTCGTTAAAGTAGTGCATCAGGACGTAAGAATTATAGTCCCATGCGCCTCTCACCGTCTTGTAGTAAGGGTTACCATTGTCGTCGGTGCGTTGTTGCATGTCTTCGAGCCAAGCATCGTTGGCTTCACGCCATTGGGCATACTCTTCCCAAACGTCAGTCCCATTGTTGTCGCTGAGGCAAGATGTTGCCACAGATGCCAACAAAAGTGACGCGATGGATATCAGTGCAAATTTTCTCATCAGTTTGTATGTTTTTATGAATGTAGCAGCTTATGCGAGTGATTTGAGCAGCTTGTTCAGGCTGACCTCGTTGTCGATGATGTCATGTAGCTTCTCGATGGCCACGCGCTCTTGTTGCATAGAGTCGCGGTGGCGAATTGTCACCGTGCCATCTTCGAGCGTCTGGTGATCGACGGTGATGCAGAACGGCGTGCCGATTGCGTCTTGGCGACGGTAGCGTTTGCCGATTGAGTCTTTCTCGTCGTAGTGGCAGGCATAGTCAAACTTGAGCATGTTCATGATTTCGCGCGCTTTTTCGGGAAGCCCGTCCTTACGCACGAGAGGCATGATTGCGGCTTTTACCGGAGCCAGTTGCTTGGGCAGGTGAAGTACCACGCGAGTTTCGCCGTTTTCGAGCTGTTCTTCCTCGTAAGACGAGCAAAGAACCGACAGGAACATGCGATCGACACCGATTGAGGTTTCGATTACATAAGGCACGTATGACTGGTTGAGCTCGGGGTCGAAGTATTGCAGTTTCTTGCCCGAGTATTTCTCGTGTTGGCTAAGGTCGAAATTCGTGCGCGAGTGGATGCCTTCTACTTCCTTGAATCCGAAAGGCATTTCAAATTCGATGTCGGTGGCGGCATTTGCGTAGTGGGCGAGCTTGTCGTGGTCGTGGAAGCGATATTTCTCATCTCCCATGCCCAAGGCCTTGTGCCACTTCATGCGGGTTTCTTTCCAACGTTTGAACCATTCGAGTTCTTCTCCCGGGCGAACGAAGAATTGCATTTCCATCTGTTCAAATTCACGCATACGGAAGATGAACTGGCGGGCAACAATCTCGTTACGGAATGCCTTTCCTATTTGTGCTATGCCAAACGGGATGCGCATGCGGCCTGTCTTTTGCACGTTCAGAAAGTTTACGAATATGCCCTGTGCGGTTTCGGGACGCAGGTAAACCGTCATTGCGCCGTCGGCTGTGCTGCCCATTTCGGTCTTGAACATGAGGTTGAACTGGCGCACGTCGGTCCAGTTTTTAGTTCCCGAGATAGGACATACGATGCCGTAGTCGAGTATGATTTGTTTTAATTCGGCAAGGTCGTTGGCGTTCATGGCCTTTTGGTAGCGCTCGTGCAGCTCGTCGCGTTCCTTTTGGTGCTGCAACACCCGGGGATTGGTTGAGCGGAACAGTTCGGCATCGAAGCTTTCGCCGAATTTCTTTGCGGCTTTGGCCACTTCTTTTTCAATCTTGTCGTCGAACTTTGCTATTTCGTCTTCGATGAGCACGTCGGCACGGTAACGCTTTTTCGAGTCCCGGTTGTCGATAAGCGGGTCGTTGAATGCGTCAACGTGTCCCGAAGCCTTCCATATTGTGGGGTGCATGAAAATTGCAGAGTCGATGCCCACTATGTTTTCGTTGAGCAGCGTCATGGCTTCCCACCAGTAACGCTTTATGTTGTTTTTCATTTCAACGCCCATTTGCCCGTAGTCATATACGGCAGCAAGGCCATCATAGATTTCACTTGACTGGAATACGAAGCCATATTCCTTGGCGTGTGAAACGATTTTCTTGAATACATCTTCTTGTTTAGCCATTGTGTATATTTAGTTTTTTTGAATAAATCGGTGTGGAACGCAGCCGCTGGCAGAATGTCGCTCCCTTGCATGGCTGCCAATATTTTAGGGTGCAAAGTAAGTGATTTTTTTCGACTTTGGCTCTATCACAGGCGAGAATAGTTGCAAATGCGTCATTGTTGGCGAGCGGATTTAACGTTAATTATGTAGGGGTCTGTTTGAGATTTTGTATTTTTGCTGTAATTTTTGTGAAAAGTATTCTTTGCTGCGTGGCTTGACGTGCATTATGGCCACATAGGCATTTGTGTTCATACGCCAGCCGGCCTTTAGGCTGCGAGCATTCGCGCGGCAATATTGTAAGTGGCATTTTTTATGAGAGAAGACAACGACATACCCGAAGAAGAATTGGATGACAGCGATAACAAAGAGTCGTGGCAAGAGGACGAAAGCGGCGAGGCGGTGGCTGAGGCGCATTCTACTTACGTGCCCAAGGACAATCGGATGCAATTGTCGGGAATGTTCCGCAATTGGTATCTCGACTATGCGTCGTATGTGATATTGGAACGTGCCGTGCCTCACATCGAGGACGGGCTGAAGCCCGTGCAGCGACGCATATTGCATACCATGAAGGAGCTTGACGACGGACGTTATAACAAGGTCGCCAATATCGTCGGGTTCACCATGCAGTATCACCCACATGGCGACGCGTCGATAAAAGATGCCTTGGTGCAGCTTGGACAGAAGAACCTGTTGATTGACACGCAAGGGAACTGGGGTAACATACTCACCGGCGACGATGCGGCGGCAGGCAGGTATATCGAGGCACGCTTGTCGGAATTTGCGCTCGACGTGGCGTTTAGCCCTAAGATTACAGATTGGGGGCGTTCGTATGACGGACGTAAACCCGAGCCGATAACGTTGCCTGTAAAATTCCCGTTGGTGCTTTTCCATGGCGCAGAGGGCATAGCTGTCGGACTTTCCACAAAGATATTGCCACACAATTTCAATGAAATAATAGATGCAGCCGTTGCGTACTTGCGAGGCGAGCCGTTCCAGTTGTTCCCCGATTTCCCTACCGGCGGGTATGTCGATGTGCGCAGATATAACGACGGCGAGCGAGGCGGGCAGATACGGGCGCGCGCCAAGATTGAGAAGCGCGACAGCAAGACGCTCGTGATAAACGACCTGCCCTATGGCTATACCACGCCAAAACTGATTGAGTCGATATTGCTTGCCCAACGTAAAGGCAAGATTAAGATTAAGAAAATCGACGACAATACATCTTCGACGGCCGAGATTATCGTTACGCTGCTGCCAGGCACGTCGAGCGACAAGACTATCGACGCGCTGTATGCTTTCACAAATTGCGAGGCAAGCATATCGCCTAATTGTTGCGTGATAGAAAACAAGAAACCTCGTTTCTTGACCGTAAGCGACATATTGCGTAACAACGTTGACCACACCAAGGATATGCTGCGCCGCGAACTTGAGATACAGCGTGGAGAGACGCTCGAAGCCATACATTTTGCGTCGCTTGAAAAGATATTCATAGAAGAGCGCATATACAAGGACAAGGAATTTGAAGATAGCCGGGAAATAGACGAGGCTGTTGCACATATCGATCGCCGCCTTGAGCCGTGGAAACCGTCGTTTTATCGCGACGTTACTCGTGACGACATATTGAAGCTGCTTGAAATAAAGACCCGGCGGTTTACCCGGTTTGATAGCGACAAGGCCGACGAATATATAGCCACGCTTAACGAGCGCATTAAAAAAATCGACTATGAACTGGCTCACATAGTAGATTTCACCATTGAATGGTATGAAGGCTTGAAGTCTAAATATGGCGCTATGTATCCGCGCCGTACCATAATACGCAATTTCGATACCATAGAGGCTACCAAGGTGGCAGAGGCCAACGAGAAGCTTTATATCAACAGGGAAGAGGGCTTCATAGGCACGTCTTTGAAGAAAGATGAGTTTGTGTGCAACTGTTCGGACATCGATGACGTCATCATTTTCTATAAGGATGGCAAGTATAAAGTGATAAAGGTCGCCGAAAAAATATACGTGGGTAAGAATATACTGTATCTTAATGTGTTTAAGCGCAACGACACTCGCACCATATACAATGTGCTGTATCAAGACGGCAAAGGCGGAGTGGTGTATATGAAGCGATTTGCCGTAACGGGCATAACTCGCGACAAGGAATATGACATGACTCAAGGCAAACCCGGCTCGAAAGTGCTGTGGTTTACCGCAAATCAGAATGGAGAGGCTGAAGTGTTACGCATAACCCTTAAGCCTAAATTCCGATTGAAGGTACTTCAATTCGACATAGACCTTGCCGACCTTGCCATAAAAGGCAAGCAGTCGCGAGGTAACGTAGTGACTAAGAACGAGGTTCACCGCATCTCGTTGAAGGAGCGCGGGACTTCAACGCTTGGTGGACGCGAAGTGTGGTTCGACCCCGACGTGTTACGCCTCAATTATGACGGTCGAGGCCGTTCGTTAGGTGAATTTGCCGGAACCGACCAAGTGCTTGTGATATGTAACAACGGTGAGTTTTATACCACGTCGTTTGATTCGGGGAATCATTATAGCGACGATATTTTGCGAATAGAAAAGTTCCGCCCCCATGCTGTGTGGACTGCGGTACTGTTTGATGCCGACCAGGGGTTTGTGTATGTCAAGCGTTTCGAGTTTGAATCATCGGTGCGCCGTCAAAGTTTTATCGGCGGCAATCAGGCTTCGCGCTTGATGTTGCTTACCGACGAGGCATATCCCCGCTTTGAAGTAAAATTCGGGGGAGGCGACAGTTTTAGGGAAAACATGATTGTCGATGCCGAAGAATTCATCGGGGTCAAGAGTTTCAAGGCTAAAGGGAAACGCTTGTCGAATTATTTGGTAGAGTCTGTGACTGAAATAGAACCGCGAGAAGTACCCGAAGTCGAGGCCGAAGCTGAAGACAATGACGAGATTGAAGCAGAACCCGAAAATGAAAAACCTATAAGCCAACAAGATGTGCTTGACGAGCTTACGGGGCAAAAGAAACTTTTTGACATAGAGCTGGACAGTGGTGAAGACGAGTAGGGTGATATTGTTCTGTACGACCTTGTTGCTGCATGCACTGTTGTCGTTTAGGGCTGTGGCCGGTGAAAGGGACTCTGTGACCGTTGGTGTCGAAAGACCTGTAAATTCAGCATTCACATTCGACCTTGGAAGCGCTTCTATTCTCGATACATATCTCACGCCTGTCAAATATACCGGCTTGAATGTTAGAGCCGGTTATGAGCGTATGCAGGCTATGAAGTTCAGCCCCGAACGTTGGGTGTCGCAGATGGACATGGGAATGGAATACCAGAATGTGAAGAATATCCCGCGCAACCACGTGATGCATTCGCTCATGGCCGAGTACCAGTGGGGCATGATGCATCGTTGGCATATAGACTGTGTGCAAGGTCTGCAGCTGATGGCCGGCGGTGGCGCAAGATTCCGAGGAGGGGTGATATACAATTCCGGCAATTCAAATAATCCGGTGTCGGCCAAGATTCATCTAAGCGCGAATGTGCAGGGCATGGTCGTATATAATATGCGTGTGGGGCGGCTGCCGGTCACGTTTCGTTACGAGGCGACATTGCCTGTAATAGGGGTTTTCTTTTCTCCCGAATACGGACAGTCGTTTTATGAAATCTATCTTGGCGACCGCAGTGGCATAGTGCATTGTGGATGGTGGGGCAATCGGTTTGACATGCGCAATTTGTTGACGGTGGACTTGCACTTCGGGCGCACGTCGTTGCGGCTCGGGTATCGCGGACAAATCGAGACAAGCTTTGTGAATAATCTCAATTACCGGTTTTTTACTCACAGTGCAGTAGTAGGTATCAGTGGCGAGTGGCTGTCGTTGCGCCCCGGTGGCAAGTCGGCAGAGCGTGCCCGCATTGTTTCGGCTCTTTATTGATTTTGCAGGGTTATGAAAATGTATATGAATAAGATAATATCTTGTGTCGCCATAGGATTGTTGGCGTTTCTCGGCTCGTGCCATGATTACGAGGAATATGCCAATGACCCATATGGCAATTTTGATGCGTTATGGACCATTATCGACGAGCATTATTGTTTTTTTGAATACAAGAATGTCGATTGGGAACAGGTGGGACAGAAGTATCGGGCGCAAGTGCTTCCCGAGATGACCGGCGAGGAACTCTTTGACGTGTGCGCGCAGATGCTCAAGGAGCTGAAAGACGGCCACACAAACCTTATTTCGCCGTGGGACGTGTCGCGGTATTGGATTTGGGAACAATATCCCGTGAATTACGACGAACGCATAATCGATGAGTATTACCTTAATTATAATTACCGCCAGTCGTCGGGCATAAAATACCAGATTTTGAGTAATAATATTGGTTACATGTATTATGGAGACTTCGGTACGGTAATAGGAGAGGGAAATTTGGATGTAATATTGTCTTATCTTGCAAGTTGCGACGGGCTTGTTATCGACGTGAGGGATAACGGCGGCGGCTTTCTGACTAACGTCGAAAGACTCGTGGCTCGATTTGTCACAGAACGGGTGCTCGCAGGATATATCTCGCATAAAACCGGGCCGGGTCATGACGAGTTCTCGGAACCGTATGCTTACTATTTCGACCCTGCCGACGATACGCGCATAAAGTTCTTGAAACCTGTAGTGATTCTTACAAACCGGGCTTCGTTTAGTGCGACAAATAATTTCGTATCTATAATGAAATCGCTGCCAAATGTGCGCGTGGTGGGCGACACTACCGGAGGCGGCAGCGGTATGCCTTTCACTTCGGAATTGCCTAATGGATGGAACGTGAGGTTCTCGGCGTGCTCGATTCTTGACCCTTATGGAAACGAAACCGAGTTTGGCACAGAGCCGTCGGAAGGATACGATATCGACATGGATGAAGCCGACATGCGTGTCGGGCGTGATACCATACTTGAGACAGCTTTTGCTGCAATCGACGAAATGATTGCCACAGGAGTTTGTCGGCAGGCAGAATCTTGAACAGGAGAAACCACGGTTCTTGGCCGGTTAGGTTTATTGTATATTGGTTATGAATAAAAATTTGGAAAAAATGAATAAGAAAATCACATCGTGCATTGTCTTGATATTGGCGTGCATTGCGGCCGTGGAGGCCGAAGATAAGAGTGGCTACGTTAACGCAGAGTGGCAGAATGCCATCGTTGCGGCAATCGATTCGTTCCCCGAGAACGGTGGGTATTATACCGGACGCAATACCAATGCGCAATTTCGCAGGACTGCGTGGAGAGCCATGAATGAATGCTTCGGCATGCAGCCCACCGATGCGCAGCCAAGGCTCGACGTGTCGAAGGCGCAACCGTCGTTCTGCTCGATGGCCACATATCTTGCCATGCTCAAGGCTATCCAGATATGGGACAACAAGGATGGCAGACAAGATGTGCCTAATTTGTCATGGTTCAGCATGAAGCCTTTTTGCGGGGTTACCGATGTGATTAACAATCAGGGATATAACCAGCCAGACGGCGAAGGACTGTGGGGCATGGCCAATGCAAACGGCCCCGGCATGGCTGTATTGGTGAAGGAGCTTGGTGCCGGTTTCAGTTTTACCGGGTATCGCGGAGCGAAAACAGAAAAAAATCGGGAGGATAAAGATGAATGTTACATGACCGACGATGAGTGGTGTGCCGATCCCGTATGGGCAAAAGCCCGGAAAGGCGATTTCATGAAGATATTTTGGAATAGGAACGAGACTGCGGGCAGCGACAGCGGAGCCATTATTGGTGATAATGGTGTGGCTTCCGACGACCAGGAGCATGGCCACAGCGTGGTATTTCTCGGATATGACGGCGAAGGCAATGTGATATATTGGAGTTCAAACGGTCCGGGCGAGAATCCGGTAGATGCAGGGTATGGAGTCGATACGTGTGCGCGAGTTGCCATTCAGCGCGTGGTGTTTACACGCGTCACCGATCCCGAAAAATTTGCCGATGCCAAGAAGTGGCGCGCCAACAAGATGCATAAATGGCTCAATGAACTTGCAGGCAAGCGGCATGGTACCACCAGGGAGCTGAAAAAGTATTGCGGGATTGATTAGCTTGTGAGGGAATCCATTCATGGATGGATTTCACAATTTATACTGCAAGAAAAATCGGATTTATGTTGTGAGATTCAGAAATAACTGCTAACTTTGCACTCGCAATTGCGATAAACGCAATGGAAAGATGCCGGAGTGGCCGAACGGGGCGGTCTCGAAAACCGTTATACAGGTAACTGTATCCAGGGTTCGAATCCCTGTCTTTCCGCAATGTCTTTCGATAAAAAGCACCGCATTCAAAATCTTAATGCGGTGCTTTTTTTAGATTAGTCGATGAATCGTGCTTTCGATGCATCACGTTCTTTGGCGGCAGGCGATTCGTCGGGATATCCTACCGCAATGCAAAACAGTAATTCGTAGCCTTCGGGCAAGTCGAGCTTTTTGAGATATTCGGCTGCCTTAGGTTCGTTTTGTATGAATGCGGCAGAACTGCCAAGGCAGCAAGTGCCTAAACCCATTGCTCGGGCGGCGAGCATGATGTTGCCTCCGAGCAGGCCGCAGTCGATTTGTGAAGAAGATGCCGCCGGGTCGTTTGCAACAAAAATCACGGTCGGAGCGTTGCGGAACATGTTTTTGAATCCGGGATCTTCGGCGATTTTGGGATTTACGCTCTTGAACACCTCTGTAACTCCGTTGATATACTCGGGATCGTCGATGACTCTCACGGCCCATGGCTGCTTGTTCATGCCATTTGGCGCGTTTATGCCACAGTCAAGCAGTATCTGCATTGTGTCGCGTCCTACGGGATAATCTTTATATTGGCGGACGCTGCGGCGGGCCATGATGTTTTCGACAACTACTTTTCCCGTGTCAACTGCGGTTGCAGTGGATTCGGGCGACGATTGATTTGATGCCGATTGTGAGCAACCGGTCATGATACCTGCAATGCACATTGCAGCAACGATTGATTTGTAAAGTTTCATATTAAATAATTAAAAGGGTACATATTCAAAAAGTGTGGTCTGCGCGGCGGCGCATCGCGTCAATGTCTGAAGATATCCAAGTGACAAGCAAATATACGATTTATTGGCTATTATAGCGCAGGTTGACGATTATTTAATTGTTTTTTTTCGGTGGATTTGGTTAAAAGTTGTGGCACTTATAATTTTGTAACGATTTTTGTGCATATAAATGAAACGTAACGATTTTGAAATAATGGCTCCCGTGGGGTCGTATGAGTCGCTTGTGGCGGCGGTGCAAGGCGGCGCCGATGCGGTGTATTTCGGTATCGAGGGCTTGAACATGCGTGCCAAGTCGTCGGTAAACTTCACGGTTGACGACTTGCATAAGATTGCATCTTATTGCAAGGAGAATGGGATGAAAAGCTACTTGACGGTCAACACTATCGTGTATGACGAGGATGTGGAACTGATGCACGGCATAGTCGATGCCGCCCGTGATGCTGGAATTTCGGCAATCATTGCTTCGGATATGGCTGCCATCACATATGCCCGCTCTGTGGGCGTAGAGGTACACATATCCACCCAGGTGAACGTGTCGAATAGCGAGGCTGTGAAATTTTATTCTCAATTTGCCGACGTGATGGTGCTTGCCCGCGAGCTTAACCTCGACCAAGTGGGACGCATATACCGCACCATAAACGACGAGAATATATGTGGCCCGCACGGTAATCGCATACGCATAGAGATGTTCTGTCATGGAGCTTTGTGCATGGCCGTGTCGGGAAAATGCTATTTGAGCCTTCACGAGACAGGAGCGTCGGCCAACCGTGGCGCATGTCGCCAAATATGTCGCCGCGGCTATACAGTGCGCGACCGCGAAACGGGCGATGAACTTGCCATAGAGAATCAATACATAATGTCGCCAAAGGATTTAAAGACTATTCACTTCATGAATAAGATGATTGATGCCGGGGTGAGAGTGTTTAAAATAGAAGGGCGTGCGCGAGGCCCGGAGTATGTGCGCGAGGCCGTGGGATGCTACAACGAGGCCATCAACGCATGCATTGACGGGACCTTCAGCGACGAGAAAGTTGCCGAATGGGACAGCCGTCTTGATAAGATTTTCAACCGTGGCTTCTGGAATGGCTATTACCTTGGTCAGCGGTTGGGCGAGTGGACATCGAAATATGGCTCGTCGGCCACGCGTACAAAGGTGTATGCGGCAAAGGGCGTGCGATATTTCTCAAACATAAAGGTCGCAGAATTCCTAATGGAGGCAGGGGAGCTGAACGTCGGCGACGAAATACTCATAATCGGCCCCACGACTGGCGCGATACCTATGACCGTGGAAGAAATACGCGTTGACTTGAAGCCTGTGGCAAAAGCAGTGAAAGGCGACCGTTTTTCGATAAAAGTGGATGAAAAAATCAGGCCAAGCGATAAGTTATATGTCTGGTGGGATTCCGACAAATTGAGGTCTGCGAAGAAAGCCAATGAAGATGGCCGAAAAGGAGATTGAAATCACGGCCGACGGTTCGGCAACTGTTTATCTTCCTGCGATAGACGAGCATTATCATTCGGTTAAAGGGGCTTTGACCGAGAGCTTGCACGTGTTTCGCGATTGTGGGTTACGTCATCATCCCGGCATTGACGTGAGAGTGCTTGAGGTAGGGCTTGGCACCGGATTAAACACTGCCATTACGGCCTGCGACACGACAAAAAAACACATTGCGTATTATGCCGTAGAGCTATATCCGTTACAAGCCGACGAGGCGGCTGCTGTGGCGGCTGGGTATGCCGAATATGAAGCGATGCTGCACAGCATTCACTTGGCACCATGGAATTGTGATGTGGAATTGTCGGCTCGGTTTACGTTGCATAAAATACTTGGCGATTTCACATCTTCGGCTCTTATTCTGCCTGAAGATATAGATGTGTGTTACATGGACGCATTTTCGCCCGACAAGCAGCCCGAGATGTGGAGCGTCGAATCAATGTCGCGACTATACGGTTGCATGTCGGAAGGCGGGGTGTTGACGACATATTGCGCCAAAGGCGAGGTGCGCCGCCGCCTTTCGGCCATAGGCTTCGATGTGGAACGCCTTGCCGGGCCTCCGAGAGGCAAGCGTGAGATACTCCGAGCCATAAAACGATAAACCCAAATCTAATGACCGATTTGGGATAAAAAACAAGCCGCTGCCCGTGCAAAAATACTTTTGGGGCAGCGGCTTGTTAGCTTTAGAGATATAAATTAGCGTTTCATCAATTTCTCGGTTTCAATGCCTTGCGGCGTGTGGACGCGCACGATGTAGTTTCCGGCGACAAGGCTTGATACATCTATCGTGTTGCAACCGGTGCAAGTGGCAACCAATTGGCCGGTGAGGCTATATACTTCGATGCGCTCAACGTCGGTGCTGCTTACTTGAACATAGTCGGTTGCAGGATTCGGATAAATGCTGATATTGTCGTTTGCATCATCGGCTGCTATTTCGTCTATGCCGGCGTTTTCAATGTTGGTTATCACCACGAAGCAGTGGGCAGGCAGTGTTATGGTTCCTGCTGCGGCATCAAATGATATGCCCGAAACATTGTAGGACTGAGCCGAGATGTAATATTGCCCGTTGGGGTCGTCAAACGTGTAAGGGAATGTCGCGCTGCCCGACGTGCCAAGGTTGTAGGCAGCCACGAGCACCTTGCTGTGGTCGGCGTTACGCATTGTTATAAAGCGTCCCGTTCCCCAGTCTGACGCGTCGGCATCCCAATAGAATTCGGCATCGCTGCTGAACAAGTCGGGATTGGAATTGCGGATGGCAAGCAATTTTGCGTAAGTGTCATACAGTCCCTTGCGGTTGCTGTTGTCGTAATATTCCCAATGCGGTTCTTTGGGGTCGGTGTCTCCGTTGCCTCCGCTTATGTCGTAACCCAATTCGCCAAATTGCCAAATCATCTTGGCGCCCGGCACGAGCAACGAGAATGCGGCGTTGGAACCGAGGCGGCGCATGCGGTATGACAATACCGACTGGAGCGTGCCGTTTCCGTATGCCGTCTGGCTGTATCCCATGCGCTCCTCGTCATGGCTTTCCATGTAGCCAACGGTAGAGCCAAACGGACGACTTTCGTCGCCGGTGTACATGCCCCTGAATTCACTTCCTTCTTGCCATCCCATTGCGGCCTGGCGATAGGCGTAGTTCTTGTTTTTCCACGACATGCCGCCGTAATTGCCTATCTCGTTTTCTTCGGCTGTGGAGACAAAATATTCACATATCGCATAAGCGTCGGGGTTGACTTCCCACATGGCATCCATGAATTGCTTCATGTTGCGGATGCGTGAACTGTTGTATGCGTTGCCGTCATAGTCGCTTGAATAGCTATTGGAGTCGCCGAGGCCCTTGGCAAGGTCGAAACGGAATCCGTCAACCTTGTATTCGCTGAGCCAGTATTGCAGCACGTCGCACATATAGCTGCGAACCTGTTCGCTTTCGAGCTTCCAGTCGTTGCCCACGCTGTAGTTGTGGGGAGCGGTAGAGTTGTAGAACGGATTGTCGGACGATGGTACGTTACGGCTTGCGTCCCAGTACATTTTGCACCAAGGGTGTTGCCCATAGGTGTGGTTGAACACGATGTCGAGGATGACGGCAATGCCGCGTTTGTGGCACTCGTCGATGAATGTCTTGTACATCGTGCTGGAGCCATAGTACTTGTCGGGAGCAAAGTAGAAGTTGGGGTTGTATCCCCAAGAATTGTTTCCGTCAAATTCCATTATAGGCATTAGCTCTATGGCGTTGATTCCGAGAGCGTCGAGGTAGTCGAGATGTTCCATTGCCGACTCGATGCATTGCTCTTCGGTGAAGTCGCGCAGCAGCAATTCGTAGATTATCAGGTTTTCCTTGGCAGGAGCGTCGAAGTCGGTCACTTCCCACTGGTAGCCGTCGCCATTTCCGTGGAAGACAGCTATGGCAAAGTCGCCCACGCGGTCGCTCGGGAACTGTTTCATGTCGGGATAGCGTGTGTAGCCTTCATTGATATACTTGTCGTTCCACGGGTCAAGAATCAACCGTGCATATGGGTCGGCCACGTAAATATTGTCATCGACTATGTAGTAGTAGCCATATTCCTTGTCCATGTCGATGGTTCCTGCCGGTATGGTGAGCCAGAAGTAGCGGTCGTCTTGATAGTTCATCACGTTCTCGTTCAGCACTTTGTAATTATCCCATTCGCCCACCAGTATCACGTTGCTCTTGCCCGGGGCATACAGGCAGAATGTGACGCTGCCGTCGGCATTGGCTGTAGCTCCTTGCTTGAGAGTTCCGCTGTAGGCCACTTGCTGTGAATTGCCGCGGTGGCACAGTGAAATGGTGTCGAGCACCGTCTCTCCATTGGCCGAGGCTTTTGCTATTACGTCGTAGCTGCCTTGAGGAAATGTGTGGGTGTAGGTAAGCGTGTTTGCGCCTGACTTCGATGCAATCGGTGCTGCGTCGGCATCGTTGAGGTGCAGCGACAAGTTGGCAGCAATGGTCGAATTTACGGTAAAGGAAACCGTGCAATTGTTGTCGGTAAGGACGCTGCTTGTGGCATTGCTTGTGAGGTTTACTGCAAGCCCATCGGGATAAACATCGATAAATATATCTCCGCCGCTTGCCGTCTTGCCTTCAAGGGTGCTGGTCTCGTTGCGGAACACGAATGCCAGTCGGGTCACTTGTTCTCCATCTTCAAGCCCGTAATAAGACTTAAGGTCTCCGATTTCAAGTTTCCATAAGTCGGTGCTGACAAATTCGAGTGCGTATTTGTCGGAATTGTCGCCCCATGTCGGCGCATGTCGCCAATCGCTGTCGCTACTGCTCTCGGTGGTGATTACGCCGGTGTGGGCATATACCCCGTCTGTCACTCCGGCAAGTCCTTTGTTACCTTCGTCGGCATTGAAATATACCACGATTCCGGTACTGCTCTGTTGGATGACTGCAGGTTCGGAATATACGACCTGCGCCCAAGCCCACATGCTGCACGACAACAGCAGTATGAGCAATGAAGAAAGTCTTAATTTGTTCATTACGTAAAGTTTATGTTAAAAAATAATCATAGGTTCCGGGTTTTTAATCATGGAATGCATTTACAATGAGGCATTGTCATGCACCGTACAAAATTAAGGAATAAACAGGACATGGCCAAAATTATTTTAATGTTGTTTGCGTTTTTTCAATGTATGCAACATGTATGCAACATGCCTTGCCGTCAATGAAAAGCTTGCAGTCCTTGGATTTTTTGTATTCGGTTTTCCACTTAAATATACGGTGGTAGAATACGACAGTTTATAATGCATGCAAAGAAAAGGCATGTGGCAGTGATGCGGCAATGACATGATTGGGAATGCGTCGGGGCTGAAATGCACAAAATAATTTTGTCGTTAGCGGAATTGTGACTACCTTTATGCTCGTCCAATTTTGCATGAGAATGGATAACCAAAGTAACAAACAAGAAAATACCGAAGGAGAGGAATTGCGATACTTGCAACTGCTTGCGAGGAATTTCCCGAATGTGGCGGCGGCGAGTACCGAAATAATAAACCTTGAAGCAATATTGAATCTGCCCAAGGGCACAGAGCACTTCCTTGCCGACCTGCACGGCGAATATGAAGCGTTCCAGCACGTCTTGCGCAATGCTTCGGGTAACATAAAACGGAAAGTGCGAGAAATATTCGGTGAGACGCTCACGCAGCGCGAGCAGAAAGAATTGTGTACGCTCATATATTATCCCGAGCAGAAGCTTGAGCTCGTGAAGCAGGAAATAGAGGAAGATATCGACGACTGGTACTTTATTACGCTCAACAGGCTTGTGATGGTGTGCCGCAACGTGTCGTCGAAGTACACGCGTTCAAAGGTGCGCAAGGCTCTTCCCGACGATTTCGCCTATATCATCCAAGAGCTGTTGCACGAGAGCACCGTTGACCCCAACAAGCAGGCATATGTGGATGTGATTGTGCGTACCATAATATCGACATCGATGGCCGACGAGTTCATAATAGCATTATGCAACCTCGTGCAGAGGCTTGTAATCGACTCGTTGCACATATTGGGCGATGTGTTTGACCGCGGGCCGAGTCCCGACAAGATCATGGATCTGCTATGCCATTATCACAATTGCGACATACAGTGGGGAAACCACGACATACTGTGGATGGGCGCCGCGGCAGGCAACGACAGTTGCATAGCCAACGTGCTTAGGCTTGCCCTTCGGTACGACAACCAGTCGGTGCTTGAAGACGGCTACGGCATCAACCTGCTGCCTCTTGCCACGCTTGCCATAGAGACTTATGGCGACGACGACTGCGCTATATTCATGCCAAAGGAGAATGAAGGCAGAAGCTACTCGTCGAAGTCTATGAGGCTCGCCGCCCAGATGCATAAGGCCATAGCGATAATACAGTTCAAAGTGGAGGGCGCGATAATAAAGCGTCGTCCCGACTTTGAAATGGACGACCGCCTTTTGTTGCAGAACATCGACACCGCACGAGGTGTCATCACCATAGGCGACAAGGAATATGAATTGACCGATACCAATTTTCCGACAATCGATCCCGGCGACCCATATAAGCTGACCCCGGAAGAGCAGGATGTGGTTGATAAGTTGCATAACTCGTTTGTGCACAGCGAAAAATTGCAGAAGCATATTAACTGGCTGTTCAGAAATGGCTGCATTTACACTGTGGTCAACAGCAACCTGCTGTTTCATGCGTCGGTTCCGCTAAACGAGGATGGCTCGCTGAAGGAAGTGGAAATCAGAGGACGAAGCTATAGCGGAAAAGAATTGCTTAACTGCGTCGGCAACTTGATAAGGGAAGCTTATTTCGGTTGTGACGACCCCGAAGAACGCGCGTTTGCGCTCGATTACATATGGTACTTGTGGTGCGGTAAAAATTCTCCGGCTTTCGACAAGGACAAAATGGCGACATTTGAACGCTACTTTATAAAAGACAAGGAGGCCCACAAGGAGGTGAAAGGGTGGTATTACCAGTTGCGCAACGACGAGGCTGTGTGCGACCGCCTGCTTGACGCTTTCAACGTGGTGGGACCGCACAGGCATATCATTAACGGCCATGTGCCGGTGCGTACCAAAATGGGGGAGCAGCCGATTAGGGCTAACGGCAAATTGATGGTTATAGACGGGGGATTCTCGAAGGCCTACTGGTCGGAAACGGGAATTGCGGGCTACACGCTCGTGTTTCACTCCCGCGGGTTCCAACTCGTGCAGCACGAGCCGTTCACGTCGATTGAGGAAGCAGTGAAAGAAGGCAAAGATATCAAATCAACGACCCAGATTGTGGAAATGAGCAGCCAACGCATGTTTGTGCGCGACACCGATAAGGGGCGCGAGCTTCGCACCCAAATCGCCGACTTGAACGCGTTGCTGCAAGCGTTCCACACCGGGGTCATCAAGGAACAAGATTCAAGTATAAGCCAAATAAGACTTAAACAGTGATCGCTTTACAAATTAGCCTGTAGTATTTAACCAACGAAACAAACCTTACACATTTTGCCAGGTTCTATGCAGCTCGATGGTTGCGTAGGACCTGTTTTGTACTGTTTCTTCGCCATGGGTCCTGACCCGGTTGCAAATTCACGTCCGTTGGCGTTAAACTGCGCTAAAGGTCGAAAATATTTGAAAAAAAATAGTTTTTCTTAATGATTTAATGTACTTTTACACTCGAATTTTTTTTAAGCCTAACTAACCTACACATGTTTTCCATTTAGGCCGCAAAAAGAGATATCATTAATAATAAACTTAAATAAACCAACTAAACCAACAAAATGGAAAAAGTTCAAACGACACCAAGGCCTAATTATGCCTTGCCAATAGCCATAATGTTTGCGCTATTCTTCATGATTGCATTTGTGACCGGCTACCAGAATCCGCTCGGTAGCGTGATTGAAGCCAAATCGGGCAACAATGCCGTAATGTCGCAGTTGCCTACGCTTGCCAATTTCTTGGCTTACCTGTGCATGGGATTGCCGGCCGGCATGATTTTGCAAAAGCGCGGATACCGCATATCTTCGTTGCTCGCCGTTACCGTAGGTTTTGTGGGCGTGCTTATTTCTTATCTGTCGGGATTCATCACGAACGACGATACTATGGCAATCATAGTCTATGTGATAGGTGCTTTCATTTCGGGCTTTGCAATGTGTATGCTTAACACGATTGTAAATCCCATGCTCAACAGCCTCGGTCGTGACGACAAGCAGGGTAACCAATTGGTGCAATTCGGTGGTACGTGCAACTCTCTTGGCGCAACTTTGGCTCCTACCGTGGTGGGTCTGCTCATGGGCAACCAGGCAACCAATATTGCCGATGCCAACCCGGTGTTCTATCTTGCAATGGGAATTTTTGCTTTGGCATTTATAGTAATTTATTTCTCGAAGTTGCCCGAGTCTCCGACACTTGGCCAAAAACAAGAGAAAATAGCCATATCGGGCGCGTTCAAGTACAAGAACTTCACGCTTGGCGTGATTGCCATATTCATGTACATGGGTATAGAAGTGGGCGTTTCAAACTTCACGCTTCAGTATCTGACCAAGGGCGTTGACGTAGGCGGACTGGGTGTTCAGATGTCGGTTGCCGGGGCAATCGTGGGCGTTTACTGGTTGCTTATGTTGGTAGGCCGTTTCATCGGCGGTCTTATCGGCGGCAAGGTTTCGAGCCGTGCAATGCTCACCACAGTGGCTTCGTTGGCGACTATATTGTTGCTTCTCGCCATATTCCTGCCTGAGGATATCGAAGTTTCTGTGCCCGGATTCTCAAGCGGAGCCGATGGATTCCGGTTTATCTCGACTGTGGTTCCCATCAAGGTGCTTATGCTCATCCTTTGCGGTCTTGGTACTTCGGTTATGTGGGGTGCGATATTTAACTTGTCGGTAAGCGGCCTTGGCAAATATACCCAGGTTGCGTCGGGAATCTTCATGGTGATGGTTGTCGGCGGTGGCATTTGGCCGGTTGTTCAAGGTGCTATTGCGAATGTTTCTGATTATGTGAGCAGCTTCTGGATTGTGGTAGTATGCGCTCTGTATCAGCTATTCTATGCACTGGTGGGAAGCCGTACAAAATAACGTGTAAATTACTTATGTAAAGTATAATGTGGCGGGGTCGCAATTCATGGGGAATGCGACCCCGCAATGTGTTTCCCGGTTATGGCTTTTGCCGGTGGTGAATCGTCATATTATTTTTAGATGATTATTTTTTGTTTTTAATAAATTTAATGTACTTTTGTATAAAAGTATTAGCAAGCATTTGATATGGCACTTGATATTTCCTAAGATGAAGAGTGGCATTCTATTTGCTTAGCGATTGTTATAAACATGGAAAGGATAGCCAAGAGTGTATATTTGTGTACAACGCAGTTTCAAGCCCTGTCCCGGTTTCTTGCGGATGCAGTGGGGTAAATTGGAGTTTACGTACACGGGCATAGGATATATAGTATGATTTTTGGCTAAATACTTGTTTTATCTATAATTTTATTGTTATTTTGTTTGTAGTATAGTAGTTTGTCATATTATAATTGTATAATAAAAACGTAAGCTTATGAAAAAGATTTTTTTACTTACATTGCTTTGCACCTTGATATTTGGTGCAGATGTAAAAGCGCAAGAGGTGACCTACGTGGAGGATCCTTCACAAGGTTATGTATTCAATCGCTTTAAGGATAACTGGTTTGTTACAGGCGAAATCGGTGTCGGTTCGCTTTTTAGCTCATACGACAGCGATCTCGGTTTCGGTAAGCGTCTGATGCCGTCGTTTAACGTAGGTGTCGGAAAGTGGTTCTCTCCTATTATCGGTGTACGCTTCAGTGCGGATTTCCGCAAGATGAAAGGCTTGACCATCGATGGTTACGGAGTTGACCCCATTAATCCCAATGATGGTGCCGAAGGCATTTATTTTATCAATCGTCAGTGGTCGATAGGTCCTGCTGCCGACATTTATTTGAACCTTACTAACTGGTGGTGTGGTTACAAGCCCGACCGTGTTTATAACGCATCGCTCTACGGAGGTGTCGCTTTCCATGCTCAAATGATTAAGAAGATGGATGGCAACGATACCAAGTGGAAATACAGAGGCCCGTCGCTTGGCATGCGTGTCGGCTTGCAAAACGCATTTGCAGTATCTGATCATGTTGATATCTTGCTCGACCTGCGTCTGGATGTTGACCAATGCAATTACATGGACTTCACTCACCAACTCAACCTTTACGGACAGGTACTCGTAGGCGCCGCTTACAAGTTCAACAAGACAAAGTGGAGTGCACCTATTGTTCCCGTTTGTCCCGAATATAAGTACACCGATGCCGAAGGTGATGCCCTCGTTGCACGTCTAAAGGCTGCCGATGCAAAGATTGCTGACCTCGAACGCCAATTGCGTGATTGCATGAACCGTCCCGAGCCGGAACCTGTTGCTCCTGTTGAGGAAGCTCCGCTCGCTACCATTTATTTCCCGATTGGCAGCTCGCGAGTTCAAGGCGTTCAAACCAAGGTGGTTGCAGCCGTTGCCAATGCGATGAGCACGACCGACGACGAATATGTAGTAACCGGTTGGGCCGACAGCTATACGGGTTCGGCTGCCCGCAACCAACAATTGCGTGAGCAACGTGCCGAAAACGTTGTCAAGCTGCTCGTCAAGAACGGTGTCGATGACAGCCGTCTTGAGACTGCCACCGGTAGTGACAATTTGACAAATTACGGTCAAGAATCGGCAGACTTGGATCGTGCCGCAACAATTGAAATAAAGAAATAAGCAAGTAGCGCTAACGCACGATTATAATATGAGATTGCAAGAGGATGTGCCGCAGTGAGCGACGCATCCTCTTTTTCTTTTCCCCCCACATCCTCTGGCATGAAACGATGGAAGCACAATTTTCCCGCTACGTGCCGAGTATGTCGGCTACAGTTCCCTGTCTGCTGATATGCAGCACGGCCTCTTTAGATATTGCCTTTCTGCAATTGTGGTAATGTTTAGTTCCGATTGTATGGTTCAACACAGCCAAGATGTGGCGAATCTAAGTATTAGTGTTTTTTAACGTTGCCGTTTCGTCTTTTAGGGACTTCTTGCGCCTTATGGATAGATTAACAACGATTAATTATGTTTTATTCAAGTAGGAATAAAATACTGGCAAAAGTGGTTCAAGAGAATCTCGATTATCTTGTGAGGTTTGCGTTCTTTCGCATTGGCGACAAGGCCGAGGCCGAGGATATTGTCGGTGACGCAGTGTTTAAATTCCTCAATAAGCCGCCATTGAGCGTGAAGGCCGACAAATTGAAGTCCTATCTGTTCAAAATAGTGTATAGCCTATGCATGGATCATTTTAGGAATGGCGTGCAGAAGGTTTCAGTGGAAACCTCCCGAAAAGGTTTTGGAACAGGAATTGGAACAGAGCATGTCGGAGGCCGGGGCTGAATACAAAGTCAAGAACAACGGTGATGAAATCCTTTTGGAAGTTCATTCACTGCCTAAAGGAGACTTTGAAAATCCTTATATGTTGAATTTTTCCATCGAGGAATCTGAAAACATTAGAAGGTACAGGTTTGATGCGAGAACAAAGCAGTTGAAAGGAGTGTCGGTGTGCATCATTACCGATAGAAAAGAGATAGAAGTATTGAGAATTTCTCATATTAATTATGACAGTCGCTTTTCGGATATAACGCAACTGCCACCTGATGTGCATTTTGTGGATTATTGTGACGATATGGTTCCGGGATTGGCCGGATTGGACGCAGAGGAAGTGGCATCGGCTGTATTGAATGCTTTTAAGACCTGGGACACTGAGATTTTATATAAAGTGATTGAGCCACCGATTGCCGAGTCTGCTTACAAGGCCAGATTAGAAGATGCGATTTTATTGAGTATAGGCCAATCTTTTAAATCTGGCAATGGCGACAATATTTTTGTGCCATACAGGTTGCGATTGCCCGACGGCAGTGTAATACAGCATAACCTTGCTTTAAGAAAACTCCGTAATGGAGATTGGGTCGTGACCGGGGGGGGGTATAAATTAGTTAAATTCACATATAAAATGAAATTAAGAATATTGACGGTGGGGTTTTCATTCTGCCTTGCATTGAATGCGCTTTTTGCCAGTATGCCGCAGGAGTGCATATGCGGTACTGTTATCGACGCTGACAGACGTCCGGTAGAGTATGCCAATGTGACCTTGATGGCGCGAGAGGATTCAGCCATAATCGGCGGTGCTGTTTCGGATTCGTGCGGTCGATTTACCTTGCGCCGGCCCGGTTTCACGGCTATATTGCGAGTGTCGGCTCTCGGATTTGAAGATAAATTCATCGACAATCCTTCGGGTGGCAATATCGACACGATTTTTTTGACCCCGTCGGCATTGGCACTTTCCGAAATAGTCATTAATGGGCGGCGACGTATATTAAAAATGGGGAACGAAGGCATCATGGTGGATATTGAGAATACTTACCTTGAACATGCCGGCACGGCAGCCGACGTGCTTGCGAAGATGCCTTTCGTTGTGAAGTCGGGAACGGAATTGGAGGTATTGGGTAAGGGAGAGCCTCTGGTTTACATCAACGGACGCAGGTTGCGCGACAGGTCAGAACTTGACCGTCTGGCATCAGACGGCATCGAGAATGTGGAAGTGATAACCAATCCCGGGTCTGAGTACCCTGCCACCGCGAATGCGGTAATTAAAATAAAGACAAGGCCGCAGGCCGGAGACGGTTTTTCGGTGAACGACCGTACTACAATAGGGTATAAGCATTATGCATACCTCTTCGAGCAAGTCGATTTCAATTATCGGAAAGAAGGCTTTGACCTGTTTGGAATGTTGCACTACGAGAATTATCGCGACAGGCTTTCGGCAAGCAACAGTACGCTCCAATACCTACGGACGGGAACAGTTTTACAAACAAGCAACCGCAATGAACGCTCAAAGTATCCTGTCTATCAAGGCAGAATAGGCGTTAACTATGGCAAAGGAAGTCATAGCGCAGGGCTGTATTATGATTTCACTTTCAGACAATCTACCGGCAACACGGGTAGCAATGCGTCGCGCTGTTTGAATGGTGAGTTTTACGATAAATTGGATGAATCACTCTGCTCTGACCAGGAAAAGAGGCAACATCTGTTGAGTACATATTATGCCGGGGAGTTCGGCAAATTGAATCTTGCTGTGAATTTCGACGCCTTGTGGCAAAATAATGACCAGCGCAGGGGCATCGAAGAAATTTCTGCCGTAAACCCCACCCGTGATTTTGAAACGAACAATGATGTTGTCAACAGGCTATTGGCCGGCAGTACAAATGTCGCTTATTCCATATTCAAGGGCGATATACGATTCGGGGTGGAAATAAGCAACATCCACAGGAAAGACATATATGACAGCCATGCCGATTTTATAGAGGATAACGATGTCGAGATAGACGAAACCACATACGCCTTGTTTGTCGATTCCCGACAGACATTCGGTAGGGTTTCGTTGTCGGCCGGGCTGCGTTGGGAATATACCAATTCCGGTTACTATGTTTTCGGGATCAGGCAGGTTGACCAAAGCCGCAATTACAATAATTTTGCTCCGTCGGCATCGATAATGTTACCATTGGGAAATGTGAATGTAAGTGCCAAGTATTCGCGCAAGACCTCTCGCCCGCTATTTGAACAACTTTCATCGTCGGTAAGATACATCGACAGGTATAATTACGAGAGCGGCAATCCCAATCTGCAGCCTATTTATCGCGATTATGTGTCGGTGTCGGCATATTGGAAAGACCTCGCCGTGGAGCTTGATTATACTTCGACCAAGAATTATTTCATGTGGCAGACTACACAATATTCCGACGATTCACAGGCGACATTGTTGACCATGCTGAATATGCCCCGATATGGTTCGTGGACGGCCATGCTTAGCTTTTCGCCATCGGTAGGGTGCTGGAATCCCTCACTCATGGCAGGCGTGATGTGGCAGGACTTCAAGTTGGAACACAATGGCATGACCCTTAAAATGGACAACCCCCATGGGCATATTTAGGCTTAACAACGCAATCCACATGCCTTGGGACTTGTGGCTAAATGTTGATTTCGCGGGTCGTACTTCGGGCGACTCGGAGAATCTTCATTTGAAAAGCAGTTGGAATTGTGATATAGGCATTTACAAGTCGTTTGCCAACGACACTTGGAGCTTGAAGTTGCAATTGAACGACGTGTTTGGCACTTGGCGGCAGGAATTTGTCAGCTACGACGCGATTAGCGCGATAAGCGCAAATAAAATCTATGACACCCGCGATTTGACCTTGACAATAAGGTACAACTTCAATTCAGCGCGTTCGCGCTACAAGGGTAAAGGGGTTGCAAATTCAGAAAAGGGCAGATTGTAATTTGCATTTCTCATGACGCATGACATGTAATTTCTTAGAATGGCTGTTCCATATCAAAAAACAGGTGGCAAACAAAACGTATAAAGTCGGTAGGTTGAGGAAGCAAGAGAGGGCGAGCTTTTCGGCTCGCCCTCGTCACTCATATTGCGAATACTTTTATTTTGGATGAATTGGGGGGGTCAGAATTCAGACGTGAAGTGGAAACGTATTTTCGGAAAATCGGTCTGTGCCATTTGCAGCACATAGCTTGAGTCGGCCAGAAACACGTCGCGTCCGTCACGGTCGATGGCCATGAATTGGTGCTTGCGCTTTTTGAAGGCTTCGAGGGCGGCATCATCGTCGCTTTCAATCCAGCATGCCTTGTACAGGTGTATCGGTTCCCACCGGCATTGTGCGCCGTATTCGTGGAGCAGGCGATACTGTATGACCTCGAATTGCAGTTGTCCGACTGTGCCGATGATTTTTCGCCCGTTGAATTGGTTGATGAAAAGTTGTGCCACGCCCTCGTCCATGAGCTGCTCGATACCTTTGTTTAGCTGCTTTGTTTTCATCGGGTCGGTGTTCTCGATGTATTTGAACATCTCCGGCGAGAAGCTTGGCAGCCCCTTGAAGTGGAGATTCTCGCCCTCGGTGAGCGTGTCGCCTATCTTGAATGTGCCTCCGTTGTCGGGCAGGCCCACTATGTCGCCGGGGAATGCTTCGTCAACCACGTCTTTCTTCTGCGCCATGAATGCCGTGGGTGCCGAGAATTTAAGCGTTTTTCCAAGGCGTATGTGCTTGTAGTTTGCGTTACGATGGAATATTCCCGAACATACTTTCACGAAAGCTATGCAGCTGCGGTGATTTGGGTCCATGTTGGCATGGATTTTAAATACAAATCCGCTAAATGCCTCTTCGCCCGGTTCTACCATGCGCTCCTCGGCTTGTGTGGGACGCGGGCTTGGAGCTATGCGCACAAAGCAGTCGAGCAGCTCTTTCACGCCAAAGGTGTTGAGGGCCGAACCGAAGAACACAGGTGCGACCTTGGCATCAAGATAGTCAAGTTCGTTGAACTCGGGATACACGCCTTCGATCAGCTCCAAGTCTTCACGTAACTTTGTAGCGTCGGCCGTACCGACGGCGGCATCGATGGCCGGGTCGTTCACGTCTTTTATCTCCACACGTTCGGTCACTTTCTGTTTGTCGGGAGTGAACAGGTCAAGGCCATGCTCGTAAATGTTGTAAACGCCTTTGAACCGTGCGCCTATGTTTATCGGCCATGACAGTGGGCGTACTTTTATTTTCAGTTCCGATTCCAGCTCGTCGAGAATGTCGAATGGGTCTTTACCCTCGCGGTCGAGCTTGTTGACGAAGATTATAACCGGAGTGTTTCGCATCCGGCACACTTCCATCAGCTTGCGCGTCTGCATCTCCACGCCTTTTGCCACATCGACCACGATGATAACGCTATCGACTGCTGTCAATGTGCGGTAGGTGTCTTCGGCAAAGTCTTGGTGTCCCGGAGTGTCGAGGATGTTGATTTTGTAGTCGCCATAGTTAAAGCCCATTACCGACGTTGCCACCGATATGCCTCGTTGCTTCTCGATTTCCATCCAGTCTGACGTTGCCGTCTTCTTGATTTTGTTTGACTTCACAGCTCCGGCCACGTGGATTGCACCACCGAAAAGAAGCAGCTTCTCGGTTAGCGTGGTTTTGCCTGCGTCGGGGTGAGATATGATGGCGAAAGTGCGTCGCCGGTTTATTTCTGAAGTTAAGCTTGCCACTGTCGTTTTTATGCTAATTGTTTTCTGTTATTACTTTGATGCATTTCTCAAGGCTTTCTTCCCAATGAGGGATTTCGATGCCGAACGTTTGCTTGATTTTGCTCTTGTCGAGGACGCTGTAAAGAGGGCGTATGGCGCGCGTCGGGTATTCCTTTGATTTCACCGGTTTTACCTTGCATGAGCTTATGCCCGCAATTCGGTGAATGGCTTTTGTAAAGTCGTACCATGAGCATACGCCTTCGTCAGAGAAATGGTATATGCCAGGTATCCATTCTTCGTGTGTGATTATCGACATGATGGCTGCGGCCAGGTCGGCTGCGCAGGTCGGCGTGCCTATTTGGTCGCATACGACGTTTAACGAGTCTTTCTCTGCGCCAAGTTTGAGCATCGTTTTCACGAAATTCTTGCCGTAAGGGGAGTATAGCCATGCTGTACGCACGATTATGCTGTCGGGTGCAATCTTAAGCAGCATTTTTTCGCCGTCGCGCTTGGTTGTGCCGTATGTCGTCTTTGGATTGGTGTCATCATCCTCGGTGTAAGGCTGGTAGTTGTATCCGTCAAACACGTAGTCGGTGGATACGTGTATCACACGTGCGCCATAGTTTTTTGCCGCGCCGGCGATGTTGCCGACGGCATCAACGTTGAGCTTTGCGCAAAGCACCATGTCGTCTTCGGCTTTATCGACAGCCGTGTAGGCCGCACAATTCACTATAGTGTCGATTTTGTTGCTTTCGATGAAGTGGTAAACAGCCTTGGCGTCGGTTATGTCGAGGCTGTCGATGTCGGTAAAAAACGAGTTGAATTCTCTGCGGTCGGCCAGCAGGTTTCTCATTTCGTTGCCCAGTTGGCCGTTGGCTCCGGTAATTAATAAATTCTTTGCCATTTGTTTGCGTGTTTTGGTTTTGTCCTCAAAAAATATTTAAGTGCTTGGCTTACGGCTTTGGCAGCGCGTTGACGCGCATTAAACTATCTCTTCTTCATTGTCGATTATGGGCTTTTGCTCGTCTTTGAGATACAGTGCCGATAACCTTGCCAACAACCGTGATATTTGGGCGATGGCTTCCTTTGTGCCGTCGCTCAGATCCTTGTGGTTAAGCCGCAGCATCAGTGTGCCGTAAAGGGCGTTGAAGCATGTTTCTATTTCTCCGGCCGGGTCGTTGCCCGATTTTGCTCTCAATTCCACGATGAAAGGGAGCGTCTTGTAGTATTCGGCACGATATTCTGGGAATTTTGCCGAATCGAGCAACGCGTTGTGGAAATCGTTTAGGCGGATGATTACGTTTTTGTTGATTTGCAAATGCCCGCGTTGCTTCACGCCTTCAAGTTCCATCATCTTT
The DNA here is from genome assembly GCA_944321905.1 of uncultured Muribaculaceae bacterium. GTDB lineage: Bacteria > Bacteroidota > Bacteroidia > Bacteroidales > Muribaculaceae > Avimuribaculum. Next base: position 3,995 of record CALUNI010000007.1, on the reverse strand, counting down.
ACGAGATTTTCGTACCAGTCGGTTATTTCGCTTCGAGTCTTGTCGTCCACGTCGTATCGGTCGATGATGTTGGATTTTATTTGCTCGATGTCGCAGCCGTTTGCGCGTATCAAGTCCTCTATCTGCCACATGTATAGCAGGTATTCGGCAATATTTTCTTTGCGTTTCTTGTTTGCTATTAGCATTTTTTGATAGGAGGAAGGTGTTGTTAACCGAATTTGCTGATTTTGCGCAGAGCCGGTTCGTTTACTATTTTAATCCTGCGTCCATCGACTGTGATTATTTTCTCGCTGACGAATGTCGATAGTGTGCGAATCGCATTTGATGTGGTCATGTTTGACAGGTTGGCGAGGTCTTCGCGTGCCATGTATATTTTCAAGGTTTCTCCATCGTCTTCAAACCCGTAGTTGTCGATTAGTATAGTCAAGGCTTCGGCGAGCCGGCCGCGTATGTGCTTTTGTGTGAGGTTTACCATCTTGGTGTCTGAGCCTCCCAGGTGCTTCGACAATTCGTGTATGAAAAACCATGCAAGCTTGCGGTTCTTGTCGATGATGTCTGTCACGAGCTTCATGCTTATCGCTCCCAATTGCGAAGCCTCGAAAGCCGCCGTGCTTGACACGTAAGGCTCGTTGGCAAAGTATGCCCTGTAGCCGAAGTATTGTATCGGGCGGTATAGGCGCAGGATTTGTTGCCTGCCTCCGACCCCGTCTTTGAACATTTTCACTTTTCCTTTTAAAAGGCACCAAAGGTATTCGGGCTCGTCGTTTTCGGCATAAATGATCTGGTTCTTCTTGAAATTATGGATGACAAAATTGTCAGCCACAAGATGTTTCTCTTCAATTGTCAGAATCGACCAAATCTCGGCTAAATCCTCTTTTATAATGTTTTCAAGGGTGCTTTTTTTAATCATATCGTACCGGCTGCTAAAAAACTATGCTATTCAGCATACAAAATTATACTAAAATGATTAATTGCGCAATAATTTCGTTATTTAAATAATGTGTAGTGGCTAAAAAGGACATCGAAACAGCCTAAATGTATGAATTGTGCGTGTGAAAGTGGGGTTGCATAATCTGCCTTTATGTCAGTATGAAGGCATCGGTTTGTGCCGTTTGATGCCTTTTGGCATAACATTTGTACTATTCTAAGCGTCTGCGCACGGCTGCGGCCGGGTGCGGATATGGTAAACAAGATTAATAACAATAAAAAATATACGAATTATGGGAAAGATTATTGGAATAGATTTAGGTACTACCAACTCATGTGTTGCAGTACTTGAGGGTAAAGACCCGGTTGTTATTCCTAACAGCGAAGGTCGTAATACCACTCCTTCGATTGTGGCATTTGTCGATGGCGGTGAACGCAAGGTGGGCGAGCCTGCAAAGCGTCAGGCAATCACCAACCCGACAAGGACTGTGTTCTCAATCAAGCGTTTCATGGGCGAGAGCTATGACAACGTGACGAACGAAATTGCTCGTGTGCCTTATCAAGTGGTTCGCTCTGACAACGGCATGCCGAAAGTGCGGATAGACAACCGCGACTATACTCCACAAGAGATTTCGGCCATGATTCTTCAAAAGATGAAGAAAACCGCCGAGGATTATCTGGGACAGACGGTTACCGAAGCCGTGATTACGGTGCCTGCATACTTCAACGATTCGCAGCGTCAGGCAACGAAGGAGGCCGGCGAGATTGCAGGATTGAAGGTGATGCGTATCGTGAACGAGCCTACTGCTGCGGCTCTTGCTTACGGTCTTGACAAATCTACGAGCGATAAGCGTATCGCAGTGTTTGACCTTGGTGGCGGTACGTTCGATATATCGATTCTTGAATTGGGCGACGGCGTGTTTGAGGTTAAGTCAACCAACGGCGATACACACCTTGGCGGTGACGATTTCGACCATCGCATAATTGACTGGCTTGCTGATGAATTCCAACGTGAGGAAGGCGTTGATTTGCGTAAGGATGCCATGGCATTGCAACGCTTGAAAGAGGCTGCCGAAAAGGCAAAGATTGAATTGTCAAGTTCTACTTCGACCGAAATCAACCTGCCTTACATCATGCCGGTGAATGGAATTCCAAAGCACCTTGTAAAGACATTGACACGTGCAAAGTTCGAGCAATTGTGCGACAGCTTGATTCAGGCTACCGTTAAGCCGTGTGAGCAGGCTCTGAAGGATGCAGGCCTCACTGCATCGCAGATCGACGAGGTTATACTCGTGGGTGGTTCTACTCGGATCCCGGCCGTTCAACAAATTGTTGAAAAATTCTTCGGCAAGGCTCCGTCTAAGGGCGTCAATCCCGACGAGGTGGTTGCTGTGGGCGCAGCAATACAAGGCGGCGTGTTGAGCGGTGATGTGAAAGACGTGCTTCTGCTCGATGTTGTTCCTCTGTCGGTAGGTATTGAAACTCTGGGTGGTGTTATGACCAAGTTGATTGAGGCAAATACTACCATCCCGACACGTAAGAGCGAGGTGTTCTCGACAGCCGTAGATAACCAACCGTCGGTAGAAATACACGTGCTGCAAGGTGAACGTCCGATGGCAAAGGACGACAAGACGCTTGGCAAGTTCCATCTTGACGGTATAGCTCCGGCTCCGCGTGGCGTTCCGCAAATCGAGGTTACTTTTGAAATCGATGCTAACGGTATCCTTAATGTTTCGGCCAAGGACAAGGCTACCGGGAAGGAACAGAGCATACGTATCGAGGCTTCAAGCGGTTTGAGCGAAGAAGAAATCAAGCGTATGAAGGACGAGGCTGCAGCTAATGCCGCCGCCGATGCTCGCGAAAAGGAACGCATCGACAAGATTAACCAAGCCGATTCTATGATATTCCAGACCGAGAAGAGCTTGAAAGACCTTGGCGACAAGCTTCCTGCCGACAAGAAGTCGCAGATTGAAGCAGCTCTTGCCAAACTGAAAGATGCACATCAGCGTCAAGATGTTGCTGCAATCGATGTGGCAATGAAAGAGCTTGAGACTGTGTTCCACGCTGCATCGCAAGACATGTATAATGCAGCTCAACAGCAACAATCGTCACAGGCCGGACCTCAACCCGGTGCAGGTCAAGCCGGTGGCACCAACCAAGGGGGCAATGGCGACAATGTAACCGACGTTCCCTTTGAAGAAGTGAAATAAGTATCGGTAAACAACGATAACCAACAATAGAAAAGTAGGGCGTAGCTCAATGAGTTACGCCCTATTTTTTAATATTGTTTTCGGTGTGTTTGCTTGGTGTCGTATAGCGTGGGAAGGTGTGTGTTTAAGGGTTGATGTCTATCGTGCCGGTGCCGTATGTATGTTTGTCGCAGTGTCCCACATGTCCGTCTATGTCAATGTCTCCATCGCCTCGTATGGTGCATTCTGCATGGTCGATATTGGCATTTTGCAAGTCTATGGCACCTTCGTTTGTCGTTTCTGCGATAAGATGTTTGGCAGCTATGCGGTCTATATCAATGTCGCCTTCGCCTGTCGTTTTGGCATCGCATTCATTGCAATCAAGGCTGCGCATCATGACGTCGCCCTCATTGTTTACCCTTATTTCCATATTGTCGGTATGGATTGGGTTTTCTGACTCGAAGTCGCCCGAACCGTTCATTGTTATGCCCTTTAATATTGGCGATGTGACATATATGTCCACATTGTCGCTGTCGTTGCTGCCTTCTCCTGTCACGTAGAAATGCAGAGTATTTCCGTCGCAATTCATTTTGATATGTGAAACGTCGCCACCTCGCATGTCAACCGACGTTTCATTTGTCTGGACATAATAGATGTCGAAATTGCCATCAGCTACGATACGTTCAAATCCCTTTGTAGCAACATCCTCGGGGAGAGCGGGATGGTTGTTGCTGTCTGCCCCGCAAGCAGTAAAAGCCAAGAGCAGGCTTGCTGCCCATACGATTCTTGTATTCATTATGTTTTTACACTAGTGTCCCGTTAAAATGGGACGAGTTAAACAATTAATCAAATAGCCCCGGAATAATGGGATTATATAGA
>CALUNI010000006.1 GCA_944321905.1 uncultured Muribaculaceae bacterium | reverse complement strand
GAACGGGGATTGACAGTGCCGACCGTCGCCACCCTCTATAAAATAGCCTCTGCAATGGGATTGACGGTAGAATTGCGGCCGATCTAAGTTAAAGCAGCCGCTTTAGCGCACAAGCAGCAGAATTCTTGGCTTAGTCGAATTCTTTGTCAGCCCTAAGGGGATGCATTGCCCGCAGTGTGAATATAATGAATTCCCTATGGGTGTACGAGGCGCGGGCTTAGGCAAGCGCAAAAAATGCATAAGCACCGAGTAGAGCCAAAGGCTTGTATTCGGTGCTTCTGCATTTTGTGTTGAATGATTTTGTCGGGAGACAATAAAAAAACAGAACCGTTATTCAACGATTCTGTGCTTGGTGGCGGGGGCCAGACTCGAACTGACGACCTTTGGGTTATGAGCCCAACGAGCTACCACTGCTCCACCCCGCGGCATTTCGAGTGCAAAGGTACGGCTTTTTTCTTAAAAGTCAATTTTTTTAGGCATTTTGTTTGTTAAATAAATAAAAATGCTCTTGGCTTGCTTGATTCGTGGCAATCGCATGCCATGGTGCTATGTTTATAAGCGAACGTTTTTACTGTGTTTAATATACTTGGGATTCAAGCCATTGCAGCCGTTCGTAGTATGTGCGGATGAGGCTGCGTTGTGATTGCACGAGTTGCATCGAACTTATGGAAGGGTCTTTACGGTTCATGCGCTCATACATGCGCAGGCTGCGTTCGGCATCGCGTATCTTGTATTCCATCTCCCTGATTTGCGAACGGTAATATGCCCTGTCGGCATCGCTCCGGTAGTTGTCGTAATAGGCCGGTGGCGGAGTGGCAGGTGTGGGGATGGCAGGATAGTTAAAGCCCGGAGATGATGTGGGTGTGGTTGACGACAGTGTGTATTGATAGGTTTGTCCATTTACGTATAGTAGCATTGAGGATAGGTCGGCTGTGAACAGTGCGCTTACGTTCCCATATGCGTAATACATGTAACAAGACAAGAAACCTTGAGGATAAAGCACTATCGACGTTCCGTCATCGATATCGACCATTATGCCGCCCGATATCACCGATACTTCTACGTCGGGGGCATTTGGCGACTGGTAACGTAATTGTGAATAGCAGCTGATGCTCATTGCTATGGCAAGGAGGATGGCTAATATGGACTTTTTCATGATTTACACGTTTTTTAAGTTTAGGATTAATGTACAAACCTGTAATGGCCGACGTGCCGCCATTTTTGTAATCAAGATGCACATGGCATGGGACCCTATTACGCGCTAACGGGCTTTTTAATTCGTCAAGCCTTTTCCCGAGACTTGCAATTCCAATGTTTTTAAGGCTATGGCACTGGCAAGTCATGCATTTTGCCACGAATAACCTCGAAAATAATTAAATAAGCCCTAAACAAATATAGGAATATTTTATGTGACATGCAAGTGTTTCCCGCAAAAAAATCGATGGCATGTGTCATGTAATGCGCGACACATGCCATCGGTGGCGTTGATATCTTTCTTATGCTGATTATTTGCAGTTGCAGCCCTTTTGCTTGATTTGGGTGAAGAAGTCGTTGCCCTTGTTGTCCACGAGGATGAATGCAGGGAAGTCTTCTACTTCGATTTGCCAGATGGCTTCCATTCCCAGTTCGGGATATTCGAGACACTTGATGCTCTTGATGTTGTTCTGGGCAAGGATTGCTGCCGGGCCTCCGATGCTGCCGAGGTAGAACCCTCCGTGTTTCTTGCAGGCATCGGTGACGGCTTGGCTACGGTTGCCCTTGGCGAGCATGACCATGCTGCCACCGTGGCTTTGGAACAGGTCAACGTATGGGTCCATGCGGCCTGCGGTTGTCGGTCCCATTGAGCCACAAGGCATGCCTGCCGGAGTCTTTGCCGGGCCGGCATAGTAAATCGGGTGGTCTTTGATGTATTGTGGCAGATCTTCTCCACGGTCAATGCGCTCTTTGAGGCGGGCATGAGCGATGTCGCGGCCTACGATTATCGTGCCGTTGAGTGACAGGCGTGTAGAAACCGGATACTTGTCGAGTTCCTTCAATATTTCGCTCATCGGTTGGTTCAAGTCGATGCGCACTGCATTGCCCTCGCCGGCGTTGCGCAATTCTTCGGGAATCAGTTCTGTCGGGTTGTCGTCGAGCTTTTCAATCCAGATGCCGTCTTTGTTGATTTTACACTTTATGTTACGGTCGGCCGAGCAACTTACTCCCATGCCTACCGGGCAAGATGCTCCGTGGCGAGGCAGGCGGACTACGCGCACGTCATGGGCAAAATATTTGCCGCCGAATTGTGCGCCAAGTCCTATCTTGTGGGCTTCTTCGAGCAGGCGAGCTTCGAGTTCCACATCGCGGAAGGCGCGTCCGTATTCGTTGCCGGTGGTTGGCAGTGCATCGTAGTAGTGTGTTGAGGCCAATTTCACAGTGAGCAGGTTCTTCTCGGCCGATGTGCCGCCGATGACGAATGCGATATGGTAGGGAGGACATGCGGCGGTGCCGAGCGTCTTCATTTTTTCAACAAGGAAAGGAACGAGAGTGTCGGGATTGAGCAGTGCCTTTGTCTCTTGGAACAAGTAAGTCTTGTTGGCCGAGCCGCCGCCCTTTGTTACACACAAGAAACGGTATTCCATCCCTTCGGTAGCCTCGATGTCGATTTGTGCCGGCAGGTTGCAGCGGGTGTTCACCTCGTCATACATGTTAAGAGGCGCGTTTTGCGAGTAACGCAGGTTTTCTTGCGTATAGGTGTTGTAAACGCCGTGGGCGAGTGCTTCCTCGTCGCAGTATCCTGTCCATACTTGTTGACCTTTCTCTCCGTGAATGATTGCCGTGCCGGTGTCTTGGCACAATGGCAGTTGCCCCTTTGCCGAGACCTCGGCGTTGCGTAGGAATGTGAGTGCCACATATTTGTCGTTTTCGCTTGCTTCGGGGTCGTTAAGTATTTTTGCAACCTGCAAGTTGTGGCTGCGGCGCAGCAGGAACGACACGTCGCGGAACGCCTGTTGTGCCATTCGCGTAAGTCCTTCTTTTTCGACCTTCAGTATGGGGTGGCCTTCAAATTCGCCCACCGATACGTGGTCTTTCGTAAGCAAATAATATTCGGTATCGTCTGCTCCGAGAGGGAACATTGGCTGATACTTAAATTCCGGAGTTGTTGCCATAGTAAGTTATTTATTTTGTTTGGATTATACATTAATTAATGCAAAAGTAATCAACTTTTGCCACAAAATGAAGCAAGCAAGCCACAAAACGCACTTGAGCGAAGTTTAATTCTTGCAAAAAAATCCGAGCATCTGTCGTATTAAGGGCAGATGCTCGGTCGGTATTCGTTATTTGTTACGGGAAAGTCAGTGTGTTACTTTTCCTCGTTCAATGTTTCGATGTACTTGCGAAGTCCTTCGTTTGTCGGGTCAACTTCGAGCCACTTCTGGTAGTACAGCTTCATGTTTTCTGTATCCTTGTTCAAGTAGTAGTAAACTGCCTTGTAACGATATATTTCGATATAGCGAGAAGCTTCGTTGTCGGGGTTGTCGAAATTCTTGTTTTCCGGGTCGGCATCGAGGATGGCAAGAATCTTGTCGTATGTTTCCATCGCTTCGCCGTTTCTTGCATAGTTGGCACCCGAGTATCCGCTTTCGTGGCCTACGTGTATGCTGGCTATACGGGAAAGGATGCGGATGTCGTTGGGCACGATAGAGTCAACCATTGTGGCATATTCGAGAGCTTTCTTCAAGGCTTCTTCGCGCTTTATCGAGTCGGTTGCCGTGGTGTCGGGTGTCGTTACGCCCCAGTTAAGGTAGCGGCCCGAAAGTACAAACAGGTCGTTGGTCTTATAGTCGGCGTTGTCAACATACATCTGGTAGAACTTGGCTGCGTTCTCATAGTCTTTTGCGTCGGTGCAAGCGTCGCTGGCTTGTTTGAGCAAATCCACCTTTTCGGGATTGGCTTCATAAGCCTTCTTGTACATTTCCACGCTGCCGGGCATGTCGCCAAGGGCGGTCAGCACTACTGCATAGTCGCTGTAGTCTTTAGGCTCGTATTTGGCACCTGCGGGAACGGTCATTGCCAGGAATTCCTTGGCCAATGCATCGGCTTCTTGCCAACGTTCCATTGCTACGAGGTTGTAGAATTGGAGACGTTTCATGTAGAACACTTCGATGTCGCCTGCGGCATGTTCGCTGATGATTTTTGCTGCAAGGTCGTAAGACTCTTGATAACGCTTGCCGTAGAAAAGCAGGCCTGCATAGCGGCTTTCGTCTTGCTTGAAGTGGTTGGGGTTTTGCATGTAAATGCCATACTTCTCGGCGGCCAACGTCCATTGGTCGTCCTTATAGTATTTTTCGGCAAGTTCGCGTTGTGCAAGGGCCGAATTGGGCTTTGCGGCAACGAGGTCTTCGAGAGTCTTGATGGCTGTCTTGGGGTCAACGTAGAAGTAAGTGTTGGCATACTTTACGTAAGCTTCGATGTTGTCCTTGCCCGAGCGCATTACCATTTCATACCAGCCGGCAGCAGAACCCCATTGTTCCTTGTCGGCGAGGATGTCGCCTTCAAACACGTATAGGTCGGCACTTTGCTTGTCGCGCTTCTTGGCATCTTTCTTTGCGTCTTCGATTTCGTCGGCATATTTTACCGGGTCAACGTTATAGTATGCGCGGGCGATGGCTACCATTACGGCATCGTCTTTCTTGCCGCAAAGGTCTTTGCCCTCGTCAAACAGTTTCTTTGCTGCCTTTTCGGCATTCTTTATGGCATCCTTGTCGGTGGCTAATTTGCCGCGTCTCAATTCAAGTTCGCCCATTCCCACATAGTTGTATCCATATTTTGGGTCGGCTGCGATACCGGCATCGAAGTTCTTTTCGGCTTCTTCGAAATTGTCGGTGTACAAGCCTATGCAACCTAAGTAGAAATAAGCTTCGGCCTTATTGGTAGAAGGGTCGTTGAGGTTGCGAAGCAGCAATTCCTTGGCATTGTCGTACTGTCCCACTTTGTAGTATTCGATGCCATCCTTGTATCCTTGCGCCATGCATGTGAGCGACGCACAGAGAATTAATGAGAATAATAATTTTAATTTCATTTTGATTTGTATTTTATTTACGAGTTAATTTTATCCGTTAATTTAATGAGACAAGGCGCGGTTGCACGATGGCCGGCATTACGCCTGTGTTGAGTATTATTTTTTGCCCGATGAAGCCTGTGAGGAACGAGTAGAACCCGTGAGAAAGCGACCCGTTGGGCTCGGTGGTGGTCACATACACGCTGCGGTACAACGGGTAGCTGCCGTCGTAGATGTATGCTTGATATGGCTTGAATGCCTGTATCTGGTCGTCACGGCGTATTTTCATGACCTTTATCTTGTTTGTAAAATCAATCGTTGCAGTGTCGTTGGTGTTCAAGTCGGCCATGACTTTTTCCATGGTCTCGGTCGGTGCCGACAAGTCTGACGTAATCCAGCTTACGCCGATGAATCCGATGGCGTTGCGTCGCTTCTCGACCTCGGTGAACACTTGTTGCAGGCTATCGACCGAGTAGATGGTGCCGAACTCGGTGCCACGCATTATTGAATCGCGGACATATTTCAGTATGCTTGAGCCCGGATGGTCGAATATCACGCGTATCGTGTCTAATTTTGAAGGGAACACGTCTTTCCACCGTGGGGTTGCGCCCGACAGTATATCGCGCAACTCTGATATCGACAACTCGTCGATGTCGTTATCCTTGTTTACGATTACGGCTATGGCATCCACGGCAATGCGCTGTGTGCGCGCCGGAAAGCGGTTCACGCTTTGCAGGTAGTCTTTTTGTTCCTGCGTCAGCTCTTGGGCTGTGACAATGAGCGACGTGTTGCCGTCAAGCATTGAGTCGATGGCCGAGTGGGCGTCGATATAATACGGGATTATGCTTGCGTTGGGGTAGGTATATTCAAATACGTCGATTTCTTGCTGTATAATGTTTTCAAATGTCTTGTCGCACATCAGCGTGACAAGCCCCGAGGTGCTTGAGTCGGTGGGTTGGTGGCATGAGACGGCGATAAGAGCCGATGCGATTGCCGTTAATGACAATATGATATATTTTTTTATCATGTTTCGTATGTTTATTCGTGTGTAGGTTAGTATATGCCTTTAAACTGGCGGTATCCTCGCCAAAATCCGTAAAGGACGAACAAGGTGCCGAGGCTGAATCTTGCCCATGTGTAGTCTTCGGTCCAATCGAAGAAATTGACAAACATCAAGTAGCCCATTCCCAAGTATATGATAATCATGAATATGCCGAATATGAATTTCATCCCTTTGGGAGTGGCTGCCCCGCTGCCATTTCCTGCTCGGCCTTGTGAAGGTTCGTTTTTTTCTGTAGTGGTCATATTTTTAAGTCGTTATGGGTGTGCATTGAGCAAAAAACGCTCCTGTTTGGATGGTTTTATAAGTCTTGTTTAGGTTGCCTTTGCACTCACCCTGTAAAATTACATAAAAAAAAGATTGGTTTTACTTGTGGTTGTTTTTAATTAGAAATTCTTAACCTTATTATATTAAACTTGAAAGCCGTTGCTGTTAATGTTGGCATATTATCAGTGGAGAGCAAAGCCGTAGCAGTCGTCAAGAATAGCGGAAATTAAGGGTAATAGGTAAAAATGGTTATGTCACGGTTTGGCTTTAGCAAATGTGTGAGGTATATCCGAGTGCAGTCCGAAACCTTGTTGCAGTGCGATTGCAGTAATGGCTTTTGGAAATGCCACACTAAGCAGCGGCTGCCGGGCTGGCTCTTGTTCGGCATCTCCGAAGCCGTGTATCGTGGTGAAAAGTGCTGTCCTCTGGTTTCGTCCCTGTCGGTCGCTTCACCACGAAGCATGGTTTGGTAGCGGTTGCCAAAAATAGCCAAATTTCCATATTCGTCATATTTTGCTCCTGCAGACTGCACCCATATCAGTGAAAATCTTCACAAAGATATTAAAATCAATGACTTGCATAGATTTTATCCTGCTTTTTGTCGACTAAGCCACTTTTTGTCGATTAGACCCGTTTTTTCGGACTGTCCCCCGTATCTGAGTGCCGTGTTGCGGATTGTCTCGGCTTCTTTGATGATTGGGAAATAAAAAAAACCGACTTGCACAATCAAGTCGGTTTTTTATCGTGAGATTTGAAGTTAGCTGATTAGTTCACACCTTGAAGTTTGAATGTAACAGGCAGTGTGTACCATACGTTTACTGCTTGTCCGTTCATACGTCCCGGGATAAAGTCGGGAAGCGACTTAACCACGCGAACGGCTTCGTTGTCGAGGTCGCGGTCAACGCCACGCACAACTTTAACTTCGCCTACTTTACCGGTCTTGGTTACAACGAATTGAACGATAACACGTCCTTGTACGTTGTTTTCCATTGCCATCGGCGGGTAGTTGATGTGGGTAGAAAGGTACTTCATGAGTTCGGCATCGCCGCCCGGGAAGGCCGGCATCTGCTCAACTGCGGTGAACACCTGTTCGGGTTCTGGAGTCTTTTCTTCCACGATAACTTCGTCTTTGTGTTCGCGAACAACGTTACGGTCGTCGGTACCTTGGTCGAAGTTGGTCTGTCCAAATGCCGTTTCGGTCTCTTGGAGCTCGTCGGCACTCTTGATTTCGTCTTCAGCCTTAACATCCTCGTCTTCGGCGATAAGGATTTCGGTTACTTTCACCGTGTTCAATATTTCTTCCGGCAGAGCTTCGGGTTCGGGTTCTTCATAGCGTTCCTGAACTTCCTCTTCCTCTTCGGGCTCGTCGGTTGCCATATCGATGTTCACTACTACTTGTTCTATTTCATCCTTTGGCTTGTTTTCTTCAATAGCCTGTTGGATGCCTTTTACCACGTAAGCCAGAATTACAACTACGATGATGAAGATTACAACTACAATCATTGCCTTGTTGTGACGGCCTACTGAATTCTTGCGAAGCGTATATGCTCCGAAGTCTTTATTGCGATGGTCGAATATAAGGTCGCGCCATTCTTGCGATGAGAGATCTACGTCTTTTGCCATAATTTTTAATCGTTAAGCGTTAATAAATAAATCTATCATCATTCCTCGGCAGGAGTTTGACCATATGGGATGCCCTTGAGTGCCATCATCAAGACCGAGTCGTTGTGGCTGATGCGGTCAATCTGATAGCGGCTGATGCTGTTGATTTGCATCTCGTCAAGAGCCGTAACCACGCTCTCGTATGCAGCATTCGGAGTAGCCTTGATTATGACTACCGGGCGCGTCAGGTTAGAGTCGTTGCGAATCTCCTTAGCGCGGGCTTGATAGACACTATCGTTGGCTGCTTCGGTTGATGCCAGTTCCTTGTTTTTCCATTGCTCTTTCAACACGTTGATCTTTTCAAGAACCTGTTTGTTGCGATCTTGGAAAATCTTGCGCATTCCTCGTGCAGCTCCGTTCTCGTTGCCCAAGAATTGTTCTTCCTTCATCGGGTTGAGAGCGAGGTCCACTTGTCCGTCTTCGGTCAATGGAATCATACCCTCATAGTAGTAAAGGTAGTTCTTGGTGGGTGTGCCATTTTCATCGATGTCGCTGTCAAGGATTACAGTTATTGCTTCTGATTGCTTTACCTTGTTCTGCTGTTCCTTTTCTACTTTTTCGTTGGTAGGAAGGCTGATTTGCAGTGTTTGGGACTTAATCATAGTGGTACAAAGCATGAAGAAGGTAATCAAAAGCATGTTCATGTCCACCATCGGGGTAAAATCGACGTGGATTGACATTTTCTTTTGGTGTGACTTGCCTTTTCCGCTGTCACCACCTGTATCTATTTGTGCCATATGTTATTCGTCCTCTGTTTTTAAAGCAGTCATTAAACTAAACTTATTCATCTTCATTGTCTGCAGATTATCCATCACGACTTGAATCTTGTCGTAGGTCGTACTCTTGTCGGCCTTGATTGCAATACCTTCGCCACGCTTGATGGTGCCTTCGATATTGGGGTTCGACAAGTTGTAGATTGCCCTCATCCAGATTTGGAATTCGTTGGGCTTCGACAGGTCTTGATTCATGTCGATTGGAATTCCCGCTTTTTCGGGATTCTTTGATGGATCGATGTATGCGTCCCGCTGTTCTTGCGAGAGGTCAAGCCAGCCTTTCAGCTCTGCTATGCTTACGCCAAACATGTTGGTTTTTGCGAAAGTGCTAACTTCGGCTGCGGTGAGGCTGATATTCTTGTTATACACCTTATTATATTCTGCGACTACACTCTTGATGAGCTCTGCTCTCATGTTTTCGCTTGAGTAGGTAGAGTCTTTGTCTCCGGTAAGAGAGATGAACACGTTGCCTTTCGGAGAAACGAGTACCGTCACGAGGTTGGCTGTGGGTACTTTGATTTCAGAAACCGAAGATGGCGTGATCACTGTTACAGGCTCTTTTTGCAAGAATGTAGATGTCAACATGAAGAAAGTAAGCAAAAGTACAGTAACGTCACTCATCGCGGTCATATCGATGAGCGTACTCTTCCTTTTGATTTTAACTTTTCCCATATTAATCTTGCGTTATTATCTACTTATTTTTTGTTTTTAGGTTGTTTGTTTCACTTGCGCTACACGCAGAATATTAGTGAGTGGCAGCAAATGTTTGAACGATAGAGAAACCTACTTCGTCGATAGCGTAGGTGAGGTTATCGATCTTGTTGGTGAAGAAGTTATAAGAAATAACGGCGCAAGCACCAGTTGCGATACCGAATGCAGTGTTAACAAGTGCCTCGGAAATACCAGTTGACAATTCAGTAGAGTCGGGAGCACCCGAAGCAGACAGAGCCTGGAACGACTTGATCATACCCAACACAGTACCGAGAAGACCGAGAAGAGTACCAAGTGTGGTCAGCGTAGCCACGATGGGGAGGTTCTGTTGCAGCGACGGCATTTCAAGAGCGGTAGCCTCTTCGAGTTCCTTTTGGATCATAGTGATCTTTTGTTCCTTTTCGAGGATGGTGTTCTTGTCCATTTCGTCATACTTCAAGAGGGTAGCGTAAACGATTGCGCCAACCGAACCCTGTTGCTTGCGGCAGAGGTTTTGAGCCTCGGCGATGTTGCCAGCGGCAAGGGCTTTCTTTACATTAGCAACGAACTTGGGTATGCTACCTTTGCCCTTAGCAGAAGAAAGAGCAATCCAGCGTTCAACCGACAGCACGATAACTGTCAAGAAGCAGCATTGGAGGATAGGCACAACGAATCCGCCCATGTAAACGGTACCAAGCAGGTTGATGGGGTGGCCGGCTTCGTTGAAGTTGTCGGGATTCCCAAGAATGAATAGGAAGATGCAAAGAGCAACAATGAAACATGCAATGATTACCAAGAATGCATTTTTGATTCCACGAACATTGCTTACTACAGCCCCAGATTTCTTAGGAGTTTCGTTAGGCTTTTTTGTTTCCATAATTAAATGAATAAAATTGTTAAAAATTAAATTGTTAGTTGTTAATGTTATTAGTCATAATGAATCTTCATGTTCTCGGGCAAGCGGTTCGCGGCCTGCAAACGAGGCCTCCCACTTGGTTGATGGCAACGTACCTATGGCCATGCATGGCAGATTCTGTACAGCCGTTAAATCATAGGCGGTGTAATCGACCTTATGTGAGCCACATGGCATGGAGCTGTGCGGCTTGCGTTTTGTCGGCTCTTGTCTCATACTCGTGTAGGCTTGCCGGTAGTTTTTCGGTCGGAGGACGCTTCAAACATCTCTTATCCTCACACCTGTCTAAACCAAAGGCAAATGTATTATAAATATTTTAATTAGCCAACCATGAATGACCATTTTTTTCTAATTTTTAGAAAATATGGCTTTAGGCTTGCCTCTGTTGCCGTAAAGCTATGTTGTGCAGCATCAGCACCGTGCGGCCGGGGGCATAGCCTGTTGCGGGTCTAAGATTGTAGCCGATTATTAAACAATCTCTAAATATTTTTTAATAACTTTGTGGCCATATTATTAACATGACTTGCAGATATGGCTGATATCAAAATTAAGAAAGGTATAAACTTGAATTTGGAAGGTGCCATTGTCGATGCTGCCATTGCCGATACCAGGTGCGAAAGTTACGCGGTTGTTCCCGACGATTTCACGGGCATAGTGCCGAGGCTTGACGTGAAGGAAGGCGACAAGGTGGATGCGGGCAGTGTGCTTTACCATGACAAGGCTTGTCCCGAGGTGAAGGTGGCCAGTCCGGTTGCCGGAGTGGTTTCTGCTGTCGTCAGGGGCGAGCGTCGTAAAATCGAAGCTATAGTGATAGAGTCTGATGGAAGCGGCAGGGTGAAAAGGCACGACGTGAACGGCGACGTGCGTGGCATATTGCTTGAGTCGGGGTTGTGGTGCGCGATGCGCCAGCGTCCTTACGACATTGTGCCAAATCCGGCTGTGAAGCCGCGTGACATATTCGTCACCGCCTTTGACTCGGCTCCTCTTGCTCCCGATTTCTCGTTATTGCTTAAGGGTAAAGAAAAATATTTGCAGAAGGGCGTGGACGTGCTTAGGTCGCTTACCGACGGCGATGTTTACCTCGGATGCAGCCCGGAGTGGGTACCCGACCTGAAGGGGTGCGTGATTAACACGTTTGCGGGCCCGCATCCGGCCGGAAACGTGGGCATACAGATTGCCAACGTGAAACCTGTAAACAAGGGCGAGGTGGTGCTGACGCTCGACGCGGTGACGCTGGCCCGCATAGGCGAGCTGTTTACGACGGGAATGGTGCCGTTTGACACCGTAGTCGCCGTGACAGGAGAGTCGGTGAAACATCCGCATTACGCGCGTTGCACCATGGGATGCACTGTGGCATCGTTGCTCGGGGACGGCATATCCAACCCCGACAATTGCCGAATCGTGTCGGGCAACTTGCTCACCGGCAGCCGTGTGGCCGCCGACGGCTATTTGCGATTCCCTTATCGCCAGTTGTCGGTGATTACCGAGGTGCGCAATTCTGCCGACTTCTTGGGGTGGGCGTCGCTCAGCCCTAAGCGGTTCAGTATATACCATTCGTTTACGCGTTGGCTGCTTGGCCGCGGGAAGCCTGCCGAATTCGACGCAAAAATCAATGGCGGCGAGCGAGCCATAATCATGTCGGGCGAGTATGACAGGATGCTGCCTATGGATATACTTGGGGAATTCTTGATAAAGTCGATAATTGCCTTCGACATCGACAAGATGGAGCAGTTGGGCATTTACGAGGTTGCTCCCGAGGACTTTGCATTGTGCGAGTTTGCCGACACGTCGAAACTGCCGTTGCAAAAGATTGTGCGAGAAGGACTCGACAAGTTGTATAAAGAAATGAATTAACCCACCTTAAAGAATATACTAAAGTGAAAGGTTTAAGAAATTATTTGACAAGAATCAAGCCTAATTTCATGCCCGGCGGCAAGTATAGCAAGTTGCAGTCGGTGTTTGAAGGGTTTGAGTCGTTCTTGTTCACGCCCAACACCACATCGACGACCGGCGTGAGCATCCACGACAGCAACGACTCCAAGCGCACGATGACCGTGGTGATAGTTGCTCTCATTCCGTGCCTCTTGTTTGGGATGTATAACATAGGTTACCAGCACTATCTTGCCATCGGCAATGCAGATGCCGGGTTCTGGAACCTGTTCCTATACGGACTCGCCGCCTTGTTGCCCACCATAGTGGTTTCTTACGTCGTCGGCTTGGGCATCGAGTTTATAGGCGCGCAAATACGTCACCATGAGATACAGGAAGGCTTTCTCGTAACCGGACTGTTGATTCCGCTTATATGCCCGATAAACACGCCGTTGTGGATGATTGCCGTGGCTACGGCATTTGCCGTGATTTTTGCCAAGGAGATTTTTGGCGGCACCGGCATGAACATATTTAATGTGGCGCTTATCACTCGCGCGTTTCTGTTCTTCGCCTATCCGGCAAAGATGTCGGGCGATGCCGCGTTTGTTGCTACCGAACCTGTATTCGGGCTTGGCGAGGGGACGGTGGTCGATGCTTTCTCGGGGGCAACTCCCCTGGGGCAGGTGGCGACCGCAACAACCGCCAATCCTCAAATCACCAATATCGTCGGCGACCCCATAAGCACTCTTGACGCATTCATCGGCCTCATTCCCGGTTCGGTGGGCGAAACGTCAACGTTGTGCATACTGATAGGCGCGTTCATATTGCTGTTTACCGGCACGGCTTCGTGGAAGATAATGCTCTCGGTGTTTGTCGGTGGCTTGTTCATGGGCTTTATTGCCAATATGTTCCCGTCGGCCACATATCCCGCATCGTCGTTGTCGCCAATCGACCAGGTGTGCCTGGGCGGTTTTGCCTTTGCTGCGGTATTCATGGCTACCGACCCTGTTACGGGAGCCCGCACCGAGCTTGGAAAATATATTTACGGTTTCTTGATAGGCGTGATAGCGATATTGATACGCGTGTATAACAGCGGTTATCCCGAGGGTGCAATGCTCGCGGTGCTGCTGATGAACGCTTTTGCTCCTCTTATCGACTATTTTGTGGTTCAGTCCAATATCAAGCGTCGCTTGAAACGTGTTAAAACAATCAAATAAATGATGGGGGAATAGAAGATGAATACGCAAAGTAACACTTATACGATTATATATTCTTCGATAATGGTGCTTGTGGTGGGTGCTGCGCTCGCGTTTGTCTATCAGGTGTTGAAGCCTGCGCAAGACGAGAATGTGGCTAACGACAAACGCCAGCAAATATTGAGCGCGATACACGTGGTAGCTCCCGAAGGGCAGGTCAAGGATACCTATAATAAATATATCACTGAAGAATTCCTGACCGACATAAAAGGTGGCCGTACCGATGGTGATGCCTTTGGCGTTGACATGGCCAGCGAGGTGAAAAAGGCCGAAGGCGAGCGCAAGCTGCCGGTGTTTGTGGCAGCCACCGACGACGGAAAGACTGTTTACGTGTTGCCGGTATATGGAGCCGGACTGTGGGGCCCTATATGGGGATATGTGGCTGTGGAAGATGACGGCGACACCATATATGGGGCATACTTCTCTCACTCGGGCGAGACACCCGGACTTGGCGCCGAGATTGCCACTGAGAATTTCCAGTCGCAATTTGTGGGGAAGGAACTTTACAAAGACGGCAAATTCCGTTCGGTCGATGTGAAGAAGGCCGGGCAGGTGCCGGTTGACGATGCCGATTACGTGGATGCCATTTCGGGTGGCACCATCACCAGTACAGGCGTTCAGTCGATGCTTGCCGACTGCCTCAAGTTGTATGACGCATTTCTGAACAATTTGCAAACCGAAAAAAAATAAAACATTATGTTGTCGAAAATATCAAAAGAAGCATTACTTGGCCCGTTGTCGCGCAACAACCCCGTGTTGGTGCAGATATTGGGCATTTGCTCGTGCCTTGCCGTTACGGCCAAGTTGGAACCGGCGATTGTGATGGGAATTTCGGTAACGGCCATCACGGCGTTTTCCAACTTGATAATTTCGCTAATCCGCAACACCATTCCCAATAATATTCGCATCATCGTGCAATTGGTGGTGGTGGCTGCGCTTGTCATTATCGTCGATCAGATATTGAAAGCCTATAATTATGAGATGAGCAAGGCTCTGTCGGTGTTCATCGGGCTTATCATCACCAATTGCATATTGATGGGTCGGCTTGAGGCGTTCGCGCTTTCCAACAAGCCTTGGCCGTCGTTTCTCGACGGCGTTGGCAACGGCTTGGGCTATGCCATAATCCTCATCGTGGTGGCCTTTTTCCGCGAATTGCTTGGCTCGGGTACGCTGTTTGGCTGGCACGTGATTCCGCAGTCGTTCTACGACATGGGTTATTCCAACAACGGCTTGATGATACTTCCGCCCATGGCTCTTGTCACGGTGGGGTGTATAATATGGTGGCATCGTTCGAGAAACAAAGATTTGCAGGAACCTTAAACCATGAATAAAGAATAATCGATATGGAAGATTTGAACCTGTTTATAAAGTCGATATTCATCGACAATATGATATTTGCATATTTCTTGGGTATGTGTTCGTTCCTTGCCGTATCCAAGAACGTGAAGACCGCGTTCGGCTTGGGCATAGCCGTGACGTTTATGCTTGTCGTTACGTTGCCAATTAACTACCTGCTCGATAACTACCTGCTTCAGCCGGGTGCAATGAAGTGGCTTGGCGAGGAGTTTGCTTCGGTCGATTTGAGTTTTCTTGCCTTGATAATGTTTATAGCTGTCATTGCGTCGATAACCCAACTCGTGGAAATGGCGGTAGAGAAATTTTCGCCGTCGCTATATGCGTCGTTGGGCATTTTCTTGCCGTTGATAGCCGTGAACTGTGCCATATTGGGTTGTGCCCTGTTTATGCAGCAGCGCGACTTCGGGTCGGCATGGACGGCCACCGTGTATGGCGCAGGCTCGGGCATCGGGTGGACGTTGGCGATTGTGGGGCTTGCAGCCATCCGCGAGAAGTTGGCTTACAGCAATATACCTAAGCCATTGCGTGGCGTTGGCATAACTTTTATATTAACCGGCTTGATGGGCATAGCTTTTATGAGCTTCCTCGGCATAAAACTCTGATGGCAATATGGAATTGACGATTTTTTCAAGTGCGATACTTTTCTTAATCGTGACACTGGTGCTGGTGATTGTGCTGCTTGTGGCCAAGAAGTACCTTGTGCCATCGGGGAATGTCACCATTGACATTAATAACGGGAAGAAGACGCTCGAAGTGCAGCAGGGCAGTTCGTTGCTTTCGACGCTTGCGTCGCAGCAGGTTCACCTTGCATCGGCATGTGGTGGCAAGGGAAGTTGCGGCCAGTGCAAGTTGCAGGTAGTGGAAGGCGGTGGCAACATATTGCCGACCGAGACAGTGCATTTTTCGCGCAAGGAGCAGCAGGCTCATTGGAGGCTTGGGTGCCAGGTCAAGGTCAAAGACAATCTTAAGATATTGGTTCCCGACTCTGTCCTTGAAATTAAGGAATGGGAGTGCGAGGTGATTTCTAACAAGAATGTGGCCACGTTTATCAAGGAATTCATCGTGGCCTTGCCCCCGGGCGAACACATGAACTTTATCCCCGGCTCGTATGCTCAAATCAGCATTCCGCCGTATGAAATGGACTATGACAAGGATATCGACAAAGATTCGATAGGCAAGGAATATTTGCCGGCGTGGGAAAAGTTTGGGCTTTTTGGCCTCAAATGTAAAAATACCGAGACAACCATCAGGGCATATTCAATGGCCAATTATCCTGCCGAGGGCGACCGCATAATGCTGACGGTTCGTATCGCCACGCCTCCGTTCAAGCCGAAGCCACAGGTCGGATTCCAAGACGTGATGCCGGGTATAGCTTCGTCCTACATATTCACGCTCAAGCCGGGCGACAAGGTGAAGATGAGCGGCCCTTATGGCGACTTCCATCCCATCTTCGACTCGAAAAAGGAGATGATATGGGTGGGAGGCGGTGCCGGTATGGCTCCGTTGCGCGCACAAATCATGCACATGACCAAGACGCTCAACACTCGCGACCGCAAGATGTCATATTTCTATGGAGCAAGGGCTCTCAACGAAGTGTTCTACTTGCAAGACTTCTTGCAGCTCGAAAAAGAGTTCCCTAATTTCTCGTTCCACCTTGCGCTTGACCGCCCCGATCCGGCAGCCGATGCGGCGGGTGTGAAATATACCCCGGGTTTCGTGCATCAAGTGATGTATGATACGTATTTGAAGGACCACGAGGCACCCGAGGACATTGAGTATTACATGTGCGGTCCCGGCCCTATGAGCAAGGCCGTGGAAGGGATGCTGTATAACCTCGGCGTGGACATGGAAAGCATCCATTTCGACAATTTCGGGGGGTGATACTTGTCTTAAAAACTTACCTAAGTTAACTGGCACAGCTTCAAAACAGTTTCATTAATTAAGAGCCTGCCCAAATTCTGCCAAAGTATATTTTGGATAAAATTTGGGCAGGCTCTAATATTTTTGTGTAATTTTGTATTGATATAAGAAACTGTTTTTGATTTTTTACAGAAAAGTTTTTTAAGCAGTGGCACTTGTCAAATCACAGGACAAAAAAATCAAAACAGTTTATAAATATCGCTATTTTTTTTCATAACAAGGAAATCATAAATATAATAGTGGCCAAGAAATTTTACAATCCCGATATAATAGAACGTCAAACAGTGCCCGAGGGCGACAAGTCGGTCAAGGATAAAAAAGACGAAAAAACGAGAAAAGAGGATACGCGTGTTAACGAGAGTCCCGGATTGTTTCAAAAAGTAAGTTCGTTTTTTCACAATCGGCGTACCCGTATTTTTGTGGGCGCCGTGTTGGCAGTCTTTGGCGTGTATTTGCTCATAGTGTTTATTTCATATTTGCAAAACGGCTCGGCCGATCAGAGCGTCGTCATGTCGGGGCGTGCCATGTCGGGAGCTAAGGTTGGCAATGCCGGAGCTGCCGTTGGTGCAAGCATGGCAGAGGCGTTTATCAACAGGGGCATAGGGCTGGCGGCATTCATTGTCGTGGCGTGGTGCATGGTAATAGGCATTCGCATGGTGCGTCTCGCGACTAAGGTAAGATTTGTGCGTTTTACCTCGATGACGCTTGTCAACATAGTGGCTTGCGTCATGGTTCTTGGGTGCGTGTCGTTGTTTTATAATCCTTCCGCTTTTTTATTGGGCGGCAACGTAGGTTATTATGCCAATAGCTCTTTGCGAGACTTTACCGGCATTCCCGGCATGATTTTGGTCAATGTGCTTATTATAGTACTGTGGGCATTGGTGTGTTATAAGCCATTGCAGTCTGTTTACTCGATGATTGCCAAGCATATGCCTAAGCGTACAAAGTTTGAGGACGAGGAAGAAACGGTCGATGACGATAGAAACGCCGGGGCGGGAAGTGAAAATGCCGACGGCACATCGGATGCGGGAGAGCCGTGTGAGAAAAATCCGTTTGAGACTGCCGTCGAGAAGCCCGAGCCTGTGAAGCCTGAAGCTCCAGCGTCTTGCGAGGTCGTAACCGAAACGCAACCTGTCGAGAAACCGGGTGGCGGCGACATGCTATTGGGAGAAGTGGGTGAGGTAGAACCTGTTGATGGCAAGACGTGCGGATTCGGGCAGCAGCCACAGGGCGTGCAGGAACCGCAGCAGGAGATAGAAGGCAGCATAATAGTCTCGGCTCCAATCGAGCAGGGGAATGAAAACCGATTTGAAGCATATGACCCCACCAAGGAGTTGTCGAAATATGTCATGCCGCCGCTCGACTTGCTGCGCGAGGGTGATGCCAAGCAGCACACTGCCGACTTGGACGAGCAGGAAGAGAATAAAAAGCGAATAACCGAGACGCTTGCCCATTACGACATACAGATAAAGAAGATAGATGTGTGTGTGGGCCCTACGATATCTCTTTTCGAGATACAGCCTTGTGACGGTGTGCGCATTTCTAAAATAAAAGGTCTCGGGAATGACATTCAGATGAGCCTTGCCGCACTCGGAATACGCATCATCGCGCCGATTCCCGGCAAGTGCACAATAGGTATCGAGGTTCCCAATAAGGACCCACAGACGGTGTATATGCGTTCGATACTCGGTTCGGCCAAGTTCCAGAATTGCAAGATGGAACTGCCTATGGCTCTCGGTTGCACCATTACCAACGACGTGGCCGTGGCCGACCTTACCAAGATGCCGCACTTGCTTGTGGCAGGAGCTACGGGGCAAGGAAAGTCGGTGGGCTTGAATGCCATCATAGCATCGCTTCTTTACAAAAAGCATCCGTCTGAACTGAAATTGGTTCTTATAGACCCTAAAACCGTTGAGTTCAGCCTGTATTCAAAACTGGAACACCACTATCTTGCCAAACTGGCCGGAGAGGATGAATGCATAGTCATAGATTCCAAGAAGGCTATCGCTACGCTTAACTCGCTTGTGCAGGAAATGGAAAACCGCAACATGCTGTTGCGCGATGCCGGCGAGCGCAACATTAAGGATTATAATGCCAAGTTTGTGGCTCGCAGGCTTAATCCCGAGAAGGGACACAGGTTTATGCCATACATAGTGCTTGTCATCGACGAGTATGCCGACCTGGTGATGACTGGCGGCAAGGATGTGGAGCGTCCTGTTGCCCGCATTGCGCAAAAGGCTCGGGCAGTGGGAATACACATGATTATTGCCACGCAAAGACCTTCGACCGACGTAATTACCGGCATGATAAAGGCCAACTTCCCCGGTCGAATAGCATTCAAGGTGGTGCAGATGGTGGACAGCCGTACAATACTTGATTGCCCCGGTGCCGAGCAACTTGTGGGACGTGGCGACATGCTGTTTTCTGCCGCCGGTAGCGTGGTGGAACGCATACAGTGTGCTTTCATCGACACGCCCGAAGTCGAGAGCATATGTAACTACATAAGCAGCCAAGTGGGCTATGACGAGGCTTATGAACTGCCCGAATACATACCCGACCCCGACGAGCAGGGTGGCGAATCGGGAGGAGGTTCGATGAACATAAGCGACCGAGACCCCTTGTTTGACGAAATTGCGCAGTATATAGTTATGAGCGACACGGCTTCAACGTCGTCGCTGCAGAGGCATTATAACATCGGCTACAATCGTGCCGGGCGCATAATGGACCAGATGGAGGCTGCGGGCATAGTAGGCCCGTCGCAAGGCGGAAAGCCTCGCAAGGTGCTTGTGGATTCTGTGCAGTTGCAAAGTATTATTTCACAGTAAAAGTTATTTGAAATCATGAGGTTAGTTAAAATATTGATTGCGTTTGCTGCCTTTGCGCTACTTCCTGTTGCGGTGGTCGCCGATGATGCCGCAGGAGTATTGCAACGCGTAATCGACACATACAATAAGAGCAAGGGAATATCGGCCGATTATGAGATTACCTATGACGGCACTGCCGACCGGGGGACAATCGTCATGGATGGTGATAAATTCAGAATCTTGTCGGGCGACTTGAAATGTTGGTACGACGGCACGACGCAGTGGGCTTATTCGTCGATGACCGAAGAGGTGAACATAACCGAGCCAACGCCCGAAGAATTGCAATTGTCAAATCCTTACGCCGCGCTTGTGGCATTCAAGAACAGTTCGCATGTGTCGATGGTCGAAACGCCCGAAGGGGAATATTTGCTGTCGTTGGTGCCTCGGTCGGATGATAGCGACGTTAGGCTGATTCAATTGTTTGTGGGAATGAAAAGTTCCCAAATCGAGAAAGCGGTGTTTGTCATGACCGACAATTCGCAATACAGCGTGGTGGTTAAGAATTATGTCACAGGCAAGAAGTTCTCTGACGACACGTTTCGTTATGATTCAAAATTTGTGCCCGATGGCACGCAAGTTGTTGACTTAAGGTAAAATAAAATGTAAAAAGACGATAAAGATATGGAAACTACAAAGTGCCTTATAATAGGTTCGGGGCCTGCCGGTTACACGGCAGCCATATATGCTTCGAGGGCTAATCTTTCACCTGTCCTTTACGAGGGCGAGCAGCCCGGCGGGCAATTGACCATCACGACCGAGATAGAAAATTTCCCGGGGTATCCCGATGGCGTTGACGGCTATGAGATGATGGAGCAATTGCGTAGGCAGGCAGCTCGCTTCGGGGCAGATATGCGCCAAGGGAAAGTAACGTCAATCGACTTAAGCCACAGGCCGTTTGTGGCAACAATCGATGACGGGGCATCTACTATCGCAGCCGAGGCCGTGATAGTCGCAACAGGTGCTTCGGCTCGATATCTCGGGCTTGAAGATGAAACCAAGTTCCGCGGGCGAGGAGTTTCGGCTTGTGCCACATGCGACGGATTCTTTTACCGTGGTAAGGTCGTAGCCGTGGTGGGCGGAGGCGACACGGCATGTGAAGAGGCCTCATATCTTAGCAATCTTGCCTCGAAGGTATATATGATCGTGCGCAAGGATTATTTGCGTGCATCTAAGGTTATGCAGAAGCGCGTGTTTGACACGCCTAATATAGAAGTGCTGTTTAACACCAACACCGTCGGGTTGTTTGGCAGCCAAGGTGTGGAGGGTGCTCATCTTGTGCGATATAAAGGCACTCCGCAAGAAGAAATGTTTGACATTGCAATTGACGGTTTCTTCCTTGCCATAGGACACAAGCCCAATACCGAGTTCCTGGACGGGCAGTTGGAACTTGACGGTTCGGGATATATCGTGACAAAAGGAGTGGGACAGGCCACGAGTGTCGAGGGCGTTTTTGCCGCCGGAGACGTTGCCGACCCTCACTATCGCCAGGCAATCACAGCTGCCGGGATGGGATGCAAGGCTGCACTCGACGTGGAACGATTCTTGCTGGCATCATCGGATGGGCATTAATTTCATGGGTGTGAATGTGGCCGACATGCTTGATGGCAACGAGTGCAGAGAATTTGTCACATTGACCGAGTTGTTGCATTCAAGCCCCATCGGGGTATTTGATTCGGGCTACGGAGGACTTACCATATTGAGGGAGATAAGGAAACGTCTTCCTCAATATGATTATTTGTATCTTGGCGACAATGCGCGAGCCCCGTATGGGGTGCGCTCGTTTGACGTGGTATATCGCTTTACGCTCGAAGCTGTGCGCTATCTTTTTAATCAAGGCTGCCGCCTTGTAATCCTTGCCTGTAACACTGCTTCGGCCAAGGCATTGAGATCCATACAGCAGAACGACCTTCCCGGTATCGACCCGTCGCGGCGAGTGCTTGGCGTGATAAGGCCCACGGTTGAAAAGGTTGGTGGCATAACCCGTAATGGCAACATAGGCATATTTGGTACGCCGGGTACCATCCAGAGCCGTTCATATGAAATTGAGATTGAAAAGATGTATGGTGGCAGGTGCCATACTTACGGACAGGCTTGTCCCATGTGGGTCCCGCTTGTTGAAAATGAGGAGGCAACAGGCGACGGTGCCGATTTTTTTGTGAAAAAATATATCACACAGCTGCTTGCGCAATGCCGGGAGATTGACAGCGTGATATTGGGATGCACACATTACCCGTTGCTAATCGACAAAATAAGGCACTACATGCCTCAAGGCATTGAAATAATAGAGCAGGGGGGCATAGTGGCCGAGAGTCTTGCAGATTACCTGCACCGGCATCCCGAGATGGAATGCCGATGCAGCCGTGGAGGAACTGTAAAATATTTGACAACCGAGAATGCCGGTCGTTTCGGCGATATGGCTTCGCTGTTTCTGCAAGAGCAGGTATCGGCTGCCCACATCGACATATCTTAGTCAGTACTTTAGTCGCCTATCGATTCTATAAGTTTTATTGCGTCGATGTATTGGGCTATCCCGACGGCCACCTGCTTGGCGGCTTTCATTGCCAACACTACGGTTGCAGGATGATGTACCACGTCGCCTCCTGCAAACACTCCACGCCTCGTAGTCATGCCATAAGGGAACTCGCGTGTGATTACGTAACCCGACTGGTCAACGTCGATGCCTGTGGTGGTCGATACTATGCGGTTGGCCGGGCGCGAGCCTATTGCCAGGCAAATGCGGTCGAATTCGAGCGTTTTCTCGCCATCGGGAGTGGTTGCACGTATGGCTTTAAGGTTTCCTCGGTCATCGCCTATGAATTCCTGGGTGGAGGTGTTCCATAAAAATTTGACTCCTTCCTTTAGGGCTTCTTGGTATTCGCTTTTTATGGCCGGCATGTCGGCCTCGGTTCGGTGGTATATTATGGTTACGTCGGCGGCACCCATCCTTATGGCCGTGCGGGCGGCATCCATTGCCACATTGCCACATCCTATCACTCCCACTTTTTCACCCGCTTTAAGCGGCACGGCATCACGGTCGATGGCTCCTTCGCTGAATATGTTGGCCATGTGAAGCAGGTATGACGACTGTATCACTCCACGCAGTTGCGAGCCGGGCACGTCAAGGCTTTTTGGCAAGGCCGTGCCTGTGCCTATGAAAATCGCGTCATATCCGCGGTCAAACATCTGGTCAACAGTGATTTGCCGCCCGACTACGCAATTAAGCACGAAATTTACGCCAAGAGCCTCGATTTTTTCTATCTCCTTGCGTACCACAGCTTTTGGCAGCCGGTATTCCGGTATCCCATACATGAGTACGCCTCCGGCTTCTTCCTGGCTCTCGAATATCGTTACCTTGAATCCCTGTCGTGCAAGATCGCCGGCGACTGTCAGCCCCGCAGGCCCCGAGCCAATGACGGCCACTTTGCCACGGGTCTTTTGTGGCAGGTTCTCTCTGATTAGGTTCATCTCTGTGTCGAAGTCGGCTACGAACCGTTCCAGTTTGCCTATTTGTATCCCTTTGCCTTTTGCGTAAAGCACGCAGTGACCCTGGCACTGTTTCTCGTGCGGACACACGCGGCCGCATATTGCAGGCAGGTTGCTCTTTTCGTTAATTATGCGCATTGCAGCCCCCATGTTTCCCATCGACAGTTGGTGTATGAATCCCGGGATGTCGTTTTCGATGGGGCATCCTTTTTTGCAAGAAGGGACTTTGCAGTTCAAGCACCGCTTGGCCTCGTCTATGGCCTCCTTTGGGGTATAGCTCTCGTTTACTTCTTGAAAAGAATTATTGGTATCGCTCATGTGTGTGATATGTTTGTGTGGTAAATATGCTTTTATTGTGTATAAAACAAATATTTTATAGGTTTTTGGATTGTTTTTGTATTATGCAATAGCCCTTGTTTAACGCATTATGTTACAAAAGTAGTGTTTTGATACATCTGTTAGAAATTTTTTTGCAAAAATCTTGAAAAATACGCTAAGTCGAAGAAAATTTAGTATCTTTGTAAGGTGTGTGGTGCATTTTCTGTAAAATAGAAGGACAATTTATATTAATATAATTTAACTATTTCTCTTATGAAAAAAAGGTTTTACACTTTGGTGTGTATATGCGCATCGGTCTTTGCCTCTGCTATGGCGCAGGACGGCGAGGAGCAGCCGATAAGGGAAACATATACCATCGATTTTCTGTCATCGCCCGACGGGTGGACCTCCCATGATGGCGATGGCGACGGTAAGACGTGGGCCACCGACGAGTATAGCATGTATGTGGCTTCGTATTGTAATCCGTCGGGAACCGACGACTGGTTTGCGTCGCCCAAGTTCCACTTTGTAGAAGGCGAGTCTTATACCGTGAATGCGGTGTTTAACACGTTCTTTGGCTTGAATATAAGCCCTGTCGGAGCTCCGGTGTATGTGATGTTCGGCGATTGGGCATACACCCCCGAAACAGTCTTGTGCCAGCCTGCCGCATTGATGATGACAAAGGACGGTATGGTTGCCAATACGACGTTTACTGCGACTGTGACCGGCGATTTTTCAATATCTCTGTTGAACCGTATAGCCGATAACGAGATGGCCGACGTGTATTGCATGTCGTTCAGCATCGAAGGCCCCGAGGGGATGGTGAGCGGTGTCGGCACCGGTGGCGGAGACGTTGGCGGTGATGAACCGTCACTTGCCGAGTTGCCTTATAGCATCGACTTCTCGCGTTCAAATGATGGATGGACAGGTTGGGACGGAGATGGCGACGGCAACACGTGGGGCGAGATCAACGGCTATTTTGGCGCATCGAAATGTAACACAACGGGTGCGACTAACGACTGGTTTGTGTCTCCGAAATTCCACTTTGTGGAAGGCAACGAATATGAGGTTATATTTTATGCCTATGCCGATGATTATGCAGAACCCGATTACTATTACCGACAAGTGGCATTGATGTTTGGCGACCAAAATTATACGCCTCAAGTCAAGCTGACCGAGACTGCTCAGACGCAAATACACCCTTCGTCGATAAACTATGAGATAAAGGCTAATTTCACGTCGGAAGTCACAGGTGACTATTCAATGTCGCTCGTGAATGTGACTTCTCAGGCTCCCATGGGTTCGGTGATTAAGGTAAAGTCGTTCAGCATCGAATGCACCAAGGGTGACCAGCCTGCCGAGACGATTACGTTGCCTTACACGCAAAGTTTCATGACCGACCTTGGCGACTGGACCACATTTGACGCCAATGGCGACAATACCACGTGGACATCGTTTGGCTCGGGTGCCTTCTGCTACTCGTATATGAACAGCAACGACGATTATCTCATCTCTCCCGAAATAGCATTTACTCCGGGCAATTATGAAATCACGGTTTCAAAGACGTATATGATGCCAGGCGAGTCGGACAATATTGAAGTTTATGTGGGAACTGGCAACGATGTCTCTGCCTATGAGAAAGTTGGCGCACTTGATATGGCGACCAGTGTTACCGAAGATGTAATACCGTTTACCATTGGTGAGGCCGGAAACTACAAGGTGGCATTGCGCAACTTGTGTTCGGTGTATTCTACTTGGTATATAACCGAGGTTACAATCGATTACGGCGAAGCTGCCGAGCCTGCGGTATTGCTCGACCGCAATTTCGTAGAGGACAGTGACATCAGCGATTGGACGGTAATCGACGTGAATAGCGACGGTGCATGGCAGGGCAGCGATGGTGCCGGCGTAGTGTTGTCGATGTCATATACCCAGCCACAAGACGACTGGATTATTTCTCCGGCTTTGTCGCTCAGCGCAGGCAAGAGCTATATAGTTTCTTATACTTTGAATTCGACCGGCGGTTTTGAACCCGAGACCATGGAAGTGGCACTCGGCACTGCCGCGACCGCCGATGCAATGACTGAAATCATAGCAAACGAGTCGTTCCAAGGCGAGATATCGTCGTATTACCGCATTACTCCCGAGACAGCCGGAAATTATTATCTTGGTTTCCATGCGACATCGCCCGTGTTTAACGGTTCTTTGTTCCTTCTTTCGGTTAAGGTCGAGGCCAGCGATGGCGTGATCCCTGTTGCTCCGTCTGATTTCACTGCTGTTTCCGACATTCAAGCAGGTACGGTAACGCTTGGCTGGACAAATCCTAACGTCGATACCGAGAATGTTGCAATCTCGCAAGAGCAGGATGTCACGATACGCATCATGCGCAATGGCGAGCAGGTTGAAGAAGTCACCGGGAAGGCAGGCGAGGCAATGTCGTATGTGGATTCTCCTGTCCCGTTTGAAGGCACGGCAACTTATGAAATTTACGCATACTGCGAGGCCGAAAAACTTAGCACGCCGGCTGCGGTTTCCCTTGACCTTGAAGACTTCAACGGTGAACGCACCTTGCTTTACAACTGGGGTGGCGTGGGTAATGGCTCGTTTGAAGAATGGACCATCGAAAACGTTGACGGTTATCAGACGTATGAATACCAGTCGTGGGACAACAGCATGAAACTTGCCACAAAATCCACTCGCGACGACTGGATGATAACCCCGGCCATGGCACTTTCGGCCGAGCGTCGTTACGTTGTCGAGATAGATGTCAAGGCTTCGGAGCAATGGTCCTCTTATTTCGAGATTTACATAGGCTCTGAGGCTCAAAGCATATTCATGGAACGCAAGGTGCTCGATGTTGAGGCCGTAGGCAATGGAACCATAACTTATACTTCAGAGCAATTTGGCCTTGATATCTCAAGCGACTATTATATTGGTGTTCGCTGCACGGGTACTCAGAACCAGACGTTTATCAACGGCTTCCGTGTGTATTATTATGATAATGGCGCGAGCGGAGCGGTCGAGGTGCCTTATGAAGAGACATTCGACAGTGGCAGTCTGTCGGGTTGGAGTATGCCTGCGGCGACTACTTTTGAAGTGCTTGACGGTGCATTGACTTCTAATGCGACAGGAGCCGAGCGCAACGAGACGGTTTATTCGCCGCTTATCAACATGAAAGCCGGCTACACTTATGAAGTTACGTTTATCTATGCCAACTATTCGCTTGCCGGTGCAGAAGGCTGTACTTTTGCATTCAGCATGGCAAGCGGACAAAGCGAAGCCGAACTCATTGCCGACAGCCGTGTCGAACTCGCAACTACCGAAACGTCTTACAGATATCTGTTTACTCCGACCGAAGACGGAACTTACTGCGCGGTATGGCAGCTTGTGGCCGATGCCGACTACGATGCTACGGTGTCTATCGACAACGTGAGAATAGGTGCTAAGGTATATGCCGCACTTCCATATAGCGAAGACTTCAATTCGTATGAACTTGGGGAAACCCCGGTAGGATATACAGGAGCAACCGTTACTTCCGACATCGACAATATCGCCATCGGGCTTGATGCCGAGGCTTCGACTCCGTGGTTCATGCAAGAACGCTTGCGCGACACATATAGTATCTCGTTCAAGGTAAAGAGCGATGCAGAATTGACGGTGAATGTGTTTAACGGCATCGAAACCAAGACTGTAGGTACGGTTGAGGCTTCGTCGGATTGGACGGAACAGGTGTTCTTGATTCCTGCGTTTGAGGCCGATGATACATACGATTTCCGCATCATGTTTGAAACTGCCGGAAGCGTGATGCTCGACGACATCGAGGTGGCTCTGAACGAGCGTGACATATATGCTGCCGCTCCTGTCGATTTTAGGGCTTTCTTGACTTTCGACGAAACCGGCTTGAACCTGTATTGGAATTATCCTACGGTAGATGTCGATGGGTATGCCCTTGAAGACGATGTGACAGTGACTGTAATGTGTGGCGACAAGGAGATTGCCACGGCAACAGGCGCACCCGGCACTATGGCAAGCTTGTCGAGCGTGCCGATTGACGGCAGCGAGTGGGTAAACGACGTAATGATACTTCGTGCTGTTTCTATGGTAGGTGATGTTCAAGGTAATGCGGTTACCGATGTGTTGTATCCGACCGTTGACCGCATAGTGAATCAAATTGCCGGGTTCGACATGTCGGACGAAGCATGGGTTGCCGAAGGGTGGACTCTCGCCGATGGAGCGTACACGGCAACAGGAGAAGGGACTGCAACGCTGACATCTCCAGCTGTAACGCTTACCGAGGGTTCTATTTATATGGTACGCTATAGTATCATTACCGATGCCGATGCTCCGGCCGATTTCTCTGTAACTGTCAATGGCGAGACTCAATCGTTTGCCGACACATATTTGGGTACAGACTCTTACACCGGCGAGTATCCGTATATCGACTTTATACTTTCACGCATCGAGACGACTGGCGATTACAACGTGACGATTGCTGCATCCAATATAGGAGAAAGCGTATCGGTCAATGGCGTGAGCGTATATGAAGTGCGCGAGTATCCGGCGATATGCGACATGCCATATGAAAATGACTTTGATGACGAGGCTGTCGCCACAGGTCGCATAGAACCCAACTGGTCGATACCTCGTTCTACGATGCCTTGGATTATCGACGAAACTTCAAAGTATGGAGTCGAGGCAGCATCGGGAAGCCGGGCCCTTGTCGCTCCTGTTGTCGAGGTCAAGAACCGCATCGACTTTGTTTATACTCCGAAGTTCAATTGCGAAATCGGCAAGTATTACAAGATTGAGTTTGACTATTACAAGCCATCGGATGCGGCGGGTCTGGCACTCGTATGGGCGTATGACCCGACTTATGAGGAAGGTGATTATGAGACTATCGTGGAACTTGCAACCGAGGCCGATTGGACTCACTATGAATATCAGTTTGAAGGAATCGATAACGCCAATGCCATAACATTCGGTTTCTTGGCATTCTGTGGCGAGACATTCAGCGACAAGATTGTGGCTGTCGATAACTTCAAGATTTCGGAAGTGGAAGGAAGCTCGGTAGATGGGCTTGCAGGCATGGCTTCGGTTTACTACTGTAACGGAATCCTTAATATCCCGGCAGACATTGCAAACACCGCAATCTACGATGTTCAAGGCCGCATGGTCATGTTCACCGAGGAGACCGGCGGCGTGTCGCTTGACGGACTTGAATGTGGCGTTTATGTAGTAAAAGCTGTCGGTCACGACGGTTCTGCACAAACTCTTAAAATTGTCAAATAAAAATCTATAAAATGATGAAGGGCTGTTTGGGCTTCGTAAAGGGGTTCAAACAGCTTTGGTTTTAGAAACATAATAATTTTTGTAAATGAAAAAAACATTATTACCGTTGGCTTTGGCGTGCATGGCGTTAATGGGTTATTCGCAAACCGTCCCGCAATTGTCGAAGGATGGTGTGGACCTGTACATAGGGCTACATTTCGACCACACTTGGCCTAAAGACGTGTTTACGACCGACTCTGCGGGCATTTATCGACTCCCGGCAGGTTATGACAGTAAGTTGCCTGTAATTTCCCCGCTTATGGTTGGAGGCGGTGTCACTTATAATGCAGGAAAGGTGTATGTCAATTCTTATGACGATACCGACGGATTTGAATGGACCATAGTCCCGCAATGGCAGATTTATGACTTGCGCACAGGAACGCTTGAAAAATCGATTGATCTTCCCGACAATTACGGAGGCTTGACCAGTTCTCTCACTTACGATATATCGTCGGATGTGATTTATGGAGTCGGCCGCAACAACGACGGGTTGTATTTGGCAAAAATAGACCCCGAAACCGGCGATAGGGAAAATGTGGGCTTCTTGGCCGAGAGCGGCGAGAGAATATATCGTTCACGCGCAATCGTGGTCGACCGTTACGGATTGTTGTACATAATCTACGAAGCCAACGGGGTGCCAGATGTGCCTCGATTTGGCCGTGTTAATAAAAATAACGGGGAGATTGCCTATATTGCCGATATCGTGGCCGAGGGACTATTGACCGGCAGCACGGGTAGCGACCAACTAGTAACGATGGATGGCCATTCGGCTCTCGTGTGCAACCACGACACTAATAAGATATATTGGTTGATGACTTCTTCGAGCTTGTATGTCGGCGACTACTATATGCCTATGTTTGAGATGAACGTAAGCACCGGAAAGGCTGCCATGGTGGGGTATCTTGCCGAAGGCAACGCCGTGTCGGGAGCTTTCTTCAACGAACCGTCATTGACCGCGCCCGAGTGCGTGACCGATTTTGCATATAACGTATCGGACGATTCCGACGATTTGCAGACGGGGCGTTTTACAATGACAGCACCTTTAAACGATTACGACAGCAATGCCTTGACAGGGACACTGACGCTCGTGGTAGAGGAGAATGGCGAGGTCGTGGTGAGCTTGGAAAATGTTGCTCCCGGTGCCACGGTTTCTACCGATGAAATGACGTTGGCTTATGGCGAGCATGATTTCACATGTTATGCCGTCAATTCCGACGGGGAGAAGGGCGTGTACAAAGATTTCTCGGTGTTTGCCGGATATGACCTTCCCTATGCTCCATCGAATGTCAAGCTTTCGGTCGAAGGCTTGAAGCTCACTTTGACATGGGATGCCCCGACATATGGAATACACGGGAAGCCTATAGACCCGTCGGGCATAACATATCGCATAGTGCGCTATCCCGGCGACATACTCGAAGAGGATTTCACAGGAACGACTTATACCGAAGAGATACCCGAAGACTTGTATCGTTACACATATATGATTGTTTCCCGGTATAAAGGGCAAGATGGTTATGCCATATTGTCGAATTCGGTCATAGGCGGACTTCCTCTTGATGTGCCTTATTCGTTTAATTTCTATGACGAGGAAGAAATGTACAATTCATACAAGGTCATAGACGGCAATGGTGACTTTTCTTCGTGGACTTATTATGAAGGCTCAGCACTTTATTTCTATAACGAGGTGAACGATGCCGACGACTGGCTGTTCGCTCCGCCTATCAACTATGAGGCGGGACATAAATACAGGTTAACTGTCAACGTCAATTCGAGCCATGGAGATTATCCCGAGCATCTTGCAATCACGTTTGGCAACGACGATGAGGTTGCGGCGCAGTCGGTGGTGTTGGATATACCCAAGGTGCCGTTGGAGCATACCGATTATTCGGTGGTAGTGACCCCCGATGAGTCGGGCGTGCATTTCTTCGGATTTCATGCGCTGTCTCCGGCGTTGAGCGGTTATCTGTATTTGCGCTATCTTGAA
Organism: uncultured Muribaculaceae bacterium; assembly: GCA_944321905.1. Lineage (GTDB taxonomy): Bacteria > Bacteroidota > Bacteroidia > Bacteroidales > Muribaculaceae > Avimuribaculum. The sequence continues at coordinate 18,065 of CALUNI010000006.1, read as the reverse complement.
ATTGTCGATGTTACAGGCAGCGGTATTGAAGACGTGTCGGCAGGTGACGGGGTGGATATCGTCGCCGGTGATGGAGTTGTTTCCGTTACCAACCCCGATGGTTACGACATAACGATATATAACATCGGAGGCATGGTAGTCGCATCCTCGTCGCAGACCCGGTTTGAGGCAATGCTTGAAAGTGGCGTGTATGTCGTGAAATGTGGCAGCAATGTTCAGAAAGTGATTGTCAAGTAGTGCGAGAGCGGTATGTGACAAAAGTATTCTAAAAGCGGGCGTACCTATGTAACGATTAGGTGCGCCCGCTTTTGTGTCATTATGCCGCCTTGGAATTTGGATGTCTCATTCGGGAGTAATGTCGTTTTTTGACGACGGCAGCGGTTTCCAACCCTCGCCATAAGTGTCGTAGGCGTCGGTAACGACGACAAATGCGTTGGGGTCGGCTTGTTTTATTTTTACTTTCAGGTTTTCCACCTCTTTGTAACTTACGACAAGGAAAAGCATCTCCTTGTCATGCCCGGTATATAGGCCGCTGCTCTTGATGTAGGTGGCTGTGCGGTCAAGGTCCTTGATGATATATTCCCGCAGGTCGGGCAGGTGCTTTTCGCTTATTACAAACATTAATTTGTCGTTTTTGGGACCGTTGATGACGAATGCCAGCACGCGCGACGTTATGAATATCGAAACCAGTGAATATAGCGACAGGTATATGGCAGGTTGGTGTTCGGCACTGTCGCTGCCTATCCCTAATCCGATTACGATAAGTCCAAACATCACCACTACGCCGTCAACGAGCATGATTGCCCGGGAAAAGCGCAAGTGGAAATACTTCTGTATTATCATGGCAACGATGTCGCTGCCTCCCGATGTGGCTTGGTTGCGCACGATAAGCCCGCATCCTATTCCTATGACGGCCGCGCCTATCAGTGTGGCAATAATCAAGTGTTGGCTCAAATCGATTGTTCCGCCAAGCAGCCGGGTAGGGTCGAGGGCTTGCAGTGCTTCCTCGTCGGGGTATGAAATCCATTCGAGCGCGTTCATTATGAATGGCGTGATGAGTGCGGCTACAATAGTGCGGATTCCAAGCTTGCTGCCGAGTAGGATAACCGACAGTGTGAGCAGCGGTATGTCGAGCATGTACCCGAACGTTCCGACCTGTATCGAGGGGAAAATGCGTTGCAACACTATGCTTGCTCCATATACGCCTCCGGGAACCAGCCCATATGGGTTTATGAAATATACGAATCCGGCTGCCATTATTGCGCAGCCTATGAAAATGGTAATCCAACTGCAAATTGTCTTTTTCATGAATTAGTCCAATTTTTTATTAGCACAAATTTAATAAAATCAGTTGAAAAAAACTTGAAGTCGGTTGGAGAATCTGTCCCGAATTTTTTCTTTTGATCACGCCGATTCGTGTTTTTCGAGTTTACGCAGGGCGCGGGTTACCAGCCGAAAATGTTGCGTAGTATCCACCATAGCACGATTGCGGCAAATATGCCCCATATTACCGGCGGACGGTTTAGGTTGTCGTATAGCGACGGATGCCGTTTATAGGTTATTTCGGCATAACTGTAAAGTATTATTGCCGGGATGGCTGCGACCATGAGGGCATTGTAGTGCCATGCCGCGGCTATGTCGCCGTTGAGCAGCGAGTGTATCACGCGTTGGCTTCCGCATCCGGGACACTTAAGGCCTGTGATTACAAGAAACGGGCAGCGGGGAAACAGCGCATACTGCGAGGGGTCGAACAGGAAATATGTGGCCACTGCCACGGCTGCGAGAATCAATAGTGCTATGGTAAAGAGGTATTTTTTCATTGGCGTGACAACTTGTGCAGGTCGAGCTTGAATTTTGACAGGAACATGATTCCGGCTAAGAGCAGCGCAACGGCAAACGAAAGGTATATGCCCACTATGCCCATCTCGCAAGTGAAGCCAAGCAGGTAGCCGAGCGGCAGCCCTATGACCAGGTAGGCTATGATGGCGGCGATCATCATCGGGCGCACGTCGGTTAGGCCGCGCAGGGCGTTGGCATATGTGACTTGTAGCGCATCGCCTATCTGGTATAGCATGAGTGGCGGTATGACGGTCAATGCCACGGTTATGACCCGGGCATCGCTTGTGAACATCCGTATCACAGGCTCTCCGAGAAAGAAGAAAACCAAGCATGCAATTAACGCAAACAGCAATATTATGTGCAGTCCGGCCGTCGAGCAGCTTTTTATTTTGCCGATGTCGCCCGCGCCATAGTATCCGGCTATCTTTATCGACATGCTTGACCCCAGACTGTAATATACGAGAAAGCCTATGGTGCTTATGCTCAACATTATCTGGTAGGCGGCAAGTGGAATTTCCCCAAGCCAGCCTATCATTACCGAAGCAAATGAGAAGATGCCCGTCTCAAGTCCCATTTGCACCGCTATGGGCCACGATGTGCCGAATATCTCTCCGGCTGCCTTGGTGTCGATGCGTCCATGCCTGATTCCCTGTGTGTATTCGGTGTATCGGCGCGACCGCGTAAGCACTGCGACGTAGGCGCAAGCCATTGCCATGCGTGCTGCGAGTGTGCTAAGCCCGGCACCGAGCAAGCCCAGTTCGGGAAAGCCGAATGTGCCGTATATGGTGAGGTAGTTGAGGATTATGTTCAAGATGTTACCGCCTATTATTATCCACATCGACAGGCGGGTATCGGTGATGCCGTCGGTAAACTGTCGCAACGTGTTGACAAACAGCATCGGCACCATCGAGGCCAGCAATACAAGATAATATGGCTTGATGAGGGGGATGAGGTTGGCCGGTTGCCCCAGTTTCTCGACGTTGAAATAAATGATAAGCATAGCCAGACCTATGGCGATTCCGAATGTCATGTTAAGCCAGATGGCGTTCTTTACGATTCCACCCACCTCGAAATGCCTGTCCTTGGAGTTGCGGGCACTGACGATTGGTGTCAGTCCGTATGAGAATCCCATGCACAGCACGGTCATGAAGTTCATCACGTTGTTGACAAACGATGCTGCCGCAAGTGCATCGGTAGAATAGTGGCCGACCATGAATGTGTCGGCAAATCCGGTCATAATCATGCCTAATTGCCCGAGCAGCAAAGGCATTCCTAATATGATTATCGAGCGATAGTGGCTTTTGTATGTGGCAAATTTTCCCATAATCGACTGCAAAATTAGCAAAATTACAGTTTGCTTCATTAAAGTAAGGGACAGTTTGTGTGTCAGAGTAAAAAGCCTTATCTTTGAAGAACATTATGTAAAAGCAGCAAATATATACTAACTGCCCAGAGGCTTGTTTGGATTTTACAGGTTTAGACGGGCGTAGAAATCTTTTAAACGGAAATGAACAATTCTTCGATTGGAATGTTGTCGCTTGCCGTGGCGTCGGTTTACGGGACGGCTTATGCACAGGTCGGCAAGCAGGAAAAGGCGCAACAGTTGCCTAACGTTATTTTTATTTATGCCGACGACCTTGGATTTGGCGACCTTGAATGCTACGGGGCGCGTAACGTCGAGACTCCAAACGTTAACAGGCTTGCCGAAAACGGGATACGCTTCACAAATGGTTATGCTTCGTCGGCTACCAGTACGCCGTCGCGCTATTCGATGCTTACCGGCGAATATGCATGGCGGCGCGACGATACCGGCATTGCTCCCGGCGATGCGGGAATGATAATCCGCCCCGGGCAATATACCATGGCCGACATGTTCAAGAGTGCCGGTTATTCGACGGCGGCCTTCGGCAAGTGGCATCTCGGGCTTGGCGACGAAACCGGCAAGCAAGACTGGAACGCGCCGCTGCCTACAGCCCTTGGCGACCTCGGATTTGACTATTCTTATATTATGGCGGCAACGGCCGACCGTGTGCCATGCGTGTTTATCGAGAATGGGCAGGTGGCCAATTACGACCCGTCGGCTCCGATATATGTGAGCTTTGAGAAGAACTTCCCGGGAGAGCCTACGGGAAAGGAGAATCCCGAACTGCTGTACAACTTGAAGCCAAGCCACGGACACGACCAGTCGATAGTGAATGGCATAAGCCGCATAGGTTACATGAAAGGTGGCGGCAAGGCGTTGTGGAAAGACGAGAATATTGCCGACTCTATTGTGGGGCGTGCCGTGCAATATCTGCGTCAACATCGAGATGAAAGGTTTTTCATGTATTTTGCCACAAACGACATCCATGTGCCTCGCTTCCCACACGAGAGGTTCCGCGGAAAGAACAAGATGGGCTTGCGTGGCGAGGCTATAATGCAGTTTGACTGGAGCGTAGGGCAGATAATGCAGGCACTTGACGAACTTGGGCTTGCCGAGAACACATTGGTAATCCTTTCGAGCGACAACGGCCCCGTGGTTGACGACGGATATCAAGATCGTGCCGTGGAACTGCTCAATGGTCACAGCCCGGCAGGAGACTTGCGCGGTGGCAAGTACAGTGCTTTTGATGGGGGTACGCGCGTGCCGCTTATAGTGTATTGGCCTGCTGTGATACGCGAGCCTAAGGTGAGCGATGCGCTTGTCTCGCAAGTCGATTGGCTTGCCTCGCTTGCAGCCTTGGCCGGTGCCCGCATCCCTAAGGGAAACGCGTGTGACAGCAGTGATTACTTGCAATCATTGCTTGGAACCGATATGGTTGGCAGGCCTTGGGTAATAGGTCATGCTGCCAACAACACGTTGTCGGTGCGCACCAAGCAGTGGAAATATATCGAAGCCAACGACGACAGTCGCACGGTATTGGAGGAAACGAATACCGAGCTTGGCAATTCTCCGATGCCGCAGCTTTATGACATGACCGTTGAGGGCGAGCGGGAGAACGTGGCTGCCAAGTATCCCGAAAAAGTGTTTGAGCTTGAGCAGATACTGCGGCAGGTGCGCAACAGTGGTAACAACACCCCGCAGTTTACCGTCCAGTAGTCTGCCATTATAGGAGTAAAGCCACAATGGGAATGCTAACTCTCATTGTGGCTTTACTTGTAGATGTGTCGGCTGCCCGTTTTTCTTACGTTATTGGTATTTGTCGCCAAACGAAGACTTGACATCGTTGACAAATTGCTTGATGCGCTGTTCCTCGCTTTGCGGGCATATGAGCAACACGTCGTCGGAGTCGGCAATGATGAAATTCTTAAGTCCCGAGGCCACTATCAGCTTGCCTTGTCGCTTTACCGCAATCATATTGTTGTGGCAGTTGTAAAGCATGGCGTTGCAGTTCTGGGTCACGTTTCCTTCTTTGCTTTTGGGCGAGTATTCATAAAGTACGCCCCAAGTCCCAAGGTCGTTCCAACCGAAATTCACGCACGAGACGAATACGTTTGGAGCTTTTTCCATCACGGCAAAGTCAATCGAGATGTTAGGGCTTTCGGGAAATTTGCTGTTGATGTATTCATACTCTTCGTCGGTGCCAAACTTGTCGGCTCCGGCCTCGAATTTGCAATATACGTCGGGGGCGTAGTCGCGCAAGGCCTTGATGATGCTGTCGGCCGACCACAGGAAAATGCCCGAATTCCAGAAGAACTCGCCGCTCTCGACAAATATGCGTGCTATTTCCACGTCGGGTTTCTCGGTGAACGTTTTTACCTCCAGTATGCCGTCAACGTCCGACTTTTCGCCTACTTGTATGTAGCCGTATCCCGTTTCGGGACGGCTGGGCTTTATGCCGAGCGTGAGCAGGGCATCGTGGCTTTCGACGAAGTTGAAGCCGTTCACAATCTCTTTGCGGAAGAGGTCTTCGTTGAATATGAGGTGGTCGCTTGGCGACACCATTATCGTCGCATCGGGATTGAGTGCCTTGATGTGGAATGCGGCCCATGCTATGCATGGCGCGGTGTTGCGGCGGGCGGGTTCGAGCAGTATTTGAGTGTCGTCGAGCTCGGGTAGCTGTTCGCGCACCAAGTCGTGGTAGCACTTGTTGGTGATTACGAATACGTTGCTTTGCGGAACGATATCTTTCACTCTATCGAAACTCATTTGTAACAATGTGCGTCCCGTGCCTAAGAAGTCGATGAATTGCTTAGGCAAGCTCTTGCGGCTGTAGGGCCAGAAACGGCTGCCGACTCCGCCACCCATGATTACGCAATATCTGTTATTCATGATGAGAAATTATTTGCAGTTATTATTTTGCTAAGTTAGTAATTTGTGGTATATGAGAGGAATTAATATTGTTAATAATTGCACTCCGAGTTGTGAAATTTAATGAATAAGTAATTCAGAATAATTAATCGGACATATCGACGGGGTTGCTTTGTGGGGATTTGTCGCAAGTAGGGTAGGTGCTAAGTGCCGATGCAGGCTCATGTAAAAAAGGCACTTCTCGCGAGGTGCCTTTTGTACCCTTTATGCACCGATAGGCGATGCATAATTATTTACCATTTCCTAAACAACCTTTATAACAAACCTTTTTACCTTAAAACCATTTAAGTAAATGAAATCTGATTAATCCCAGTGTCTTGTTGAGACCATGTGCCGCAAAAGAGTGGCACACGGCCAACAACTGTGTTACATAAACCCTAAATTTTCCTCTTTTATTTGAGGTGACGTTGCCATCTTTATGGCTCGTGAAAGTGATTCTATATGGTTAGGAATCCAGTGGCATTAACAGTAATCTGAAAATCGGATTTAAAGATTTTACTGTCTTTGCTCTTTTGATATTGCAAATATAGAATCAATAATTCCTCACCGTTCCTCGATATAAGCGAAATATAAATTAATTTAGGCGTTATAAAATTGTATTATATTGATTTATATTATATTAGCTGTTGATATGTGATTTGGAAATATAAATGTAAATATCATGATATAAGACCTATTTTCATTACATTTTCTTCAAAATGTTCTCTGTCGATGGCCTTGTTTTTTACTTTGTTCCGATATGTGTATATGGTGTTGACCGAGTAGTGCAAGAAGCTGGCTATCTTGTTTGCGTCGTCCACGCCCATCCTGAGGAATGCAAATATGCGCAACTCGGTGGTGAGTTTCCCGGGATCTTTCACTATGATTTGTTCGTCGGGTTGCAGCAGCTTGTTGAAATCTTCGATGAAAGTAGGGTAGATGTGCAGGAATGCCCCGTCGAAGTTCTCGTAGAATTGCTTGTGCTGCTCTTCTGCGAATTTTGTCGATTTGGTCATTTTCACAAGGTCCTCGACCTGCCCGGCTGTGATTTTGCGTGTCACGGTTTTGCAGAAGTTGTCGAGGCGGTCCATGTATATCGAGCACAGGTCGAGGAAGTGTCCTATGTATTCCTCTTTTATGCTGTTGGCCTCTTTCAGCTGCTTGCGGGTGGCGTCGAGCTTGCGCATCTGCCGCAGCAGGAAGAAGCATGCGCCCACAAAGCCTATTGCCAGCAGCGTCGAGACGAGCGATACAAACATCAGCAGCTTGTGCTTCTTGTTAAGCCTCACCTTGTAGGCGTTGTCGATGAGCGGCGATATGTTTGAAATCTCGGTGGTGCGAAGTCTGGCGTTGCAGAACACCGCATCTTCGAGCGATGCCGTTATGTATGTGTAGGCGTGGTTTATGTCGCCGTTCTCGTAGAGGTAGAATGCGAGCTTTTGTAGCGACGAAGTTTCTTTTACCGATGTCTTTATGTCGGCTATCGCCGATAGCGCGTAATACCGTGCGGCATCTTCGGGATGCCCTTCCTGCTCCTTGATTATGGCCATGTTGGCCGCCGCGCGGGCATACACGTTGTTGTCGGGCGCGTTGTTTTCGATTATCTCGTTAAGCAGCTTTTTCGATTTGGCGGTTTCTCCGTTTATGTAATATTGTTCGGCAAGGAACTGCTTGTATCGCAATGTGTCGTGGTGCAGCAGTTTCAGTTGCTCGCTTCGGTAATAGTTTTGCCGGGTTATGTATTTTTCCAGGTAGCCGTTTATGTTGCTGCTGTTTCCTTGCAGCATGTAGGCCTCGATGTATGAGTAAAGCTGCCTGCCACAGTCGAGCCATGCCTCTTTCAGCGATGCCGGTATCCCTTTCTGCTCTATCGAGTCGAGTCCGGCCATGGCTTCGTGGAAGAAGCCCATTATGCTCAGCACTTTTATTTTACCGAGTCGGGCTTTGGCTGCAAGGGTGTCGTTTTTCAGCTTGGCGGCGACGGCTTCGGCGCGGGAATAATATGTGAATGCCGAGTCGGAGATGAACGTTTCATATTCTTTCCCTACGCGGCACATGAGGTTGCAGCTCTCTATGCCGTCGGCAGTGGTGCCGTGCAGCACGTTGAGCAGCGAGTCTATGTGCGACTGCTTGCGGCTGTCGTATTCTGTTTTAAGTTTTAGCTCCTTGTCGAGCCGGTCGAGTATGTCGTCTATCCCGTTTTGGGCAAATCCGGCGGTGCAAGCTATAGCGGCGAGTAAAAAAGGCAATATATATTTCATTGTGTAAAAGATTTGTTAAGGGTTGTATGTAGGTCGGTTGTCATATGTGTGGCGGCTGTCCGCGCCGAAAGGCAAAAGTGCTGCCGGTGGGGTGTGAAATTTGCGCACTTTTGCCTTTCGGCGCGGGTTGTTTATTGCATTTGGGTCGTGAATGCCGCTGCACCGATTTTCTTGGCATCGGTAATTTCGCGGGAGTATTCGTCGATATGCACGGTTCCCCCCATGCTCACGCGGGGATTGCGGTAAGTCATCCCGCTTGCGATTCGTGAGCGGGCCGACATGTGGAATTCGGTGGCACCGGTCTCCGACTCGATTTTGCCGATGTTCGAGGCGTTCACCCCGCATCCGGGCATTATGACGATGCGGCCTGCGGCACGGTCGATAAGTTGCCTTATCAATGGAATCCCTTTCTCGGCCGTTGCTTCCTGCCCCGAAGTGAGTATGCGGTCTATCCCAAGGTCGATGATTTGCTCCAATGCCGTGAACGGGTCGCGGCACATGTCGAATGCCCGGTGGAACGTGACACTCATGTCGCCGCGGTGTGCCAGCAGCCGCCTTGCCATCGGCGTGTCGATGTCGCCGCTCGCGGTCAGGCATCCTATCACCACGCCGTCGGCTCCCGCCTCTCGTGCCATGTCGATGTCGCGGCTCATTATTTCTTCCTCAATGGGCGAGTATAAGAAGTCGCCTCCGCGCGGACGTATTATCACGTGCAGCCTCGTCGTTGTCAGCAGCCTGCGGGCTGTCACGATTTCGCCATACGACGGGGTGGTGCCGCCCTCGGGAATCCCGGCGCACAGTTCCACGCGGAAAGCACCTCCCGCCTGTGCGTTGGCGGCGCTTTCGGCCGAGTTGGCGCAGTTTTCTATCACTCTCATCACTACTTCAGCGTCAGTTCTATCACGTAGTCGATTTCGTCGGGTACTTTAGGCAGCTTTAGAAGTACTCCGCCATTTTTTTCTTGCTTGTAAGATATCGGCGTGCCATCGACAAATACCTTGGCTTCGGTCACTTTGGCCTTTAATGGCAGGTACAGCCCGTCGTCGGCAAGGTCGAGGATGTGTATGAACAGGCGGTTGCCTTTGCGTGTCGATACTCCCCACGGGTGCGGTGCCACGTCGCCGCCGCGTGTGCCATAGATTGTCTCGCCGTAAACGCTCATCCATTCGCCCATCTCCTTAAGCCTCTCTACTGCTGCGGCTGGAAGTTCCCCGTTGGGTTGCGGGCCTATGTTAAGCAGCAGGTTGGCGTTTTTGCCTGCCGTGTTCACCAAGTAGTGTATCAGCTCCTTTGTTGACTTGTAGTTCTGGTCTTGTATCTTGTATCCCCACATTCCGTTCATCGTCTGGCATGTTTCGAGCGGCAGCGAGCTGATTGCCTGTCCCGACAGTCCTGCGGTGTTCTCGCCCGGTTGGTCGCGCTCGAATATTTGTATGTCTTCGCCCGGATATGGCGTGGTGTGGTGGTTGTTGCCGATCAGGCAGGCCGGTTGCAGCCGGTGTATCAAGGCATATTGGTCATACGACTGCCAGTCGAAGTCGGCGGGTTGGTCCCAGAAGCCGTCAAACCATATTGCGCCCACCGGGCCGTAGTTGGTGAGCAGCTCGGTCAGTTGGTTGTTCATGAACTCGTAGTAGTGGGGCCAGTCGCCGTGTCCCTCGGGGCGGCCGGTGCCTTGTCCCGTGCGGCCTTGCGGATAGTCGTCGCGCCGCCAGTCGAGGTGCGAGTAGTAGAAGTGTATCTTTATGCCTTGCTTGTGGCATTCGTCGGCAAGCTCTTTTATCACGTCACGTCCAAACGGGGTGGCATCTACTATGTTGAAGTCGGAATATTTGGTGTCAAACATCGAGAAGCCCTCGTGGTGGCGCGATGTGAAGCAAATGTATTTTGCCCCCGAAGCTTTGATTGCCGACACCCATTCGGCTGCGTCGAAGCGCGAGGGGTAGAAGCCCGAGGCAAGTTTCTCGTATTCGCGCCAGTCGATGTCGCGGTTGGTCATGTACCATTCGCCCTGGGCAAGCATGCTATACAGTCCCCAGTGCAGGAATATCCCGAATTTGTTGTCTTGGAATTCTTCACGGGCTTTCAGGTTCTCGGCCGTGGGTACGTAGTTTTGGCTTTCTTGTGCCGTGGCCGCATTGCCTGTTGCTGCCAACAGCAGGGCAGCCGTCAAGGCGGTTTTGTAAAGTTTGTGTCTGTTCATTAGGTTTGAGTATTGGTATTTAACGATAGACAAAAATAGTGCAAATCGAGAGCGTTACGCGCAAGCTTGCTTGTGGCGCAAAGCCGAGATGCAGCCTATTTTATGCAAAGATAGTGCAAATCGAGAGCGTTACGCGCAAGCTTGCTTGTGGCGCAAAGCCGAGATGCAGCCTATTTTATGCAAAGATAGTGCAAGGCGAGAGCAGAACAAAACAAACTTGTTTGTTTTTTATGCCAAGCCGCCGCCTGTCTTATTCAAAGATAACTTATTTTTTAATGTTGCCAATAAAAATTCAGACAGTCTGTCTTTTGTTTAAACCGAATGTGTTTAACCCGATTACCCGCGCCTCGGTGATGGAAGGCTTGGGCGTTATATCTGTCAAAAATCAAAGAATCGCAACAGATTTGCGTATGTTTTCAAGCACTGAGGCGAGTTTGCTGTTGCAACGTGCCATCTGCATGTCGTAATCAGATTGTAGCCCGCGCCAAATGTTGGCCGATATGCCTGTTGCTGCTTCAATCTTTAGCGCGGTGTCGGTAGTTATCGAGCGTTTGCCGTTGACAATCTCATTAAACGCTGTGTATGGCATACCAATCAAGCTTGCGAACTTCTTTTGCGAAATTCCACGAGCATCCAACTCGTCTTTTAGCATTTCGCCCGGATGTATCGGTTCTGATGGCTGCAGCTCGTCCGGCTTGTAAATCCTATTTGCTTTTTCCATGTCGAAGTTATTTATAGTGGTTGCTTATTTCTAATAGACGGCATACTGTTAATATTTGTTCGCCCATAACATCCCTTACTGTAAACTCAAGTCGGTATTGCAGGTTTATGCGTACCGATGAAATGCCTTTTTTGTCTCCTTGTAGGATCTCATAGTTCAACGAGTGGATAGGGTATAGTTGCTCTACGCTGCTTGCTCGTTTAAGGAACATTACACATTTTATGTAGCCTTTTATTACGTCGGGTTGGAAACGATGCTTTTTGTCGCTCGTTCGTCCTTGCTCAAACAATTCGCGGAGGTATTTTTTATCGAATTCTATTAGCATGGTGTCCTGTTACATCGCAAAGATAGTGCAAATCGAGAGCATTAAGCGCAAGCTTGCTTGCGGCGCAAAGCCGAGATGCAGCCTATTTTATACAAAGGTAATTCAAACCTTTGAGATATTCACAAAAAAAGTGAACATTTTTTTGTCTAAAGTCGTACCTAAAGTCGTAGCATGTAGTAGAAGATTTTCAAATGGGCAGCATGCAGGTTGTCGATGTGGGCGTGGGTTCGGCATCTCCGAAGCCGCATTTGACGGGGTGGGGTGTCCGTCCGCAAGCTGCGCTTCGCTTGCATGCGGTTATGCATAGTCGGGCAGCTCCGCCGCCCTTTCCAGTCTTTGCGGAGGCTCCGTGGCTGCGTTCTCTCCAATGCTTCATCCTATTGAGTCCGTCCAATATCGCAAATTACGCTCCTTGCCGGTCGCCCCCGCATTAAGTATGGTAGGGCAGCTCCGCCGCCTCGCGCTACGACCTCTCTCGTGGGGCTGTAAAGTGTGATAACTTCGCAGCCCTGTTTCCGGCGGTGTAATGCATTTCCGGCTTCTCCCTCTCGCGAGGGGAGTATCGTTGTTTCGGACTTTTTTATGCGGACAATGAGAGCTGCGGCGCAGCTCAACTATGCTTATCCGCCATGCAAGCGCAGCGCAGCTTGCGGTAGTAGGGAATCTGGTGTGTGGCGGCCTCGGAGAGGTCGAATCAATACTCGATCCTTGCTACCCGGCATCTATGGATGCCGACTCAGGGAATGCCAGGTGCCAGCAAGCCGTGCTTCGCCTGCGTTAAGCGTGGTAGGGCAGCTCCGCCGCCCCGCGCTACGACCTCTCTCGTGGGGCAGTAAAGTGTGATAACTTCGCAGCCCTGTTTCCGGCGGTGTAATGCATTTCCGGCTTCTCCCTCTCGCGAGGGGAGTATCGTTGTTTCGGACTTTTTTATGCGGACAATGAGAGCTGCGGCGCAGCTCAACTATGCTTATCCGCCATGCAAGCGCAGCGCAGCTTGCGGTAGTAGGGAATCTGGTGTGTGGCGGCCTCGGAGAGGTCGAATCAATACTCGATCCTTGCTACCCGGCATCTATGGATGCCGACTCAGGGAATGCCCGGTGTCAGCAAGCCGCGCTTCGTTCCACCTGCGTTAAGCGTGGTAGGGCAGCTCCGCTGTAGCATCATGGATGCCGAACTTGCCTTCGCCGCCTTGTCATGCCGGCTTACACGGGGTGACGAGCGGTTTTTTTTCAATTTCCGCTCAAGAATCTTTAAAATGTTTCATTTGTTTGCAAAAATTGTTGATAATGTAGAAAATTTCTATTAAATTTGTAGCGTCTGTGGAGTGGATGTTTTAGCTAATACTTTGATTTACAGTCGTAGAATGCTGAAATTCCGTTCTTGCTGTGTTTTTACCAGTGTTTTTTGATTCTCTGTGTTTTGTGTAAAATTTTAATGCCAGATAACATTAACATAGCATATTCTGAGACCCAAAAAACTATAATTTAACTCTTTAATTTATTTAAAAAAATGTGCAAAGGAAAAGAAATGTATGAGTCTCCTCACACCAGGAGGACCCAAGTCAACCTCGAACAGGGGTTCATGCAACCGTCTGTTGTTGACAAGGACCCTAACAACAGAGACAATCCTGTGGATGCCGGCGATCAAGAGATCGAAGGCGATTTTGATTTTACAAACAATAACTGGGAATAAAGAAGGAGGAAAAGGTATGAGACTCAAAACTTATTTTTTCGCGCCGTTATTTAGTGCAACGGTGCTTCTTGCGTTGGTAGGCTGTTCCGACGATTTGAACAACAAGCCAACCGACCGCCCCGAGGGCAATGGTATAGTGTTTGGTGCTAACGCAAGTTATGCGGGCGACCCCGACGTGCGTACCGCTTATGGCGATTACGAGACCGACGGCAGCAACCGCATAAGTCAAGAAATACTTTGGACCGAAGGCGACCGTGTAGAAATATATTCGCCGCAATCGCCCATCGGACCGAAGGTGGAATATGGAATTGCAAACATCGACACGCAAGACGAGGGAAACGCCTACCTTGCGGCGATGGCGGGTACCGAAGGCCTGCAGTGGGACTACAGTGGCGGTGTGCAAGACTTCTATGCCGTGTATCCGTCGAAGGCCAGCATGTCGAACCAGGAAATGGCCGAGCGTTACGTGTCGTTTGAAAACGGCGTGTTGTATGGCTTCATCCCCACCAACCAGCAGCATCGCATATACAAGGGCGATAACGGTTGGGTAGCCGAGCCAAACATGGACTGGCAATACATGGCCGCACGCATCAACGACTTCACAGTTCCGGCAACCGACGCTACCGACGACGGCGGCATTTCGCTCAAGTTCCAACCGTTGGTGACCACGCTCGAGATTACCATAGAGGGCCCGTCTTCGCCATTGGCACAGATGAACGTATATGCGCCCGAGGGTACTAAAATAATGGGACGGTTCAAGTGTGACCTGACTGCCGGCACCTGGGGTGCCGACGGCACGGCTGCGGGTGAAAACGTCGGTGCGCCGGTTTGCGAGTCGGCTCAGACGGGTACGACAACCAACTATGTAACCGTCAACCTGTATGACGAGAACAACTCGCCACTGAAGCTTGAAGACGGCGAGAGCATCACTTTTAACGTGTTCTTGCTGCCGGTAGAGAACTTGACCGACCTTGAGATACGCATTGCCGGTTTCAATACTGCATCGAAGACCTTGCAGCTCGACGAGGCCGACGGCACGCATGTCACTCTCACTCCTCGCAAGAAAACGCGCGTCACCATCAAGGCTCCGCAAGCCATCGAAGGTACTAATACTTGGCTTGAAGGCTTGAACGACAACGTGCTGCTCACGCAGCTGTCGATACCGGGTACGGCAAACTCTTTCTCTTATAATTATACTTCGGAACAAAATGCCGACAGATACCGCACTCAATCGGCTAACATTACTGCGCAATGGAACGCCGGTATCCGCTGCTTCGAGTTGGTTTGTGGCGAAAACGGCGGCGATGTCGAAAACTCGCCACTTCTATGCAACCGTCACGAGATTGACGGAACCACATTCGGTCAGGCGGTAAAGCAAATATGGGATCTTGTCTACGCCAATGATTCTGAATTCGCGATAATCATCCCTTCGTATGATTCACCTACGGGTCACCCTGGCGACCATAACGGAGTTAAAAATTTTGCAGAAGGATTGAATCGCTTCTACCAGAAGCATGGAGAATATAATTATCAGACGTTCAGTCGCAATAGTACGCTTGGCGAAGTTCGCGGCAGCTTGATATTCATAGCGCGCATCACCAGTGAAGAAGACGAGGGTTACAATATGCCTTTCCCGGTAAAGGGAACATTTATCGACCAATGGGGTTCTTTGAAGGACAACTGGGGCCGTCGAGGCTATGCCTTGCAAGATGGCAGCAGCCGTGCCAACAACTGGTCAACCGGTGTGAACGACCGGAATGCGGTGGAATATTATATGCACACCACTCCGAATAGTAATTACGGTACCAACAACTCGGGCAATATAACTGCTCCGACTCCCGGTTTTGTTCCTACTAATTCGCTTCCAAACGATTTCGTGCACAAGACATTACGCAGTGACGGTTCAGAAGGTGCAGCAGTGATACAAGACTGGGTGCGCGTTGTTCCTCGTGACGGCGATGTAGGCGGCTTGCGTTCGGGACAGTTCTATTTAGGATATGATGGCGTTTTTTCTCGTACTTACCACTACTACTATTGGCCCGAATCGTTGACCGAGAAGGAAGAGGATATATGGAGTACATTCGAGGCTTCCATCGAAGAAAACAGTCAAAGCACAGGCGGAAACCGGTTCTACATCAACTCGCTCGACGGATACTTCGTTGACCCGGATATACCTTTGAGCTATACACCCTATGTGTCGGGTGGTACTTGGGGTACAGGCTTGTCGGCCGGTGGTACCGAGGGTAACATTCTGGCTTATGCCAACTATATCAACGATTATTTCTATAACAGAATCCTTAAATACGGTGTCACCAACATCTATGGCCCGATGAACATAATCTTGATGGACTATGTATATGACGGCACCGCCGGTGGCGACCGTCTGCCTTCAACCATCATCAACAACAACTTCCGCTTCCCGTTGCTTGTAAAGGATGACGGCACGTCGGCCAACAGTGCCGATGGCTCTTACGGCAACGGTGGCAACGTATGGCAATGACGCACATCTAATCGGTCAATCCATGCCGGGAGATGCAACTCTCCCGGCGGGGTTAGCCGTTGTTGCCGGAGTGTATAAACGCCGCATTTAAAGGCTTCTAAAAAATATAAAACTCTTTCATGGAAAAAAAATTGACGTTTTGTTGCGTCGGCGCACTTTGCTTGTTGGCATCCTGCTCAGACGATGTGAAATTCACCCCACAGCAATCGGGTGACATGTTAATTACGGGTTCGACCGGCACTTTTTCGCCTCTGTCGGGAACAAGAACGCAGGTGGGCGACATGGCCGACGATGGATTGCTGCTGATAGAATGGTCGGCGGGCGACCGCATCGGTGTGTTCGGTGGGAGCTTGACAACCAACGCTCTCTTTACCGGCAACAATACAGAACCGGCGGCGCAGGCCTCATTCTCGGGAACTTTGGTGGGGGGAGAAATTCCGGCTTATGCCTATTATCCTTATAGTGAAGGAACGACCGACATGCACTCCGTCCCTGTCAGTATTCCCGAAACGCAGACTTATGCCGACGAGTCGTCGGTGGCGCAATACGACGTCAAGGCTTCTTCGGAAATGTTTGCCGATCCGCAAGGCGGCTATCGTGCGCGGTTCCGTCAAATGGCCGCTCTTGTCCGTTTTACGTTCGACTTGACCGGAGTTTCATACCTCGACCCCGACGAACGGCTTGAAGAGGTGACCATACACCAGACCCGGACCGGCGTGCCGATGGCGGGCGAGTTCTCATACGACCTTGCCAATCTCGACGCAGGGCTTGTGGCTGGCAATGCCACCACCGATGGCATTACGCTGGTAATGGAAAACCGGCCTACGGTCGATAACGTCATCACCGCTTACGCCGTGGTGGCACCGGGAGCGCAACAAGGCAACGAGTGGTGCTGCGTGTTCTCGACCGACAAGCACTCTGTGACTTTCTACACCGAGGCGCTGTGCGACTTCGAGGCAGGCATGTACTACACGGTTCCCGTCAATGTGACGGTACTCGAAAACAACGAGGCCACCTACGAGGAGATTCCGCAAGTGCCGGAAGAGGAAACGGCCAACTGCTACATGATAACCACTGCCGGCGAACACTCGTTCTTGGCGACGGTGATTGGCAACGGCGAGAAGGGGATAATTCCCGGTGCGGGCTTCCATACCGATAATCCGTATATCGACCCACAATCGGCCAAGTTGCTGTGGGAAGACACGCCCGGTTTTGTCACAAGCGTCGAGCTGCGTGACGATGGACGTGTGTATTACACCACCGATGGCAACGTGGGAAATGCCGTGATAGCCGTTTACAGTCAACCCGGGCAGCAAGGCGAAATCTTGTGGAGCTGGCACATATGGGGCGTGGGCGACGAATTGCCTCAAGACGAGGTGATTACTAACCGTGTCGGGTCGAAATTCACGATGATGGATCGCACTCTGGGCGCACATTCAAAGACATCTGTCACTGCAACTTTGTACCAATGGGGTCGCAAGGATCCGTTCCCTAATGCATCGACTTATTATGTTGACGACGAGGAAATAGAAATCCTGTCGGAATTCCCGGTATATGAGTCCAATGGCACGATATTGGAAAGTGTGCAGCATCCCGACTGCTTCATCCTGTATGGCACAGGCAACGAAGACTGGCTGTCGTCTAACCACGACCTGTTGTGGGGCAACGAATACAAGACAGGAGGCTTCGGCACAGAGACTGCCGTGCAGGGTTGGTCAAACGTAAAGACCATTTACGATCCCAGTCCTGTGGGCTATCGCGTGTCGGGTCAATTTGCATGGACCGGATTCGTCAAGACAACCATGAATCTGTATGCCAACAATCTCGACCGTATCAATCAGGTAAAATATGACAACGGATATTATTTCAAGAAAGATGAAAACGATACCGAAGGAACGTTTTACCCGATGGTGGGTTCTCGCGGATTCTATGGAGGGGTGCGCGGCGGCATAGTGGACAACGACAGGTATCTCGTCGGATATAATGCAGTGTACTGGAGCAGTACGCCTGCCCGCGAGGTTTCGGGGATAGGTCGTGCTTATATGATGGAAATCGGGGCTTACACTGCTCCGAGCCTTAACGAGGACAACCCCGATGAGAAAGTGTGGGTCAACTATGTGGCCGGTCGCGACGGAGCATTCGGCATACGTTGTGAAAGAGAATGATTTTGAAATATTTTAATTTTAAACGACAATAGCAATGAAAAAGCAAGCAATCGCGGCAGCCGTCATCGCACTGGCTGCCACCCCGGCCT